>JAHFTO010000046.1 GCA_023269355.1 Chlamydiota bacterium | reverse complement strand
AGACGATCCCCTGCCAAAAGACGTGTTATACAAAGTGATCAAATTGAAGTTTCTAAATGGGGAGACCTATTTTAACGCAGAAGAGGTAGATCTGCTCAAGCAGTGGTTTAAGACCTATGGAGCGGAAAACATGTATGCCCTTTATCACGACCACATTCTCACACTAGACAACGTGCAAAAAAGAAAGGAATATGCAAGCAGCGTCCTTAAGAAAGTGTTTGAGGATATGCTGTAATTGTTAACATTGGAATTGAAAGATTTCCTTGCTTTTAGCTATGATTATTTCCAAAAGTTTCATTTCGCAGGGTTTATGTCATGTCCAATGGAGAGATCATAAAAAAACTTCAAAGCCATTTTGATAGTTTAGCGCAAATTATTCCTGGAGAAGAGATCGAGTTTTGGTTCGCTCGAGATTTACAAGAGCCTCTTGGATATGCACGCTGGGAGAACTTCATTACGACTATTACCCGTGCTATAGAATCCTGTAAAACAACAGCTTGCGACCCTAATGATCATTTTCGTGGCGTCACGAAAATGATCACTGTGGGCAAAGGAGCAGAACGAGAAATTGAAGACTTCATGTTGAGCAGGTACGCCTGTTATCTGATCGCGCAAAATGGAGATCCGCGCAAGGAAGCTATCGCCTTTGCTCAAAGTTATTTTGCTATTCAAACTCGCAAACAAGAGTTAATCGAAAGCCGCATGCTTTTACAAGCCAGATTAGAAGCTAGAGACAAGCTCAGAGAATCTGAAAAAACTCTTTCCCAAAACATCTATGAACGTGGCGTAGATGATGCTGGCTTTGGCCGCATTCGCTCTATGGGAGATACCGCTCTTTTCGGAGGGCATTGCACGCAGATGATGAAAAACAAATATGGGATTACACAAAGCCGTCCACTGGCAGATTTCCTACCTACCCTAACCATTGCTGCCAAAAATCTCGCTACAGAGATGACTAATCACAACGTATCACAAGCAAATTTATGGGGAGAAAAATCAATAACAGGAGAACATGTACAAAATAATCAGAGTGTTCGCGATATGCTTGGGAAACGAGGGATTAAACCAGAAAACCTGCCTCCAGAAGAAGATGTTAAGAAACTTGAACGCCGCGTAAAATCAGAAGAAAAAAAGTTAATAGAACATTCCAAAAAACTCCCAAAAATCTGATTCAAAAAAAATAAGAAGTCTATTTCTTTCCAAGACACCTAATAACCCCTGGAATGCTATCTGGATTCAAGGAGATGGAATCGATCCCTAATCGCACAAGGAATTTAGCAAACTCGGGGTAGTCGCTGGGCGCCTGGCCGCAAATCCCCACCTTCCGCTTTTTCTTGTGCGCTGCTTTAATGAGCTCTGAGATCATCTGCTTTACGGCACTATTGCGCTCATCAAATAATGCAGAAAGCTCTTCTGAATCCCGATCAATCCCGAGCACAAGCTGCGTTAAATCATTTGACCCAATCGAAAAGCCATCAAATCTAGAGGCAAACTGCTCCGCTAAAATCACATTCGAAGGGATCTCCGCCATTACGTACACTTGCAACCCTTTTTGTTTGCGTTTGAGTCCATTCTTTGCAAGCACCTGAAGCACACGGTCTGCCTCTTCTAAGGTGCGGCAAAAGGGGATCATAATGATCACATTGGGAAAGCCCATCTTCTCTCTCACCCTCTTAATCGCTGCGCACTCTAGGGCAAATCCCTGCTCATATCTGGGATTGTAATAACGGGATGCCCCGCGAAAGCCCAGCATAGGGTTTTCTTCTTCCGGTTCAAACACCTTGCCTCCAATCAGATTGGCGTATTCATTGGTTTTGAAATCGCTCATACGCACAATCACCGGATAGGGATAGCGCGAAGCGGCGATCTTGCCGATACCCTTTGCAAGATGATCGATAAAATATTCCCGCTTGCTGGAGTACCCACGTGTCAACGTCTGAATCTTTTTCCTTTCTTTGGGATCTTTGATCTTGTCAAAATGCACAAGTGCCATGGGATGAATTTTAATGATATCGTTGATGATAAATTCCATGCGCGCAAGTCCAATCCCCTCGCAAGGGAGCCTCCACCAACGAAAGGCACCTTGTGGACTTGCGATATTCATCATGAGCTTTGTTTTGATCTTAGGCAGCTTTCCTACTTTGATGTCCTGCTGCTTGAAGGGAACTGCGCCTTCATAAATAAAACCCAACTCTCCCTCAGCACAAGAGATCGTGATGCTCTGGCCATCTTTGATACGGCGCGTTCCCTCATTTGTTCCGACAATCGCAGGCACTCCCAGTTCTCTACTGACAATCGCTGCATGCGATGTTCTTCCCCCGTGATCGGTAATGATTGCAGCCGCTTTCTGCATGATCGGCACCCAGTCCGGCGATGTCATTGTCGTGATCAAAATGTTGCCCGTTTGAAACTTGCCGATATCAGACAAATGCTTAATCACCTGCGCCTGTCCAGCAACAATCGCTTCTCCAATGGCAAGCCCCTGACAAAGCACTTTTCCTTTCTTAGAAAGGGAATAAGATTTAAACGCATCCGCCTTTTTCAAAGACTGCACAGTTTCAGGGCGCGCTTGTACGATGAAGAGTTCCTTGGTTTTGCCGTCTTTTGCCCATTCGATATCCATTGCCCTACCATAGTGCTTCTCAATGGCCACTCCCCAGGAGGAGAGTTGGATGATCTCCTTATCGCTTAAAACAAAACTCTGTTTTTCCTTAAGAGTAGTCCCTACATTCTTCGTTCCGCCGTTTTTGACGTAGATCATCTTCTTCTCTTTGGCACCTACGCTTTTTTCAAGAATGGGCGTAACCCCTTTTTTCCCAAGAAACGGCTTAAAAACGACATATTCATCAGGATTGACCGTGCCCTGAACGACATTTTCTCCCAGTCCCCAGGTCCCATTGATCACCACCACATGAGGAAAACCTGTCTCTGTGTCCAAAGTAAACATCACTCCCGAGCTCCCAAGATCTGAGCGCACCATCTTTTGAACCCCAATCGAAAGAGCGATCTTCAAATGGTTAAACTTCTTTGCCTCGCGATACGCAATCGCCCGGTCGGTAAACAAAGACGCAAAACACGCCCTGCACGCCTTAAGCAGCTCCTTGTCTCCGGATACATTCAAAAATGTCTCTTGCTGTCCTGCAAAACTTGCCGAGGGGAGATCTTCTGCCGTTGCACTGCTTCTCACCGCAACATCCCCGTTTTTTACACGCGAGAGCCTACTAAGCTCGCGATAAGCTTCCACAATCTCTGCTTCCCCCTCTGCAGAAAATCTGCCGGCAAGGATCAAACCTCGAATCTGCCTTCCCACTTTCTCTAAAGATTGCTTCTTGCGTTTCAAATCCCCGAATAGAGCTGCGATTTGCTCATCTAAACCATTATCCTTTAAAAACTCCCAATACACTTGAGATGTTGTAGCAAATCCATCCGGCACCTTGATCTTTTCCTTCTTCAGGCCTCGCACCATCTCACCCAAAGAAGCATTTTTCCCTCCCACCAGAGGCACATCTTTGATCGAAAGGGTATCAAACCAGCGAATGGAATCCATTTTTTTTGCCACAGCCCACCTCTTTTCTTCACACTACAACTCTCATCTGAAATTGTATACCCAAATTGGCCCAAGAATTGGGTGTAAATTTTATTGACTAGATAACTCTAAGCGACTTAGGATTACCGTTTTTTAACAGGGTGCATTCAAATGTTAAAAATACTGCTTAGCCTCATCACTTGCCTCTTTCTTCCAAACATCCACTCAGGAAACGATTTAAGAATGATCGAATGGAAAGGCGACGACGGCGGACTGTTTTCCAACCTAACGCGCGTTGTGGAATGGATCTATTGCGTCAAACATGATGAGAGTTATGGCCTACATATCAACATGTCAGACGCCTATGGATATACGTGCAATGTATTCCCACTTCTTTTTAAAGAATTTGAAGACCCTCAAATTTTTCTAAAACCAAACGGCCTTCCCACCTTCCTTCGCGTCGTATCCTATCCTGGAGGTTTTGCTGGCTTCTCAACATACCCGACCAATGGGATGACCCATTACCACCATTTGAAATTTGTCTATATGAATAGAGCGCTCTACGATGATCCCGACTTTTCCCTCTTCCGCCACAGGCTCTACCCATTTATTGCGCGCTACATCCAACCTGTCCCTGAATTGCAAGAAAAGATCGATACGATCTGCAAAAAATTGAACGGTCCCTCTTACAAGCCGAATTTAAAAATTGGGATCCATGTCCGTTATATGCAGCACTATCAAAACTGTGACAAAGGTCCCGATGCATTTTTAAACGATGTGGAAAGAGACATCGATGAGATCATGGCATCCAAAGATCCCAAGACCACTCAGATCTTTCTAGCGACACTTCTCCAACCCTTAGTCGATAGACTAAAGACAAAATACAACATCGTCATCTGCGATATCCCCAGAGCCCAAGACGTCGTCACAGATTGGAATCTCATCCCTCAAGAAGATCCCTTAGATATGGCCCGCGATGTCATCGTAGACACATGGTGCCTTGCCCATTGCGATGAAGTATGGGGCTCTTCAAGCAACATGATCGTCTTCATTGGGTGTTTGAACCCTCACGTAAAAATTTACATGCTCCCAAGCCTTAAGAATTATAATGGCGCCTAGAACTTGCAAGGGACTCAGGAAAAAAATTGTAAATCTATTTCAGGTAAATTTTATGAAAAGACTTCTTATTTGCTTGTTTGCCCTCCTCATTCACACTTTGTACTCATCTGAAATTCTGGATGAATACCGCTATTTAGATGAAATCGCTGTAAGAGTAGGAGCTGATAAAAATTCCACATACCATAACTACACCGAAATCTATTCCAGATATTTTGCTCCTCTAAAAGAAAAACCCATTAAGTTTCTTGAAATTGGACTTGACAGAGGAGCTAGTGTGAAATTGTGGGAAGAGTATTTTAAAAATGCGGACCTCCATTTTATGGATATTACTTTGAAACGCGCTGAGTATTTCTCCATTCGCTCCCACTACCATAAATGCGACCAAGAAAATCAGAGCGACCTGCAACATTTTATTGAAATAACGGATGGAAATTTTGACATCATCCTAGACGATGGCGGGCACACCATGAATCAACAGCTCACAAGTCTTGCCGCTTTGTTTCCGCATGTGAAAAGCGGGGGAATGTACATCATCGAAGATTTGCACACCTCTTATTGGCCTCAATTCGGAGGAAGAGGAAACGATACCACTGTAAATTTTTTAAAATCCCTTGTCGATGAAATCAATTATATCGGAGCTACAACAGGCCAAGCAAGCCACCGTGCAATTCCCCCCAATATTGCAGAGGGATTAAACATCTACAAAAAAGACATCTTCTCTATCCACTTCTATGACAGCGTCGCTATCATCATTAAAAGATAATACTAGCTTCTCAATACCATTTTTTTAGGAACAGCGACGAATTTTGCTCTTGCAATCGCATTCTTAGGCAGGAGAAAATGCATATTGTAATCTGTGAAAGCTTTTTCCATGTGGGCTTTGATGTATTCATAAGAGCACTCGTGAAGGATCCCATCGATGACATAAGCATCATAAGCTAAATCATTACGACCTGGGACTTTAAAATCATCAATCACAATCACACAGTTATTTTTATGTGTTTTTGCAATTTCTTCTATCTCATCTACTAATGGCCAATAGTCATACCAATGCGCATCTAAATAAAAAACAATGGGTTTATCGATTAAAGATGGCAGAAGTTCGCTTAAAACCTTTTCTGAACTTCCAAGATGGCAATGGACATTGGGTTGACTTTTGAAAATCTCTTTGGCGCGATTGCAATGAGTTTCCATGATTTCAATGGTATGGACTTCTGGAAAGCATGTAGCCAAAAATTGGGTCGTATTTCCCAAATGTGTACCTGTTTCGATCACGATATCAATGTGATATTCATTTTTCAAAAAAGCAAAAAAGGCTCCAAATTCTGGAGCTCCATTAAAGGCTCCCAATACCGATTGGTAATTTGCATTTCTTAGATACCACTGCCAACCTCGTTCACCAGCATAACTTGGTCTAAGGTCAAATGATCCAAAGTCAATGACTTGCGGAAACTCAACTGGCTTTGAAAATAAAGCTGAAAACACCCCGATGAATAGGAAAATAAATTTTCTTAACATGTGCATCACTCCTATATTGAATTCATGATATCTTTGAAAGAACCTATCCCAGTAATAGGTTCAAGGTTTACTGAAATTCCCACAACCACTTAGCATATTGGACGTATGAGCGAAACAATTTTGCTTTTTTTAACATTTTCACATTACGAATTAGCAGCAACAAACGAACAAATAGAGGAAACAAACAACAGATCTTACTCGAAATCAATAATATTAACGAATCAAAACTATCCCCATACGTCTCTCGAAACAATTTCGCGCAATTGAACGACTCTTCAAATCTTTTGTTAACAAGATGTATAATAATAAAAGAACGATTGCAAATTTTTAAATCATTATCGATCAGATTGATCGCTCCCATTTTTGCGGTCGCAGGAAGGAATTCAAGAGCTTCTATCCGCTTGCTTATTCGCTTTAGAGCATCCTGCCATTTATTAAACGTTTGCGCGTTAGAATAGGAAGTGTCATGGTGTAAAAATATCCCGCAAGGCCTCTTACTAATAAAAATAGGATGCCGCGCAGCAACCTGAAGGAGAAAATCACAATCCCATGTCAGCACATTGCCTCGATCAATCGGCACTTCATCTATCACTTCTTTCCGAAATAAAATACATGTGGGAATAGGGTATTTTGAAATCATTTCTGTAAGACCCTCTACTGAAGAAAAAAAGCCCTCTTTGGGCCAAAAATCCAAGGGAACTCGCACAATTTCACCCTTCTCAGACATAATGAGAGTAGAAGCTGCAGAAAATGCGACTTCGGGAAAACTCTCAAACCCTTTTAAAGCAGTCTCAAAAAACCACGGTAAGACTAAATCATCATCGGATAGCACGGAAAAATAAGGAGTTTTTACCTCTTTCATCGCAAACTCGTAATTGCCCATCATCCCGATGTTCTCAGGATGTTGATGGTACTTTACTCGTGCATCCTTCTCTCGAAACTCATTCACAACCTCTTCTGTTTCATCCCCTGAAGCGTTATCATAGACATGTACCTCAAAATACGGATACGTTTGTCTTAAGACGCTAGAAAGTGCGCGCCTTAATAGTTTAGGTCTTTTATATGTTGGTATAATCGTTGTGATTTTACCCAAACAACTTGAAGACTTGGTTTTTGGCGACGTCGGGTTTACCTCAGAATCTCCGTTCTCACTCGCGCCTTGCCTACCGGCAATGGTCTCTCGTTCCGAACAGAAATTCTGAGGACCCTCCTTGCCAAATTCCCAGGTCTTCAAGTTGTTTGGGTATACAGCTGTAGATTCAGACATCAAAAACCCATAGATTTTTGGAAAACAGATTGTTTATTTCTCCTCAACAAAAAACGCCTTAAGGCCATCATCCCGCCCAGCAACTTTGTGAAAGCAGGAAAAACCTTGGAACACTCTACTACCGCAGAGAGTAAATACCCTTTCCATTTTTGAGTGATGACCTGATTAAAAATAGCGGCAATCGATGAAGCCGCATCAAACTGCTTCTCCTCAAGGCTTCGCAATGCATTCATTAGTAACAAACTTTGAAGTTCGCAATGCAGTTTTTGTTCAGCAAGTTTCTTCGTTTCAGCAGACAAAAAAGGGTTTTCTTTAATTTTAGAAATCATTACGGGCCAACCCGGCCAAATTAGTTTCAGCCCATTATTTTTAGAATAAGATGTTGAGTGCTGAACAAATACTGCACAATGTTTTTTTGAGATCGTAAATGGGAGATGAGCAGCTGCACGTAATACATAATCGATATCAATGGCCTTTAGCTGTACATCGATTCCACCATTTTTTTTTATTACTTCCCCTCGAAAGAGCGTACCTGCCCAATTGGAGTACTTACCGATCATCTCCAAAAGCCCATGTGGAGGAACGTAATATTGCTGCTGAGGCCATTTTGAGAGAATGATATCGACAACCTCGCCCTTTTCAGTGATATCGATCACGGCTCCTGAAAAAAAGGCTGCATCTGGATATTCTTTAAAACCTTGAAGAGCTGTAGCGTAAAATTCAGGAAGTAAAAAATCATCATCGGAAAGAAATGAAAAAAAAGGGGTATCTACACGCAAAAGCCCAAACTGAAAATTTTCTGCAGCTCCAATATTGCGGGGATGACAGTAATATTTGACTCGAGAATCGACTTTAGTGAATTCTGATACAATGCGAGCTGTTTCATCTCCAGATGCATTATCGTAAACGCAAACTTGAAGAAAGGCATAAGATTGATCAAGAACACTCTGAATCGCTTTTTTTAAGCGGTCTGGACGCCTAAAAGTGGGAATGATCGCCGTGATAAGGACAGGATCAGACTCTGACATCGCTCATTGCCCTCTCCCACCAGGAAATAGTATTCTTTAGTCCCTCTTCCAATCCCCAGCGGGGACTCCATCCAAGTTCGTTTCTTAATCTATCCGTTGTGGCAACTAAACGGGCAGGCTCATTTCTAGGAGAAGCCAATGCATTTAACTGAATGAGATCTGCACCTCCCAATCGTTGAACTATGTGATCGATTACTTGCTTAAGAGTAATGCCTTGCCCTGATCCAATGTTCACTACTCCCTCGACGTCAGAATCCAACAACGTGATGAAAGCATCAGCGACATCTTCCACATGTAAAAAATCCCGCACCTGGTTGCCATGCGAACAGGGGACATCTTTTTTCTGCAACAAACCTTGAATTACCGCGGGCACAAAACGCTGGGGATATTCATGAGGTCCGTAAAGATAAAAAACCCTTCCCCATGCTTGAGAAAAACCCATCTGCTTCGCGAGTGCCTCGACAACTAATTGCAATGCTAACTTACTAGATCCATAAAGAGTCTGGGGTAAACAAGTGGATTTGTATTCTTCAAATAAAGAGCTATTCCAATCATATTCTGCACATGTTCCAGAAAAAACCGCTCTTTTACCTCCTTGGAGAGCAAAAGCCTCTAGCAACTCGATACTCTTTTTAAGCCAAGTGATATTATCTCTGGAATCCCACAAATGTCCAGGCGCTGTGACCCAAGCAAAATGTAAAAGATGGGACGGTTTTAACTCAGCAAGGAGCTCATGGAAACCTGCATTCTCTAACAAGTTAAAAGGCACACAATTTACTCCTTCAACAACAATTTTATCATTGGGAAGTGTAATCGCATTAATTTCAAAGCCTCTATTTTTGAGCAAAGGAAGACAATGCCTGCCGATGAATCCAGTAGCGCCTGTGACTAGAACTCTTTTCATTTTAAATCCACGTATTGTTGATCTTTTACTGAAATCACGCTCACATGGGTAGGCCAAGCAATTCCAAATGCTGGGTCATTCCATCTCACGCCCGATGCACATTCTGGAACATAAGAAGCAGAAATCTGATAAAATACTTCAGAATGATCCTCAAGCGTTTGGAATCCATGCGCAAATCCCTCAGGGATATACAACATGTGTCGATTTTCTGGAGAGAGGATGACTCCTTCCCATTGCTTAAAAGTAGGCGAATCGGGACGCAAATCGATAATCACATCGTAAATTTGACCACGCGTGCAACGCACTAATTTTATTTCAGGATGAGGCTCTTTTTGAAAATGCATCCCCCGCAACGTTCCTCTTTTATGATTAAAAGAGAAGCTGCACTGCTCAAGATGGGAATTGAGCCCCTTCTCTTGAAACTGCTTCGTACAAAAGAGGCGCGCAAAGCTTCCTCTTTCATCCACGATCGGTTCCGGCTCGATTAAATAAGCGCCGCTGAGCTTGAGTGGTACAAATTTCATTCTAAAATCTCCAATTCAGGGATAGGAATCACAAATTTTCCACCCCACTCCCTAATAAATGCCATCTGGCTCATGATTTCTTCTTTCAAATTCCAAGGAAGGATGAAAAGATAATCAGGTTTTGCTTTAGCAATTTCTTCCACTGCATAAATAGGGATATGAGTACCAGGCAAGAAATGCCCTTGCTTATGAGGACTTCTATCCACTGTAAATTTTAAGAACTGCGAGCGGATACCGCAGAAATTAAGAAGAGTGTTACCTTTCGCAGGTGCTCCATAGCCAACGACGCTCTTTCCTTTTTTCTTGCAATCCAGGAAAAAACTGAGAAGATCCGACTTAATCTGTTGAACATCAAGAGCAAACTGGGCATAGCCACCAAGCTCTTCAAAATGCAACCCGCGCTCTCTTTCCTTGATATCTAAAACACGCGGATGGATCTGTCTTTGGGCATTCTCCCTATGCGTCGCATAAATTCTTAAAGACCCTCCATGCGTTTTTAATTCTTCAACATCGAATATTTTTAGTCCCTGCGCATTAAAAACCTTCTCCACAGCTAGAAGAGAAAAGTAGGAAAAATGCTCATGGTAAATCGTATCGAACTGATAGCTCTGCATCAGCTGAAGCAAATGAGGAAACTCCATCGTAATGATCCCATCCGCCCTCAGCAAGATCTTCAGACCCTTAACAAAATCATTCAATGCAGGAACATGGGCTAACACATTGTTGCCGATGAGTAAATCCGCTTGCATATTTTTTGCTTTCATCTCTTCAGCAAGGCTGCTGCCAAAAAACTCAACCAAAGAAGGGATCCCCTTCTCTTCCGCTACTTTAGCCACATTAGCTGCAGGTTCTACTCCCAAAACGGGAATATTGCGCTCTTTGAAAAACTGCAGTAAATATCCATCATTGCTCGCAATTTCTATGACCTGCTTGGAAGGATCAAGCTTCAAATCCTCGATCATTTTCTCCGCATATTGCTTGCAATGCTTCAACCAACTGTCCGAGTAGGAGGAGAAATAGGCATAATCCCCAAAAATATTCTGAGGAAGTTCGTACTCTTTAACTTGTACCAAAAAACACTCGGAGCAGACATACGCATGCAAGGGATAAAATGCCTCCCCCCTTTCAAGCTGCTGCTGGGTCAAATAGGAGTTCGAGAGCGGTGTCATCCCCAAGTCGCAAAAGGAATGCTCAAGGGGGGTTTGACAAAAGCGACAAGTATCATGAGTAGCGATCATACCGAACAAACCTCTTCATTAAGTACTTCTTCTAAATATTTACTATACCAGCGAATTGTACGCTCTAATCCCTCCTCGAGGGTAAAAAGCGGCTGCCATCCTAAGAGCTGCTTTGCTTTCGCAGAATCTAAGCTTTGATCGCGAATCTCATCTTTTGCCTCATTCAAAATTTGAGGAGGCAACTCTGAGCAATTCATCAAACGCTGCAAGGCTTCTACGATGTGTAAAACAGAATAAGGGATATTGGGTCCAAAATTGAACGCCTGGCCGCTAATATTGTCGAGATGAGCATTGGAAGCCAGTAAAAGATAGGCATAAACGGCATCTTCAACGTACAGATAGTCTCTTGTAAAAGTCCCATCACTGCGAATCACCGGCGCCACTTTGCAGTGGTAATTTCGGATTGTCCCTGGAATTAGCCTACTCCAATTTAAATCCCCGCCGCCATAAAGATTGCCACACCGTGCAACTACAACAGGAAGACCATAAGTGTGGTAGTAAGTGTATGAAAGAAGATCCGTGCAGGATTTAGAAACGTCATAGGGATGCTGGCCTTTAAGCGGCATATCCTCAGTATATGGTAACACTAAGCTAGAGCCGTAGGCCTTATCGCTGGAAGCAACAACAATCCGTTTCACCAATGTCTGATGTTGGCGGCAAGCTTCTAGAAGATTGTAAGTGCCGCGGATGTTACTCTCAAACGTAGGGAGCGGGTTGCGAAGTGCTGTGCCAACGATTGTCTGCGCGCCAAGATGAAAAACTGTATCGATCTCATGCTCATTGATGGCGCGCTCCAACGAGGCGTAATCTTCAAGCTCACCTTGAACCACGCGCGTTTTGTCAATCAGCTTGCTGCTAATCAAAGCGCTATGTGGGTCGGGATCCCGGAGCAAAGTGACGACATTTGCTTTTGCCTGAACGAGTGCTCTTGTAAGCCAGTAACCTAATACTCCTGACGCACCCGTCACAAACACATTTTTATTAATCCAGAAATCTTTCATGAAACCTCTACAAATTTTGGCTTCCATGGCGCATTTCCAGTTTCCCAAAGAGCTTGCAATAAGCGTTGTTCGCGCAAAGTGTCCATAGGCTGCCAGAAACCAGAATGAAAATAGGCCATCAATTGATTTTCTTCAGCTAATTTTTCGAGCGGCTCTTTTTCCCAAAGAGTTCTTTCATCGCGGATATATTGAAGAACTTCGGGTTCCAAAACGAAGAAACCACCGTTGATCCACCCCTCTTGGGCTTGGTTCTTCTCTGAAAACTCTACTACTTGATTGCCATCTAGGACAAGTCCGCCAAATCGAGCAGGGGGATGCACTGCTGTTACAGTGGCTAACTTGCCATGGGACTTATGGAATGCGACAAGCTCTGAAATGTCAACATTTGCAACGCCATCTCCGTAAGTAAGTAGAAACGTTTCATTGCCAATCACCTCTTTCAAGGCCCTAATTCTTCCGCCCGTCTGCGTATTCAGCCCCGTGTCGATCAAATGGACTCGCCAGTCCATCTTAATACCTGTATTGATTTCCGCCTTTCCCGTAGAAAGATCAATGCTCAAATCACTATTAATCGCGCGATAATTGAGAAAATACTCCTTGATCACATCGCCCTTATACCCTAACGCGACAACAAATTCTTGAAAGCCATAACTAGCATATGTGTTCATAATGTGCCAAAGGATAGGCCTGCCACCAATTTCAACCATGGGTTTTGGGATCTGACCTGTCATCTCAGAAAGACGCGTTCCAAGCCCGCCTGCTAAAATCACTGTTTTCATCTCTACACCTAATCGTTTATTTTAAACTGTTGGAAAACATCCATGATATTTTTATATTCACCCGCAAATTTCTTGGGAACTCCAAGAGCTGGATGAGAAAAAGAATATGCCTTTGCGCTTGCATAAGCCTTTCCTCTGTGATTCTTTGGACTTGAACGAATGAAAAGCGCAAGTAAAAAAGAAAGGAAATACACCAACTTTTCCAAGACAAATAAATGCCTCCAATAACCCATCATATCTTTAAACTGAACGCCTTCTCTGCAAGCAAACTTTTTGCACTGATGCAATATCTGTAAAAAGCGAAATTTCTTATAATTAACCTTTAATGAATGCACTTCAGTATAAGTTCTTCTCACAGACTCCAAAGAGAAAAGCCAATACACATTCATCTCAGACCCGGAAATAATGTATTTTGCAAGATCC
>JAHFTO010000014.1 GCA_023269355.1 Chlamydiota bacterium | reverse complement strand
CACGATTAACTTCTAATATTTCTCTTCCTGGAAGATACTTAGTTCTCTTGCCCAACACCCCGCATCGGGGCGTGTCGCGCAAAATCGATGATGCTGCCTCTCGCGATCGGCTGAAAAAACCCATCCGCGCCTTTGAGATGCCTAAAGATATGGGGCTTATTTGCCGCACCGCTAGTGTAGGTGCCACTCCCGAAATGCTCATCGAAGAAGCAAACGACCTTCTCAAGACGTGGCAAGGAATTATCGATAGCTTCAATAAGTCGAACAAGCCGACTTGCCTCTTTGAAGAGTCAGACATTATTAAACGCGCAGTGCTTACAGCCGTCGATAAAAAATACGATCGCATCCTCATCGACGACTATGCGACTTACCAGCGCTGTAAAAAGATCTACTCACACTACAGCAGCGAACACCTTGTAAAAATTGAACTCTATCGCGATAAAACGCCGATGTTCGAGCGCTTCAACGTGGAAAATGACATCGATAAAGCCCTCAGGCGCAAAATCTGGCTGCCTAGCGGCGGGTATCTCTTTTTTGATCGCACAGAAGCGATGTACACGATCGATGTCAACTCAGGCAGAAGCACCCATCAGAGTGCAACATCAGATGTCGAAGAAGCCCTTGTTCACATCAACATGGAAGCTGCTGAAGAAATTGCAAGACAGCTGCGCATTCGCAATGTCGGAGGCCTTGTCATCTGCGACTTTATCGATATGCGCTCGCGCAAAAACCAGCGCAGAGTTCTCGACCGCTTAAAAGAAGCGATGAAAGATGACTCCGCTAAATGCACCATTTTAGGCATGAGCGAATTCGGCCTTGTAGAAATGACAAGACAGCGCAGTAGAGAATCCCTCACCCAGACGATCTTTACCAACTGTCCTTATTGCAATGGCAGCGGCTTGATCAAAAGCCATGAAAGCATCGCCATCGAAATCGAGCGCGCTTTGAAAAAATTGATCAACCAGCAACAATTTGGCTTGAAGATCATCGCCCATCCACAAGTCGATCATTTCCTTTCTCATCAAGACAAAGACCGCTTGAGCAAACTGGCGCACAAGTCGAACGCAGAGATCCGCTTTGAGTATGACGACAACCTTCACCTTAACGATTTTCAATTCTACTCGACGGTCAATGGAAAAAAACTCGAAGTTTAACTCAACTCTTAAACAATATGTCAAAGAGGGAGCCATTTCTCCCAAGTTTGCTGACATCCTCGAAAAATTCTACCTGGGCTACCAAGATGCGATCTCAAGCGCAGAAGAACCCCTTGACGATCATCACGAACTCTTTTTGAACCTGCTCGTACTCATCAAAGAACAGTGCAAAAATCCGTTTGATTTTCAACCGTATCACACCCTCATTAGAAAACCTTTCGACTACTACCAGTTCGGCATCGACCTTATCAAACCCCTCGTCGACCTCCCCCATTCCACAGTGCAGGGCCTCGACCATTTAAAAGAGATCGCAGCTTCTTTGGAAAAAGGTGAGAACGCCATCTTTCTTGCCAACCACCAAATAGAAGCCGATCCCCAAGCCATCAGCATCCTTCTCGAAAACACCTATCCCAAACTTGCCGAAGAAATGATTTTTGTTGCAGGAGAGCGCGTCATCATCGATCCCTTAGCCGCTCCCTTCAGCATGGGCAGAAACCTCCTTTGCATCTACTCCAAGCGCTACATCGATCATCCCCCAGAAGATAAGATGAAAAAGCAGCTACATAATAAGCGCACCATGGAACTCATGAGCCAATTGCTCAGCGAAGGGGGAAAAGCCATCTACGTTGCACCCAGCGGAGGAAGAGACCGCCCCAATGCAGACGGTATCGTTGAAGTCGCTCCTTATGATCCCCAAAGCATCGAAATGTTCTACCTCATGGCACAAAGAGCCGGCCACCCTACCCATTTCTACCCACTTGCCCTAAAAACCTACGAACTTCTCCCTCCTCCTCAAACCATCCAAGTCGAGCTCGGCGAAGCGCGCATCACCAAACGCGCCGACATCCACCTCGCCTTCGGTCCCAAAATCGATATGGAAAACTTCCCCGGCAGCGACAGTAAAGACAAGCATGCCCGCAGGTCCGCCCGAGCAGAATACATCTGCAACCTCGTCAAAAAAGATTATCAGAACTTTTAAAGAGATTTCCAGGAAAGAGCCAGCGTCTCCTCATTAATGGGATAAGTCTATTAATTTTTGTGAGGACCTACAACTATACCCATTGCATCTTGTGGCTCAAGAACCAATTGAGTATGAGCAGCTTTCACTCTTTTTTTAACTTTTTTGATCGGCTCAGCAGGTGGAATATTTTCAGGTAAGGTGCCATCGATTTCTTCAATTACTGAGCGCACTTTTTTCCCCACAATTTCGTGGGTTTCCATGGCATCTCTTTGGTTTTTGATGCGTTCCTTTTTAAGTTTATCCCTGGTTTGTGTCATGCGAAATAAGTTTGCAGCAAGTTCAGTCGTATCCATACGATCCATAAGCTGTTCTTTTGGCATAATTCCTTTGCGAGCCTTGATTGCGTCTACTCCCAACCCACCGTAGAGTCCTTTATAACCTGCATCGTGGAATAAACCAAACATCTTATCTTGCACACCAGCCTCCCGAGCAGCACCGGATAAGGCTTTGAATTCCACGGAAGCCTGGTGCCTTGTTTCTATCCTTTCGAGATCGGCTGCCATTTGTTCCGAGATTTCCTGACGCCTAGTCTGAATCGCGAAATATTTTTGTGCTTGGGCAATTTCTGGTTTTCTTGGGTCTCCATTCTGAGCAATCAGGTAACATGCGAAGCGAGAGAGGTGAAAGTCATCGAGTTCCCTGTTTGTTCCGCTTCCGATACCGACCATTTTACCGGCGCCGGTAAAATGGTTTTGCGGGTTATTTCCAGATTGCATGCAAGATTCTATGGCCTTTTTAATAGCTGGTACAAATCGTTGCCATTTGGAATAACCTAAACACGACTGAAGATCTCTGGCGCTCCAATACTCCACCCCATGACGATTGTATTTTTTCAGAGATTCAAAAGACAGATCAAGTGGCGCAAGTGAGGTATCATTAAAATTAACCATATTGTTGATCTCCAGTTATTCGGCGATTAAGTCATGAAAAAATTTTAATCTCTCGACCTGGTTTTAGCCAATCAAAAGTTCATTTCCATTCTTAAGAAACGTTATCTGATTTGAGGTTTTGTCAATTTTCGTGATTATTTTGGATCGAAAATAGGCTTAAAGAACCCGAAAAAAGACAAACACGCCCGCAGATCCGCCCGAGCAGAATATATCTGCAATCTTGTTAAAAAAGATTATATGAAATTTCAAACTGACACTACTTGATATCTGTAACTATCAGTGCAAGAAATCAAGGAAAACCTGTCTAGAATTGCAAAATTCTCCCTCTCTCGGGCATGATGAGTATCAATCTCTCTAAACGAGGAATCGACCATGCCACGCTTAAAATCCGCCGCATTTATTTCCCTTTTACTCGCTTGCGCTCTTTGTATCTCTGCTAAGGAAAACAAACCCTCCACCAGCTATCAGATCATTGAAGATAAGGCCACCCTTCCCATCTTGAGCCCATCGCTCGAAGGAAGAAAAGTCGAAAAACTCCTCTTAGAGAACGGACTGCAAGCCTACCTCATCTCCGATCCAGGCGCCGACCAATCCGCAGCTGGAGTTGCTGTGGACGCAGGCTCATGGGAAGACCCCAAAGAATACCCCGGCATGGCCCACTTTCTCGAACACATGCTATTCATGGGCACAGGAGCTTATCCGAGCGAATTTGAATACATGCAATTCATCGGAGACCACGGCGGCAAGGTAAACGCCTTCACAGCCTCTGATCGCACCGTCTACATGTTCTCCGTCAACAACGACGCCTATGATGAAGCCTTAGATCGCTTCTCCCACTTTTTTATCGATCCGCTCTTTTCTCCCAATTGCATCGAAAGGGAGCTGCACGCAGTCGACCAAGAACATGCTAAAAATATCGAGCATGACGGCTGGCGCCAGTACATGATTATGAAAGAAAGCGGCAACCCCAACCACCCCTACAGCACATTCTCTACAGGGAATGCTCAAACCCTCTCAGGAATCCCCCAGTCCGCTGTGAAAAATTGGTACCAAACACACTACAGCGCAAGTTCCATGCACCTCGTCATGATCTCCCCTCTTCCCATCGAAGAGATGCGCGCACTTGCGGTCCAAGATTTTTCTAAAGTACCTCAATTCAAAGTCTCGCAAAAACAGCTTCCTGCCGACATTACCTCTGCCCAGCAACGCGGACATATGATCTTTATCAAACCCGTCAAAGACATCAAACAGCTCTCTTTGAACTGGGAAGTCCCTGCCATTTATGCAGAAGATTTGAACCGCAAAGCGCCAGGCCTTGTCTCTTTTGCCCTTGGACAAGAGGGAGAACACAGTCTGACGCAAGTGCTAAAAAATGAAAAAATCGCAGAAGATGTCAGCGTCAGTTGCGACCGCATGAGTAAACAAAGCCTCTTTTTCTCCATCGATATCTCGCTCACCGATTACGGCCTGACACAAATCGACACGGCAATCACACGCGTTTTCCAAGCCATCGCTGGGCTCAAAAAAAATGGATTCCCAAGCTATCTATTCGATGAAATGCAAACGATGGCAAAACTTAACTATCAGCTTCAATCCCGCGATGATGCTTTTCATATGGCCATGGAAATTTCTTCCAATATGCCTTATGAAGATCTCTCCACCTACCCAGAAAAACTCAGCATCCCTCAGAAATTCGATCCGGCATTTATTCAATCTTTTGTAAGAACACTCAAAGCCGACAATTGCGTGTATTTCGTTTTGGCAGATCCTGCAAAAACCCATGTGCCCACAGATACCAAAGAAAAATGGATGAATGCAGAATATAGCATCAAACCTGTGAGTAGATCGCATATTGCTGCATGGAATGATTCTGCTCCCTCTCCTGAGATCCAACTCCCTTCAGCTAACCCTTATATCCCCAAACAATTTGATCTCGTCACAGCAGATCAAAAATATACTCAAGATAATCCTCTGTTACTCAACGTAGATGAAGGAAGCCGCATCTACTACGCTGCAGACTCTCGCTATAAAGTCCCCGAAGTTTCATTCCTTTTTAGTTTCCAATCCCCCCTCATCGAAAATACAGCAAAATCTCAAGCCCTTGCAGATCTCTACTCCCGCGCGCTTTCAGAAAAGCTTTCCGCAGATCTAGATCTCTCTTCAAGTGCAGGACTTCATGCAGGATTTAGCAGCGATGAATATGAATTCCATCTCCACCTCAATGGATACAATGACAAAGCGCCCCTCTTGTTAAACCAGATCTTTTCCTCTTTAAAAAAAGTGACCCCCACAAAAGAGGAATTCGAAATTTACCGCACATCGCTTGCCTCCGATTACGACAATGCTTCCAAGGAGCTGCCCGTACGCCAAGCAATGCAGCAACTCGATAGCATTTTGTTCAACAACCCTACAGAACTTGACAAGCTCTCTGCTGTCAAAGCAATCACCTATGAAGAGTTTTCCCAGTTTGCACAGCAACTCTTCCAGACAACCTATACCGAAGGAATGCTCTACGGAAATATTTCTGAATCAGATGCAAAAACCCTCTGGAGCAATCTACAAAACAAACTTGCCTCTGAGCCCTATCTCGTTCAAGACCATCCCCCCAAAAAAGTGCTCGTCCTCTCAGATAAATACGGCCCCTACAAAATCGTGCAGCCCACCGATCGTCAAGGAAGCGGCGTTCTGCTCCTCTTGCAAGAAGGCCCTTTCAGCTACGAACTCAAAGCCATCCAACAAATTTTAGGATACGCCCTCACCGATGCCTTCTTCGACACCCTGCGCACAAAACAACAAACGGCCTATATCGCCAAAGCATGGAACACCGAAGAAGAAAGACAGCTCCTCCAATTCTTCGCTGTCCAGTCCAGCACGCACACACCCACAGATTTGCTCGCGCGCTTTGAACTATTCCTAGAAAATTTTGATAAAAACCTCAGCGTCCAAATCCCAGAAGGACGCTTTGAAAGCATCCGCTCAACGCTGATCACACTTTTAAAGATGCCCCCTGAAAACATGCCCGGGATGGCCTCCCACCTCAACGACCTTGCTTTTGAATACCAAGACTTCAAACGTCTTGAAAAACGCATAGAAAGCATGAAAGAGCTCAATTACGACACTTTTAGCAAAGTCGCCCACCAGCTCCTCTCTCGAAGCAATCCACGCCGCCTGGCGATCCTCATGGAAGGCATGATCTCACCAGAGAATGATTTTCATTATGAATTAATCACTAAAGAAGATGTAGGCTCACTTGGATCCTTCATCTCAGTAAAAGATTAAGCTTTATGTTACTTTAGAGTGTACAAACTGCAGGCATAACCTGCAGAAATTAATTGGAACCACAATTGCGAAAAAAAATAATCACATGGATCCCGGCGGTCATCATCTTGCTGCTCATCCTCATCTTTTATCTCACTGAGGGGATGCATCTCTTTAGCTTCGAGAGGATCCGAGAAGAATATTTCAAGTGGAGGGCTTTTGTCCATGAAAGCCCTGTCCAATCCGCCGCTTACTTCATAGGCATCTACATTCTATCCGTTCTACTCGTTATCCCCGATTCCACCTTTCTCACCCTCTTAGGTGGGCTTCTTTTCCCCATGCCCCTAGCAATTATCTACGCATGCGTTGCTGAAACCCTGGGAGCCACCCTCTTCTTTTGGGCGGCAAAACTTGCTTTTATAGAGGTCCTGGGCAAACCCAAAGAACGTTTCCTATCCAAGCTCCAGAAGTTCTTAGGCAAACCTAAAAAACATCTCTTCTCCAAGCTCCAAACGAAGTTTCATGCCCATCCCGCAAACTACCTGCTGTTTTTCCGACTCTCCCATCTTCTCCCCTTTTGGGTCATCAACGCCTGCGCTGGGATTTTCCGAGCAAAGACGAGGACCTTCATTTGGACGACCGCCATAGGGGTACTTCCTCTCACCTTTTTTCTCGTCGATGCAGCAAAAAGTCTCTCCAAATACCTGGAAACCCACACCTCTTTGCAATGGAATGAGATATTCACATTGCAGCTAAAAATTTCTTTAATCAGCTTAGGGTTTATCGCCCTACTTCCCGTCCTCTACCAAAAGTTCCGTAAGAAGCGCTGATTCAAAATAATTTATTTACACCCTCCGCTCACACTTTCAAAAGCTATAGTGCTTTTTTTACCCTAAAAACCCCCAATTTTTCTTCTTAAAATACTTATTGTCAATGATTTACGACTATAATAAACAGCGAGAATTAAAATATATTTTTACATGTTAAACAAGCGCTTATATATTTAATAAATATTGAATTAATACATCAAAATTATTATAATAATTTGCGTACTTACAAACAAATCAATAAATAATAGGATAAAAAATGAATACAACAAGTACTACAACCACAACAATAACCCAGTCAGTAACTCCGGTTACAAATGCGGTTAGTCCAAACGCCAATGCGGCAAAGAACCCGCGGGCCTGCGCTATCTATGACAGACTTATCTGCAATAGAAAGGAGCTTTCTCAAGAAGAGTTAGAAGAAATTCAGAACCGGATGGCGAGCATGCTCTATGTAGAAGATTCGATGCTTATCGACCTATACAATGACATTCTTTCTAATGATGATTCAAGTCTTATTCAAATACCCCCTCAATCACCTTGCACAAATGATCCCTTAACCTTTCATGACTCCATGATTTCTTTTGTGGTTACAAATGACCTCCAGAATTCTCCTAACGTGAAAATGGACCCAGAGACGCGCTCTACATTGAATGCTCTTGTGCTCGACTGTTGGATCGAATTGAAACACAATGCTCCAGAAAATTTACAAAAAATTATGTGCAAGATTGAAGGTATTGAGATCTGCAACTGCCCCCTTGCCATCGACCAGAATATCAAGTTGAGTGAGAGAAAAAACCTCATCCTCAAAGAAATTTCTAATCTGCTCTTTCAAACACTTGCTCAAAAATTGAATGCAGAAGCAGCCTTCGGGAATATCATCCCTGTAGATTTGTCATCTTATATTGAGTTACATATTCAGTGGCAAGCCGTTCTCGACCATGCTCTTTTAGTGCTTTGGACCGATGGTATTGTTTCTAAACTTACAAATCCTCCAGTCCTTAACACAGTAGAAGAAATACGCGCCTACCTTGCAAACCCAAAAAATCAACGGGCTTTGGGTAAAATCACCGAATTGTCCTTTTTTAGAAAAGGACTCAAGGTGATCCCTCCTGAAATTCAGTACTTGGCTAACTTAAAAGAGCTTACCATTGTCGACGGCCAGGTTACTTCCATACCAGCAGAGCTTGCGGGTTCTAAGCTAACAAAGCTATGTCTCAATTTCAACCAGATTACTAGCATCCCAAAAGAGCTTGCAAACTCTAAACTAGTTGAGATTTCCCTCTCTAACAACCAGATTACTGCTATACCTGTTGAACTTAAAAAGTCTCAGATAAATAAACTTAATTTACAATTTAATCAGATTACTACTATCCCAAAAAAAGTTTTTATTTTCATAAAGAATACCTGGTTATTTAATAACCAACTATTATTCATTTCAGATAAAAATACCAAAATTCACGGCTCTGCGGGAGTTGGTAGAGAAATTAATCTATTCACAGCTTATGAATGCCAATCTTCTCTCTCCAAGTTTTTCCAAGCGGTTGCACTGGAAACAATCCCTAGCAAACAAATCCCAGCCGCATTCTCAGCTCTTAATACCAAAGACCAACACCTCATTTTTGAGATGGTCTATCTCGAAGCGGGTATCACATCTGACGATGCAAACTGGGGTGAGCTCCATGTCTTTGACGATATGCATCGATTTAATAAGGCGCTAAGAAGAGCCATCTCCATTAAATTTGACCGCCTGTCCCAAGAAGACAAAAATAAAGTCTACGGGGAAGTCTATACCCTTGCTGGGAAACCTAAAATGGATGACGCTAAGTGGGGAGAGAACAACGCTTTTGATCATGTGCTTAGGCTCATTGACGCTATGGATAAAGCAGGATTTTAAACTTAAGCATAAAATAAAGGGACTAATATGAATAACATTACTAACAGTAAAAATATCGTAAATTTAGCTTACTCACAGACTGCCACTGCGCCGCTTGTGTCAAATGGCGCTCAGCATCCTCGTGATGTGGAAAATGACGAAAGGATTCATGCGATCTTTCTCAGACTGATCACTAACAAATCGATCAAAACTCCAGCGCAATTAGAGGCAATCAAGAATCAACTCAATGCGATGCTCGATGTTGAGGAAGAGACGCTTCTCGAGCTATACAGTGCTATTTGCTTTCATGAAGAGGCGGATTTTATTCAGATTCCCTCTACATCCCCTGTCACAAATTGTCCCTTAAGCTATCATGACTCCATGATTTCTTTTGTGGTCACCAATGACCTTCAGAACTCCCCTCATGTAACAATGCAAAAAGCAACTCGCTCTCTATTGAATCGATTTGTATATGACTGCTGGTTTGAGTTAAAACAGAATGCTCCAGAGGATTTAAAGGTCACCCTACGCCAGATCGAAGAGGTTGTGCTCAGCGATTACTCTGTTAACATCCATCCGATCAAGTCCGGCGAGGAAAATTTCGTCCTCGAAGAAAATTCCAATCTGCTCTTTCAAATGCTTGCTGAAAAATGCAATACAAAAGCGGCCTTTAGGAACGTCATTCCAGTCGATTTGAGATCTTACATTGAGTTACCTCTTCAGTTACAACGCGATCTCGACCATGCCCTTTTAGTGGTTTGGACCGATGTCATTCTTCCAGAAGTTAAAAAAGCTCCAAAACATCTCACGGCAGATGAAATACGCGCCTATCTTGCTAGCCCAGAAAATCAACCGGCTTTGAGTGAAATCATCTTCTTGATGCTTTCTAATAAAGGACTGAAGGTGATCCCTCCTGAAATTGTTTACTTGGCTAACTTACAGACTGTGCACCTCCAGAAGAATCAGATTACTGCTATCCCAAAAGAGCTTGAGAAGTCTTCTATACAAATTCTTGACCTCACCAATAACCAGATTACTGCTATCCCAAAAGAGCTTGCGAATTCCAATATAATTTCTCTTCGTCTCTCTCATAACCAGATTACTGCTATCCCAAAAGAGCTTGAGAAGTCTTTTATACAAATTCTTGACCTCAGTAATAACCCGATTACTGATGTCCCAAAAGAGATTAAATTCCGGGTACGCCTCTAGATTTAAACTGGGAAGTTATACCCAACTTTTGAGTCCACTTGGGTATAAAGATGTCTGCGGATTCAAAAACCGCAGACGTTTTAACAATCGGGATCGGCGCTAGAGCGCAACATCTTGATGCCAAAAATGGCGGAAAAGATTTTGAAGACGGTAGAAACGCTCACAAAGGAATAATAGGCAGCTGTGCCGAAGCATCGGCGCATTCTTTCATACCAAAAAACGACGTATCCCCGTTTAGAATTGTCTAGTTGATCGGATATGTATTTGGAATTTTCGTGGGTTTTCATTCGATAGGGGAATTGCGAGTTATCAAAAATTCGGTGGGCATGCAGCTTAAACGCATGTGCCTCACTATTTTCGTGATCAATGTCGATGAGCTGAATGTTGACATCGGGATGGGTGACACCCCAACCGACATGCTTGCCACCGACGCAGTGGCAAAAATCGATTTGACTGCGTGAGCGCGCGCGATAGATCTGAATATTCAAGGGTTCTCTTCTGCGAGGCTTGGCATTCATGACTTCAGCAAATTTCTCCGCTGTTGCATCATCTACGCTAGGATCGGCGTAAAAAACAGCGTGGGAGATATCATCGGCATGCTCTGCTAAACAATACTGGGCATGGGCTCCGCCTAGGCTATACCCTGCGACCATGATCTTTGTTTCTTTTTTTCTGAAGTTGGAATCGTTCATGAGCTCACGGAAGATCTGCTCTGCTGCTTTCCATCCCATCTCTCCGATATTGCTTTGTACATCGTTGCAGTAGGATGCAAAAGCATCCTCATTAGAGATTGCCCACTGGGTGGGACGGAACACGATCAGCGGTTTTAAGTTAGAATCTCGCGCAGCCGGCTGCAGGGCGTAGGCAACAAGTCCATCCCCTGTGCCGATCTTGCGATACACTTTGTAATAATCGACGCCACCGCTAAGACTTACTGCAGGAATGAGCTGTCCCTCAATAAGCTCTCGGTTGACGAGAGCCTTGCACATCCTTTCTAGCCAAGAAGAAAAATTTAAACGCCCGGTATCGGAAAACAGCAGCTGTTTTTCTTTGTCCATGAGCAGCTTGTCATGAAAGAAAAAAGCAAGCCCTGTGCTGGGAGATCCTGCGATGTGTAAGGGGTCTTTGTATCCACCGACAAGGGGCAAGGCTTGAGTCTTTGCAATCTTGCCTGCGAGCTCTCCACGGGAGGGTTTTTGGCCATTTTTCGATCCGATATCATGGCTTAAAATCTGACTTGAGCCCACGCTAAAGAGTTCGACATGTTCGGGAAGAAGAGGACTGCTCGATTTTTCCAGATGGGATACATTAATACGGTTGCGGTAGCGGTGGCAAATCCAATCAAATTTATTTCTTCCGATGGTGTCCAGAAGGCTGGTTCTAAAAATTTTCCAGGTTTCTTTGTTCGCTTTTTGCGCTTCTTCTGAAAAGGAATAGGGTATGTCTAAACCCTGGACGCTGAATGCCTCTGGTTTTTTCAAGTCGATGCTTAAATATTTCGGTGTGGAGGAATGATAGGCTTGATTTGCAGCGGTGGCGAAATGATTAATCTTTAATAACGAAGTCATTCTTGTTAACCAAATTAATTAACAAGAGCATAACAAAACAGGGCGATAAAAGGAGATAAAAATGATTAATTAAAACAAAACTAATAATTAAATTTTTAATCCATCTTCATGTTGTGGTAGACGGCATCGACATCATCGAGCGCTTCTAAATAGTCAATGAGTTCGAGGTTCTGCTTTTGCGCCTCTTCATCGCATTCGATGTAAAGCTTGGGAATCATCTGCAGCTCAGACTCTTCGCATTTAAACCCAGCTGTTATCAGGGCGTCTTTGACTTGGATCAACTGATCAGGTGGAGTTGTAATGACAAAGGTGTCATCGGCGACATCGAATTCTTCAGCTCCTGCTTCTGTTGCAGCTAAGAAAAGCTCATCTTCTGTCGCAGTTTTTTTTGAAACCTGGATCACGCCCTTGCGGTCAAAATTAAACGCGACAGATCCTGGGGTCGCAACAGTGCCCCCTTTTTTGTTGGTCGCGATGCGCATATCGGAAGAGATCCGATTTTTATTGTCGGTCATGACCTCTGCAATGATCCCTACTCCAGCATAGCCATAAAGCTCATAGGTCATTTCTGTGAAATCAGCTTGGTCAGCGCTTGAAGCTTTTTTAATATTGCGCTCGATGTTGTCATTGGGGAGATTAGCTTCGCGCGCTTTTTGGATGACAAGACGAAGTTTAGAATTGGATTTCGGGTCGGGGCCCCCTTGTTTCACCGCGCTGATGATCTCTTTGACCAAACGGGAAAAAATTTTTCCCTTGATGGCATCGGCTCTGCCTTTGCGGTGTTTAATATTTGCCCACTTACTATGTCCTGCCATATGAACCTACTATAATGCTCGTTGCATAAAAACTTTGGCAATGTACTTGCCATTTTCTTTGATGAAGCGGCTCTGCCGGCCAAACTCTTTAAAACCGAGTTTCTCATAGAGCCTTATCGCCGGATTACCATCATAAACCTCTAGATGCAAAATCTCAATTTTAAATTTTTCCTTAGCATGCTTCATCAAACACTCGAGTAATTGTTTACCTATGCCTTTGCCTCGCATATTTCCTTGAACGATGATGGAAAACAAACAAGTATGGCACTGTTTTTTATAGGGCTGGACATAGAGATTGGCCATGCCGCAAGGCTCTCCATCCCACAGTGCGGTAATGCCCGATTGGATGCGGGAATAACCCGCCCAGATGCGGGAAGCATCCTCGATCTCGCGCATATCGCACATCGGAAACCAGCGCATGATATCAGGATCGGATAGCCATTGCATGAGTGGGGTTGCGTCCGCTTCTTCTGTCAGTCGAAATGTCAGTTGGGGGAGATTCTTTTCCATTTAAGCAAGTCCTCTTAAAGATTTACAAATAATCTTCAAGGCCTTTTCGCGACCTTTAACACCGGCCTCCTCAGCCATGTATTTCATACATTGTCTTCGTCGTTCGTTGTTAAATGTCATCGAAAATCCTCTTGAATCTTATTTTTAAATATTTAAGAGCACTTGCTATCCTCTTAAAGATTGCATTCGTAAAGAATGCGAGCATGGTAACCATCGCCATCTTTCACAAAATTATCCTGGCGGCAGAACTCGTAAAAATCGTGCTTGAGCAAAAGGTGGATGAATGGATTGCCCTCGAAGACCTCGATATGCATTAAATCGAGATGGAAATAACTCTTCGCCAAATGCTTCAAATTTTTGAGCAGCGAAGAACCCACGCCTTTTCCCTGATGTTTAGGATCTACGATCAGCTTAAACAAACAGTGGTGTGCAACCTTGCGATAGGGCATCAGAAATAAAGTCGCCATTCCGCAGGGCACTCCATTGATAGTCGCTGTAAGGCTCGAGCTGTATCTACTAAAACCAATCCAGCATTGCACGCAATCGGTAATTTCTCTTTCTTCAGAAACGGGAAACCATTTTTGCACACTGGGAACTTCAAGCCACTGGCGCAAATAGGGTGTATCGGTCACATAAGTATAGCGTATATCTAGTCCAGCAGGTTCTTGCATTTCTAACCAAATTCTTTGAGATAAGCGTTAATGAAGTCGTCTATTTCCCCGTCCATCACGGCATGGATATTTCCCACCTCATACTTGGTTCTCGTATCTTTGACAAGGGTATAGGGTTGGAACACGTAGTTGCGTATCTGGCTGCCCCAGGCGATGTCTTTTTTCTCTCCAGCGATTTCTTTCAGCTGATTTTCACGCTCCATGATCTCTTTTTCATAGAGTTTAGCGCGAAGCATTTTCAAGCACGTCTCGCGATTTTGGATCTGACTGCGCTCGCTTTGACAGGAAACGACAATCCCTGTCGGGAGGTGTGTCATCCTGACTGCAGAATCCGTTTTGTTGACGTGCTGTCCACCGGCTCCTGAGGCGCGATACGTATCGACACGTATTTGATCAGGCTTGATATCGACCTGGATGTCATCGTCAATTTCTGGTGTGACATCAACGGAGGCAAAACTTGTATGGCGGCGCGCATTGCTATCAAAAGGAGAAATGCGGACAAGGCGATGCACTCCGCGCTCAGACTTGCAATAGCCATAAGCGTAAGGCCCTGTAAATTTCAATGTGATGCTCTTAATGCCAGCGACATCGCCATCAACGATGTCCAAGGTCTCTACTTTCCAATTTTTCCTGGCAGCAAAGCGCTGATACATGCGGCCAAGCATCAAAGCCCAATCGCATGCTTCTGTCCCGCCAGCTCCTGCATTAATGCTTAAGAAGCAATTTTTGTTGTCGAGTTCCCCGGATAACATGCGGCGCACTTCCTGTTCGGAAAGCATTTTATCGACGATACTGAGTTCTGCCACAAGCTGCGCATAAAACTCCGGATCGGCTGATTCATCCACTTCAGGAAGAAGCTCTCGAACATTATCGAATCTTCCACGCAACTCTTTATATGGGACTGTCCATGCCTTCAGGTCATTGCACTGATTGATGACCTTTTGGGCGCTTGCATTATCATCCCAAAAATCGGGAGCTTCCATTTTTGCTTCTAGTTCTAAGACTTGCCTTTCTTTATTGGCCAAGTCAAAGATACCTCATCATGTGAAGAAGACGGCTATCGATGCTTTTGATTTGTTCTTGGATTTGCTCATTCATAAGTCCTCTGAATTTTAGGCAGTTATAAAGGCATTATCCCATATCTTCAGAATATAGTCAAAACAGCCTGAGAAGGTGTTGTAAGGTTAATTTTAAAACCTGTGAAACTTTCTCTAAACAGCCACAATTCTACGCCAATTTTCACAGATTTTTTCCTCTTGGAAACTACGAGGAGAAAGTCTTCACACAAACTTAACCTACTCTTTACATTAATCAAGATCAAGTTATAATCAGACGAAAATTTCGAAGGGAGCTCCATCTTTAGGAGAGTCAGATAAGAAGTTCACTGAAAATGAGAGCGAGTTGGAAAAATATTTTCCCACAAACGTTGTTTTCAGTTATGCTCAGCTTATTTAGGCTGTTCCTCTTTAAGAAATTTAACGCTACATCTCTATCAGGAGGTCAATATGACAATGAGAATTCAAGATACACTTTCTAACTGCTGTGAAGGGATCAAAGAATTTGCTTCCGCAGCTTTCACCTGGATTGGTCGAACAGTTTCCGCAATTGGTGCTAGCCTGTATGACATGGCGATGAAAGTAGGCCAGTTCGTAAGGCCTTATTTTGAGCAACTGAGAAACTTTGTTCAAAACAACCAACAAATGGTCATCATCGGTGTCATCGGTGCTGCAGTTGGTGGACTACTCGTAACGATCATCAACAGCGTTTTCTGCAGACAAACACAGCCTCAACAACAGCAACCGCAAGGAACCGTGTAATTTTTAAGGGTTCTACCTTAAATCTTTCCGAAAGGCAGCAGGGTAAAACCTGCTGTTTTTTTTGTTTTTAAGCGCTGCAAACAATTTCAAAATCGATAGGAGCTTAGTTTTCAAACACTTTCTTAGAATAACAACACTCGCCTTATACCAAACGCAGAAAATAATTTCATATTTGCGTGCGTTTGGTATTAGCTTAAAAAGATAGAACCATCATCCGCAAGATGATATATCCATTGTTTTTTGACAGAAGCAAGAGGTTCTTTTTTGAACTTGAGCAAGCCATTTTCTTCAAAGGCAGTGACTCGATATCCTGAATCGACCTCGATGCGCAGATTTCCGCGAAGGGTTATATTTTCTGCTACAAATTCTCCATCGCCTTGGATGAGGATCTCGCATTTCTCATTCCGCTTGATCTCATCTTTCCAATAGATATTCTCTGCAGTGCGATCGATGCCTAAATTTTCGACAACTACATTGCGCAAAAGAATGCTGCCGATTTTTTCCGAATAGTTTAAGAAGCCCTGCTGTGAAAAATGCCCCATCACCGCTTGAGCTGTGATTAGCAAAGAACCAGCAAGCGTTAAATTCTCGATGTCCGCCTCGGCGATTTCCAGTTTAAGTTCACTGCCAAACCCAAAGCGGCCCTTTCTCATCTTTTGTCCAATGATGGAGTACAAAGGCCCAAGAGCGGGATGGTAACTAAAAAGAAAGGAAGGCCCTTGCTCAATGTACAAATCTGTTGTAGGCACTTCAGGAACGTCAAAAGAGCAGTCATTTGTTAGCAAATCGTAAGCGCAGCAAAGGAAGTCGTATAAACAACCTTCAGGTGTTTCTAAAAGATTGTTGTTATCAGGGTAGAGTTTTTTAATCGCCGAAATGGTTTTTTGCCGATGATTGTAGGTCAGATAGGTATCAAGAGTCGCTTGATCTGGAGTTTGGATAGTTTCAAAACAATCGGCTAGATTCTGCATTGTGGACTCGAGCCTTGCAACTTCGCGTTCTTCTGTTTTTCCAACATCTGTGACAAAGGACATTTTTTTGAGATTTACGAGCATCCCGGGAATGGGGCAGCGCTCTAATGCTGTTTCCACTGCCGAAATGTCTGCAAAAAGGATATTGGTATTGGAAGGAAATTGTGAATAAGAGCTGCCAGGTTCAAAAGGAACATCTTCCAAAGAGTATTTGGTAAAATCGCAGTATTCGATATTGGTGAGACAGTAGCGGCTTGAGTTCTTCTCTGTTTTTTCAATGAGAACATCGATTCCTTCAGCAGATCCTACTTGTCTTGGACAAGAAGCAAATCCAAAACTCTTATTCCCCTGAAACCCCGCACCGCTAAAGGCAAGCAAGCCATAATCGATGCCCGCAATCGGATTGTTGATCTGACGCACTAACAACTTGTGCGTCCCCAAGCTTTTCATCCAATCGAAGATTCCATTTTTTTCGGCAAGCTTCCAAATAACGCCATGACCACCCGGTTTCATCAGCAACTTCATTTTTTCTTTCAAGCACCATTTTCCATTTTTATCCATTGTAGGAACGCTGGGCTGACAAAAAATGCGAAAAGATTCAGGCGGCCGTCCAAACCACTGATTGCTCTGGCAGAGCTCGTGGATATAGCGATAGTTATCTTTTTCGAATGAGGTCATCATCGCAATCGGCGTAGTCACCTGAGCGCCAAATAGCTTGTAATAAAGATATTCTCTGGCTGCCACATCCCGGATTAGTCTCTCCAGCAGAAAGTAGCCGCAAAAGGGTAATTTGGCTGCAGGCAAGGCTTCACCTGTCACCGAATCGCAAAATTTCAACCTGTCTGCAGCACCGCCCACGGGATACATTTCAGCAAGGAATGGAAGAGAAACAATTCCCTCGAGCATAAGCGTGCGCACACCCTCATTGGGAGATGAAATGTCTGTCCCTGGAGGGCGATGATAGAAAGTGGAATAGGAATCTTCTCTACGAGTTTCATGAGAAGAGCCGAATTGAGATTGAAGACAAGACAGCATCGTCCAGTGATACCCGACAATTCCCCCAATCTCTTTATAAAATGCCTCCACAGGCAGCAAATCCCTGCACATCGCCTGCAGGTTCTCTAAAGAAAATTCAGGAAGTAAATGATCTGCCTGATTAATGGCGATGAGAGATTTGAGGATGAGTTCATTTTCTACGCCCAATGCACTTAAAAGAACACGCAGCTGGCTTGATTTTTTCAGCCACTGCTCTACTTTCGGCTGCTCATTCAATATTGCAATACGCTCTTGATCGCTGCTGCAGCGTTTTAACTTTTCTAATAGCAGGGATAGCGATTGTGTTTCACTCTCTGCAGAAAATACTTCTTTCATGGGCAACCGCCTAAATTGAGAAAAAATGCCAGGACTCCCATCTAAAATCAAGAATTTATATTGAGCTGGACTTTTGTCTTACTCCTGGAATTTAGAAAAAGAAAATTCATCACTGCTGAAAATTTACATATCACACTTAACATAAATAAGTTAAAAGCACTCCACACGAAGAAAATGGGAAGCCTCTTTTTCAAGCTGCATCGATTTTTTTTGACTAGAAAATCCCCAGAGAGATACAACTTGTCATTCGAGGAATAATGATTCCACCTCGAACGTCTGTCCAAATATGAGGATAGGCCTAAAAGGTGTCTGCCAACTTTGAGCTTCAGCAAAAGAAGCCTAGTTTGCGGACGTCTCTAAATTCAGACATTTTAAGGAGATAGCAAATGGCAAAAAAAGAAAAATCATCTAAATTCATGCAGCCAATGCAAGTTAGCAAAGAACTCGCTGCTGTTGTTGGTAATGGACCGCTGCCACGTACTGAAGTAACAAAGAAACTGTGGGCCTATATCAAAGCACATAACTGCCAAGACAAAAAAAATAAGCGCAACATCAATCCAGATGCTTTGCTTAAAAAGATCTTGGGAGAAAAAACAGTTAACATGTTTGAAATGACCAAACTTGTCAGCAAGCATCTTTCCTAATTATGCTCTTTGCAGAGTGCAGTTTAACCGCTGCACTTTGCCTATTATTCAATTTTTTACTTTGATTTTTGTTTTTTCGCCCTTCTGATATAATCCTAGGATTATGTCTCAACAATTCATTTACAAAGCAACCATCGCCTACGACGGAACAAATTACGGCGGCTGGCAGGTCCAAAAAAACGCTGTTTCCATCCAAGCGCTGATTCAAAACGCTCTCAGTACGATCTTGCGCGCGCCTATTTCTCTCACGGGATCTGGACGCACCGATGCCGGCGTGCACGCTTTTGCCCAGACAGCTCACTTTACAACAAGCAACCCCATTGACATCTCTAAAACACTGGCATCGCTGGCAGGCCTGCTTCCCCCTGACATCCGCGTTCTAGACATCGCAGTAGCAGAAGATGGATTCCACGCACGTTACAGCGCCACTTCCAAAACGTATCACTATCGCCTTCATTTAAGCCGCATCCCCGATCCTTTCAAGCGCAGGTATGCTTACCACGTCCCCCATCCTGTGGACATTGCTCTTCTCAAAGAAGAAGCCAAACACTTCCTCGGCACGCACGACTTCACCTCCTTTGCCAACGAAGCCCATAGCGGCTCTGCAGCAAAAGACGCAGTAAGGACACTCTATAGACTCGATATCGTAGAAGAGCCAGGAGGAGTTCGACTGGAACTGGAGGGAAATGGATTTTTATACAAAATGGTGAGAAATATCGTCGGCACACTTCTTGATGTATGTGCTGGCAAAATCGATAAAGACCATATTCCTGCTATTTTAGAGGCAAAAGACAGAAAAAAAGCAGGACGCGCAGCACCCCCACATGGGCTCTATCTCATCGAAGTAAAGTACGAAGGCAAAGAGTCGAAATGCTTGGCTCCTAACTTTTGCGCTTCATCCACACGCTCTTGATCATGCGGGCAAACAAGCACGGCATCTACGCTCGCACCCACCAACGCTCTTAATCCCTTCAACGTATCTTCAAACCCAACGATCTTATCGCCAGGTTTTGCAAGTAGTGTAATTGCCTTAAGATAGCCTTCGGGAGAGGGTTTTGGATCTACATACTGCTCTCTAGTGACCCAAAGAGGAACCTTATTAAGTGCAGGTAAAGCCTTTTTGATGAGATCGATTTGGTCTTTTGGGGAATTGGTGACAACGGCACACTTGATCTGATGCGCCTCTAATGCCTGCAAAAACTCTTCCACACCATCCATCAGCTCTAAAGAATTATTTTGAAGCATTTCGAAATAGATGCGCTTTTTCTTTTCGTAAAGCTCTTGCTTGGAAGGACCTTCTTTGAAAACATCGGGATACTCTCTTTCAAGACCATCGAAAAAGCCCATGGCCTTACGATGTGCTTCAAAGCAAAAGCGCTCAAAATCCCAATCCAATGGACAGCCTCTCTGCCGGCTCACCTCTAGATACGAGCGATAATGAAGCTGCTCGGTGTCGACGAGAAGCCCATCAAAATCAAAGAGATAAAGCTGATATTTTTGAATCCAATTCATCCGTAACCCTTTTAATCCTTTTTAACTATAATCTCTGCATGATTCTTAAGTCCAGAAGATATCAGCAACAAAAGTAAATTAAATTTTAAAATGAAAGATCTAGATCCACTTCCGCAGATCGTAGACGGCGAGGATAAAAGCTCCCCGCTAAAAAACTGCATCCGCAATAATTATCGCCATCTCCGCAAATGGGCTAAGCGGACGCAGACGGATTGTTTTCGGATCTACGACAAACAAATCAAAGAATTTCCCCTTGCCATCGATTTTTACGCAGGCAGATTTTGTGTGCATTATTTTTCTGATGACGATGCACCAAGAACTGACCTTGTGGAAGCAGCCACCCATGCCATCTGCAGCCTCTTTGATGTCACGCCTGATGCTCTCTTTTCTCGTACCCGCATCAAGCGTGAGAAGACACAGCAATATGAAAAAACGGGTGAAAACAAAGAATTTTTCACAGTCCGAGAATATGGCGCTCATTTTCGCGTGAATCTTCTCGACTACCTCGACACGGGTCTTTTTCTAGATCACAGAGAAACACGCCGACTTGTCGCCTCGATGAGCAAAGATAAACGGGTTCTCAACCTCTTTGCTTACACATGTTCTTTCAGTGTGCATGCTGCCCTCTCAGGAGCTCAGTTCACTAAAAGCGTGGATATGTCCAACACTTACACCACTTGGGGAAGAAATAACTTTTCACTCAATGCTCTATCCCTTAAAAACAATCCTGTCATTCGTGCAGACTGCCTTAAATTTCTAGAGGAAGAAATTCTCTCTAGAGAAAAATACGATATCATCATCATTGACCCGCCAACCATTTCTAGATCAAAGAAGATGGATCAGATGTTCGATATCCAAATCGACTACATTCCCCTTCTCACCAAGGCGCTTCAATTGCTCTCTAAAGACGGCCTTATTATCTTCAGCACCAACTCGCGGAAATTTGCATTTGATGAGTCCCTTTTTCCTGCATGCAACATCGTGGATATCTCATCCAAAACGATCCCCGTCGACTTCCACAATCAAAAAATCCATCGCTGCTGGAAAATTTCATTCAAATAAAAATGCGTCAAGAAAGCTGCAATGAATTTGCGTGGAAAGTAAAATTATTATTTTAAAACGTATTTCACTTAGAATCAATTAGTTATGAACTAAAACAAGAGTCCACAACCCTAACAGATATTAAAAAAAACATTTAACTTCAATTTTCGAAATAAATAGATTTTATTTTAATCTTGAATTAAATTATGAATTAATCTATATTTATAATTATCTTTAACAAGATGAGATGCAAAAAACTACATTTCTCGAGACTGTTGGATCTAAACATTATTAAAAAAATAAAAACGAGGTATTTATGTCAGTAAATTTTTCATTAATAAGCATGCCAAATGAGGTCCTAGTCAATATCTTTGAACAAATTGGCAATGTACCAGACTGGCTTTCTCTAGTTATTGTGAACAAATTAATGGCGGAGACTTTTACTGGTGATCGGGCCATACTTGCTAACCATGTTTGTCATAAACGAATAGAAATTTTAGCTCTCGGGTATCTTGAAGATATCAATCCTCATACCGTTAAAAAAATAGCTAAAATATTTTCACCGATGCTAAAGAATATTAATTATGGAAATGTTCTAAATCAAATTAAATACATTTTGATTCTAGAAAACTCAGATCAACTAAATAAACTTAATATGGAACTTGAAAAATTGGCGCAAAAATATGCAAGCAATCCAGATTTCACTTATGAACAATATGCTCTTAAAGGCGAGATTGAAATGAGGCTCTTTGAGAAGAAAGAACGCTACTTTGATAGGGTGAAGGCTCTTAGAGGCGATGGATATTCCAATGGAGAGCTTTACAACGCCCAGCAAGCACTTACTCAAGCTAAAAACCAGCTTAGTAGTGCTGAGAAAACATACCGTATACAAGCACACGCTGCTATTAAAAGAGGCGAACAAGTTGCTGTGGCATATTCTGAACAAATTGGCAAGGCGAGAGAGGCCGTCTTAAAAGCACAAAAGAATCTTGTCGCTCTGCAAAATGAATATAAAATCTTATCTAAAAAAGGTACTGAACTCGCAGCTCACCTTAATAATTTAGATAGCTATCTCTATGCCAAAACAATATCCAAATCGTTTGATTACGTCCAGTTCTATAGATCCTTGAAAATCTAAATTGTTAGCTATACCCGCCACACATAAGATGTGATCTTAGCCCTAGAGGCTAAGATCACACTCTTTAAACGAACCTATTCTTTAGCAATGGCAGCATTTGTGTTTCTGTTGAAGAACTTCAACGAGCTGGAACTTATTGCCATCGACATCGGAGATCATCTGCATTTTCACATGACCTGGAACTTCTTGGATCTTTCCAACCAGCTCAGCACCTTTTGCCATCATATCCGCAATCGCTTGATCCAAGCTTGCAACGGTGAATGTCATGACAGCATTTTGGCCTGGCAGAACAACGTCTTCTGATTTGGGGCATTTTTGAGCGATGCCGAGTTTGGTTCCGCCGCCAGGAGTTGAAAGCTCAGCCCAGCCGTACTCATCGTTTTGCTCCATTAACTTTAAGCCTACGGTGTCTGTGTAAAATTTAATTGCTTTCTTGAGGTCTTCGACAACAATCCAGACTAAATCCATTGATTTCATATTCATAAAAAGCTCCTTGTTGAGTTTTTACAATGATAAAAAAAACCACTAATTAATTGCATCGGAATTCCTCATGATTTAAAAAAAGAATAGCATTACAGAGGACATACATGAACAACCCTTTCAATACCTTAAAATCTTTGAATGACGACCAGAAAAGATTCTACTATTCCCTACCTGCCCTTGAGGCTAAAGCGGGTGAGAAGGTGCGCAAACTGCCCGTCTCGATCCGCATCATGCTGGAATCTTTGCTGCGCAATTGCGATGGGAAAAGAGTGACGGAAGAGGACGTGCTTAATTTAGCCCAGTGGAATGCAAAGAAACCAGGCGAAGGCGATGTTCCTTTTGTCGTCTCTCGGGTCATTTTGCAAGACTTTACCGGTGTGCCGCTGCTTGTCGATCTCGCAGCGATGCGCGATGCTGTGGCAACGCGCAAAGTCGATGCTAAGACCATCGAGCCCATTGTGCCGGTGGATTTAGTTGTCGATCATTCCGTCCAAGTCGATCGCTCTGGAACTCCTGATGCTTACCTTTACAATCTGGAAATCGAATTCCAGCGCAATAAAGAGCGCTATGAATTTTTAAATTGGGGCCAAGAAGCTTTTGAAACATTTAAAGTCGTTCCTCCTGGCATTGGTATTGTTCATCAAGTGAATCTAGAACATATCGCAACTGTCGTCACAGAAAAAAAAGAAGCCGGAAAAAGCCTTCTTTATTTCGATACGTTAGTTGGCACGGATTCCCATACAACGATGATCAATGGTTTAGGTGTTTTAGGCTGGGGCGTGGGTGGAATTGAAGCGGAAGCTGCCATGCTTGGACAACCCTATTTTTTCCAGGCGCCTGAGGTGATTGGCGTGCTCTTAGAAGGTGTTTTGCAACCTGGAGTGACTGCAACAGATCTAACGCTTCGCATCACAGAGCTGCTTCGCCAAGAAAAAGTCGTGGGCAAATTTGTCGAGTTTTTTGGAGAGGGGGCTGCGAGTTTATCCGTTGCTGACCGCGCTACAATTGGCAATATGGCTCCTGAATACGGCGCTACCATTGGATTTTTCCCTGTGGATGATAAATCGCTCGACTATTTGAAAATGACAGGCCGCGATGAAAAACACATTGCTCTTGTCAAAGAGTATTTAATCGCCCAAAAGATGTTTGGCATCCCCAAAAAGGGGGAGATTGAATGCACCAAAGTTCTCGAGCTCAACTTAAACACCGTGAAACCTTGTGTTGCAGGACCCAAACGCCCTCAAGACCGCATTGATGTTCCTCAGCTGAAAGCCAAGTTCGATGAACTGATGCTTAAATCCGTTGCAGAAGGAGGCTATGGGAAAAGTGCTGCAGACAGACCAAAAAAAATCGCTGTCCATTCCGAAGGCTATTTCCATATCAACGAAAAGCATATCAATGGAGGAAAATCTTCCATCGGATCAGAAAAAAATGAGGCTGGCTGGAGCGAAGATGAAATGGTCACTAATCGCCCTTTGACAACGGAAGTCATCAATCCCGGTTATACACAGCATAAATCGATCGACATCGTCCTTGGACATGGCTCTGTTGTCATTGCAGCGATCACAAGCTGCACCAACACATCCAATCCAAGCGTTATGCTGGCAGCCGGCCTTCTTGCAAAAAAAGCCGTAGTAAAAGGCCTCTGTGTCAATAGGCGCGTCAAAACCAGCCTTGCGCCAGGATCTCGAGTCGTTACAGACTATCTCCAAAAAACAGACCTACAAAAGTATCTCGACAAGCTCGGTTTTCAGCTTGTGGCCTACGGCTGTACCACATGTATTGGCAACAGTGGACCACTCGATGAAACCATTGAAGGCGCTATTAAAGAACACGATCTGATCGCAGCCAGCGTGCTGAGCGGCAATCGCAACTTCGAAGCGCGTATTCATGGCGCTGTCAAAGCCAACTTCCTCATGTCTCCTCCGCTTGTAGTTGCTTATGCGATCGCCGGCAGAGTCGATATCGATCTCGATAAAGAGCCGCTCGGCACAAGTCCTGATGGAAAACCTATCTTTTTGAAAGAAATTTGGCCCTCAGACAAAGAGATTGCAGATGCCGTAAACCAAGGTCTGCAACCTGAAATGTTCAAAAAACGCTACGCCAATGTTCTGGATGACAACCCTCTTTGGAAAAAGATCGCCGTCAAAAAGAGTGCGCAGTATGCCTGGGATCCCAAAAGCACCTACATTCAGCGCCCTCCTTTTTTTGAAGACTTCTCTACCGAATTACCGAAGCGCAAAGAATTAAAAAAAATGCGCGCGCTAGCCCTCTTCGGCGATTCCATCACAACAGATCACATTTCCCCAGCTGGAGCATTTCGAGCTAACACCCCTGCTGGAAAATATCTTCTCTCTTTGGGCATCAAAGAAAGTGATTTCAACAGCTATGGAAGCCGCAGAGGCAATCACAACATCATGATGCGCGGCACTTTTGCCAACGTGCGGATCCGCAACAAAATGGTCGAAGGCAAAGAAGGGGGCTTGACAAGGCTCATGCCCGAAGGAAAAGAAATGCCGATCTTCGATGCTTGTGAAATCTATACAAAGCAAGGCACTCCCCTCATCGTTTTTGCGGGCAAAGATTATGGCATGGGCAGCTCTAGAGATTGGGCAGCAAAAGGAACAGCGCTACTTGGCGTGCGCGCTGTTGTGGCGAAGAGTTTTGAGCGCATCCATCGCAGCAACTTAGTTGGCATGGGTGTTCTTCCTCTTCAATTTAAAGAACAGGATAGTTTGGAGACGTTTGGGCTTAAAGGCGACGAGGAGTTTACTCTTCTTGGCCTAGATGCTCAGTTGACTCCGCACCAAGAAGTGACCCTAGAGATCCAGCGTAAGGATGGCAAAGTAGATAAAGCCCAGCTGATTGCTCGTTTGGACACTCCCATCGATATCGAGTATTATCTTCATGGGGGAATTTTGCCCTTTGTCCTGAGACAAATTCTTTCCTCGATGAGATCCTAAATGAAAAAACCTGGAAATCTCATCGGTCTCACGCTCTTGCTGCTCAGTGCACTTTCCTGGGGACCCGCTTACCTTTTTATTAAATTAGCCGTCGCAGATATTCCCCCACTTACCATTGCACTTCTTCGAGTCGTCTCCGCTTCCCTTATTTTTTATTGCATCTGTGTCTTCCAAAAACAAAGTCTCTCGAAATGGAATCACCTGTGGAAGAAAATGGCTGTCATAGGATTCTTATTGATTGCCACCCCTTTTACTTTGATCAGTTGGGGAGAGCGCTATATTCCCAGCTCTGTTGCAGGATTGCTTGTCAGTTTAGCACTGATCGTCACAGTCATTTTAGCGCATTTTTATGGGAAGCAGGAAAGACTAACGAGAAACAAGATGTTAGGGATTTGCGCGGGCATTATTGGTCTATGCTTCATTTATCTTCCCACCATTTCTCACGAGACGATTCAGAATCAAATAGGCATTCTATTAGTTGTTCTTGCAAGCTGCAGCATCGGATCTGGAACGGTCTATGCAAGAACCCATCTTCAAAAGGTACCCGTCACGGTGGCTCTGACCATGCAGCTGATGATCTCGGCGCTTATTTTACTTCCACTCTCTCTTCTTATCGATCGTCCCTTTAGCCTTCCCGCCCCTTCTGCTGTATCCCTACTCTCAGTGCTTGCGCTTACAGTCATTTCGACAGTGCTTGCTTACTATTTCTATTATAAAAATATTCAACTCAGCGGCGCGACGTATGCTTCCTTTGCGTTAATTATCATTCCTATTTTTGCGCTCATGTGTGGGGCTATTTTCCTTCACGAGCAATTGACTTGGAACATCTATTTAGGATCAGTTTTCATACTGGCAGGGATCGGGGCTGTGAATCCTGTTTTCAATCGAAAGTAGCCGCTATCTGTAAAGATTTCACTTCACGCTCCAATCAATGGGCGTTTTTCCCCATTCCTCTAGCAACGCATTCGTTTTAGAGAAATGACGGCAGCCAAAGAAGCCATTATAGGCGGAAAGTGGAGAAGGATGTGCTGCTGTTAAAACCGCATGCGGCGTTTTTTTATTCTGCACAATGCTATCTAGCTTTTCTTTTGCAGATCGTCCCCATAACAAAAACACAATCGGATCCTCGCGTTTGACCAATCGATCGACAACAGCGTCGGTGAACCTCTCCCATCCCCTTCCATAATGCGATTTAGCCTCATCAGCGCGCACTGTAAGCGTCGCATTAAGCAATAAGACCCCTTGCGCTCCCCAAGAGGTTAAACACCCACTTGTAGAAGGAGGAATGCCTAAATCTTTTTCCATCTCCAAATAGATATTCCTTAGTGAGGGAGGCAATGGGATACCGCTAGGCACACTAAAACAGAGCCCATGGGCTTGTCCCGGACCGTGGTACGGGTCTTGTCCCATGATGACCACTTTCACTTGAGAAAAGGGGGTGTGCCGAAAGGCGTTGAAAACCATAGGTTCCGGAGGATAAACGATGCATTTTTTTTCCTTTTCCAGCTGAAGAAACCCTTTAAGTTCTGCGATATAGGGGAGAGAAAGTTCTTCTTTTAATACAGCATGCCAACTCGATTCTATCTTCATAAGCCGCCTCTTTTGTCTAGAGGCTGAATAGGCTAAAGCAACCCCTCAAAAAAGGGAATGAAAATTTGAGAATTGATGGATAACCGCTGCTCTGCTACCATAGACCCTCATTCTTGTGCCGATGTGGTGGAATGGTAGACGCGGTAGACTCAAAATCTACTTCTAGCAATAGAGTGCTGGTTCAAGTCCAGTCATCGGCATATTCTCCAAAACAATCCATGTTTCCTTGCAGATTTTCTTTAAATCCTCTAAAAAATTAAGTGATTCTCTTGAGGTAACATAATGCAGATCGACGGGATAGAAATTTTTGTAGAGCAGCTTTCTGGCTCCGGGGATTTGAATTTTGTTCTGATTCATAATGCAGGCTCTGACCACCGCTTTTTTACTCATCAGCTTGAAACGCTAAGACAATTTGGGAGTGTGGTTCAGCTTGATTTGCCAGGTTCTGGCAAAAGCCAACCAATTTCCAGCTACAAAATGAGAGATCTATCTTCTGTCATAGCATCCATTTGTAAAAAATTGTCCCTGAAAAACATCTGTCTGATAGGGCTGAATAACGGCGCTAATATCGCCATTGATACAACGCTTCATCAGTCCCTTGCCATCACAAGGTTGGTTTTGATCGATCCGCCTATCTTTATGGATAAATCCTTCGTGAATGAAATCAATGCTTATATCGAGACGTTAGAAAATGCAAAATTCGATCAGCAGTTTGTGGATTCACTTGTGAATGCACTGTTTATCCATACAGATCCAAGCAACAAACAGATCGCTGCAAGCGCATTTAATGGGGTAAATAAGAAATCCCTATCGGAAATATTCAGAGGTCTTTTGGAATGGGATGCTAAATCTGCAGGAATCCTAAAGAAAATCACCTGTCCAACACTATGCATTTTAACGGATGAACATCACTGCTCTTATGAAAAGATGCGTCGAGAGGCGCCTCAATTTGAAATTGGAAAGGTTGTGGGATCAAAATGTTGGGCAACTCTTGAAGTGCCTCAGCAAGTCAATGCAATGATCGCGCGCTTTTTAAAAATTTACACCTAGCAGTAATGTCCGTAGCATTCAGAGGCACTCATTTCAAATCTTCAATTTCTTGGAAAATTCATAGCTAATAATTTCCAAGGGTTCAGTTTTCTTAAAAGCTTCTTCATCGTGAGAAATTTTTAAAAGTGACTTTCCTCCATCAGCGGCTGTTTTTTTTGCAATAAATTGTAAGATTTCTTTTTCTGTATCGGAAAAAAAACTTAAATCGGGTTCTTCAATGCTTTTTAAAATATGATGACCTCCTGAAATCAAAATGCCTTTGGATCGAAATAATTGATAAATATTTTGAAACTGATCTGGACATGGTCCATATTCTAAATGAACGTATCTAGCTCCAGTGATGCTTATTCCATATTGTTGAAAATGCTTAAAATCTGCATAAAATAGGGCTTTGTTCAAAAATAAAGGGCTCTTCGTAAATTTAATCAAAAAACGTACTGCTTGTTTGAATAGCTCCAAACAAAAAGTTCTGTTGCCACTGTAAATATCAGATGAATGACTTTTCCAATGAACTTCAAGTGCATTAAGCTCTGCGTAAGCTTCATCGCATTTTAAACGGATATGATCATTTTGAACTACATCTTGAACAAAATAAGTTTCCCAACGTTTGATACTTGCTTCCCCAACTTTTAAATAATTAGCGAAAGCAACTTGAGACATTCCAAGTGAAATACGATATTTGACAATATCATCGGATGTTAAGAGATTATGTTGTTTACGATACTTGTCCGCAGCAGCTTTTCGAAGCACGTTCATTTGTTCTCCATCCATCAAAGGAGTTTGGCAATTTGTACAAACAAAAGCTGGCACAACCACCTCTACTTCTTCTCCTTTTATTTCTGGATTGAAACGTACATTCTTCGTCTCAAACTTTTCACAATCGCAATTTAGACATTTCATTTAACTTCCTCCTACTTACTCTGAAAAACGACTTTCATGTAAAGAAACATAGTAGTAATGCTCATCCTTCAAAGCAAATTTGATATACATTTGTTTAGAAAGTTTAGTGCTCCACCAACTAAAAGCTAGCAATTCAAGGCCACTAATTACTTTTTCATAGGATTTTTGAGGAGGTCTTGCTCCTCTGTAATCTTTAGGTGAAATTTCTTCCAACAACTCCCTAATCAAAACCCAAATTTCATTTGTATCCCAGATATCCAGATCATTTAGTTCACCTACAGCCTTGGATTGATTTGCAAACATACCCTGCCGATCCTTTAGGAACTCTTTCGCTTCTTTAATTCGTTTTATTAGCTCTCGATCAGAGGGGCGCTGGTAGTGCATCATCCATCTCTTCGTATATTATTGTAGCATCATATGATACCAACAAACAATACAAAAAATCAATATGCACTTCATTTTTTTTGATAAAAACACGCTTCTCGTTTAGGATTAATAACTTATACCTAAACCTGAGAGCTCTTTTTAGAAAGTAGCTCAATCAGCACCACCGAAAATGCCTACCGCTTCGATTGTTATTGGAGTATGAACATGAACAATGAGTGTTCCCAAATACCCTTCTACAACTACTTGTTGATGCAAAAATGGAATAGGATCTTCCTCAGAATGAGGAGCTATAAGTTGTACCCACCCTCTCGCTTCTGAAGTGAAAATGTCTTCTTGAGGGATAAATCCGGATCTTCTTAGTTTTTGAATTTCAGATTCTGGAATGACCAAAACCCACCGAGTTTCAGGAGCGTCCCCATCTTCTATGCTCTCATAATTTGGAATGCCTGGAAAAGTATGCTGCAATATGGTTCCTTGTAAAGAAACAAAAGGGCATGGAATGATTGCTCCATCAATCGGGTGTACATACTCAGTGTGATCACTAACCTCTTCTAGCCAAACATCTTCTTTGGCTCTGCATGCAATGCTTGAAGCGCAAATCAAACCAATCAAAAGTCTATAGCAATTCAACTTGGACATAAATTCACACAAGCTAAGAGGGTGTTGTATAATTTTTTGGCATATTAAATATCCATTTTTTAAAAAACGCAAGAGATTGATTACAATAGGCAAAAACACCACTGCGACAGAAACTATTTAGTGAGATAGGTTCTTAACTATTACCTGCTTCGCAATGCGAATATTGCTTAGAAAGCAGCTCTATCAACACCACCGAAGCCACAGCTTGAATGGTCAGAGCAAGAGCATTCAGAGGCATCCCACGAAAATACATGCGAACTCGACTCCCCTCTGAGCGTAAATCAGCAACCTTCTCATTTTGGGCCTGCCTGCGGGTATTGATAAAATCCAAGGGAGCAGAAACAACACTAGCAAGAACTGCGATTTGAGTTCCAATTCCTGCTAACTGGGCAAGAGACAAGTCTTCATCAGGACTTTGGCGATAGAAGTCTCTGAGATACTTTTGTGCGACCAAAAAGGTGACCCATTGCGCAGATTGCTTTCTCCATTGGGTTGGGAAAGCTTGCCATCCATTATGGAACACGTTTTTGAATGAAAATACGTCCTTTCCTTGGACAGCGGAAACAATTTTTGCTTTTTCAAAGGGCGTTAAAATAGCGGAATCAAGCGTTGCTATCGTAAACCCGGTAATCGCCTGAGCAGGCAGATCTTTTACCTCGCAGCTTTTTAAGGCCTCAGGAACAATGGTGATGACTGGCCATATCCAAGTCTGTTTTATGCTGGTACTGATCATTTGAGGAGTGATGCCTTTATAAAAAGCACCGACTCCTTCACTCTGAAACATTTTCCAGGCGATTTGGTAGGCTCTTTCAGAAAGTGCTTGATTCTGCTGTCTGTACTTGATGACTTGCAAAGGATAGATGAAACATGTCACAGCCATGCCTCTCAGCACTCCTCCAAAACTACTCGTTATCCAATGCGGCGCCTTGGTATCACTGATTGCACTCATGCTGCTTCCTCTGGAATTGTAAACCGATGTCTTAGTTTCATTGTCACTGCAATAGCCAAACTGCTGATCAATGCTAGGATCACCCAATACCAGCAAATACTAGACACCATTTGTGTTTCTCTAAAGCACCACAAAGAGATCGCTGCAGTGGGAGCTCCAAAAAGCTGCGATCCCAATGCATAACCAAAGGAAATCACTGCATAACGATAGGCTGGAGGAATGAGCTTTCCTGCCCAGGCGTGATAGGGGGCAAAAAAAGCCACGCCCATAAGAACTAAACAAATTCTCACCGCGATAATTCCCCAAAGAGACGCTCCTTCTAAAAGCAACATGAGCGGCATTCCGGTTAGCGCCACACTTAAAGCAGCGGCAAGCATCATTTTCTCGCGGGATATTTTGGAGGCAAGCCATCCAAAAAAAGGAAGCGCACAAAAATCCAGCACTAATAGAAAAGTGTTGATGCTCATCATTTGAGATTTTGTGATGGAAGATACAAGAGGAATAAATCCGTTCATGAGAATAAGCGCCATGGCATAATTCGCGTAGGCAAATCCTGAACTGAGCGCAATGAGCATGAGTGGCTTGCGGCAGGTCCAAAACGCTTTCATCAGTTTTGGCAGCGTGTGTGCAAGTTTCATGTGTGCTTTCGGAAAAGCTTCCGTTTGCATGTGGCGACGAATCAAACACCCAAAAACCGCTGTAACGCACCCCAACAAATAAAGGACGCGCCATCCCGATTCGACGATCTTGAAATGGCTAAGCAAAGAGACTCCAGCAGATGCGAGCAAAATACCAGCGACTGTCGTTGCATTAAAGAGGCTGCTGAGCAGATCGTGTCTTTTCTCTGGAGTGTTCTCCAACAGAAAAATTGCACCTCCCATACTCTCCCCTGAGGAGAAAAAATTCTGTAGCACACGGCCTAAACAAAAGAGCACAGGCGCAAGAAATCCTGCTTGTACATAAGTCGGGCTGAAGGCAATGCCTCCAGAAACTACAGCCATCCCTGCAAGTGAAAGAAAGAGAGCTCTTTTTCGGCCGTACATATCGCCGATGAAGCCGAATACAAGTGATCCGATCGGACGCGCTAACATCCCCAGCGGAATCATCCCATACGTTAAAATCAAAGCAGTGATCGGTTCTTTTTCAGGAAAGATCAAAGGCGCTAAGAAGACGGATAAAAAACCAAACAGAGCCCCGTCATAATGCTCAAAGAGATTGCCAAGGCATGCGCTCCACAGCTGCATGCGTGAAGAAGAGTTGTGCATTATTCCCTCTCTAAAATTTGTGATTGAAGCCGAATCGCTTGCATCTGCTCAGCCATTGCACGTGGGTTATCGCCCTTAAGCAGATTACCAGCAAGGCCACTGCCACCGTGAGGACCCACCAAGCGATACACGGAGGCCGCATTATCTAAAGTGATTCCTCCCACTGCAACAATGCGATGCTTCGATACCGAGCACACTTTTTCAAGCCCGGGAATGCCCCATACTTGAACCTCTTTTGGATTTGTGTGTTTAGAGGGATAGATTTTAACGCTGATATAATCGATATCGCTGTTTTGTTCTGCAGCCAGAACATCATCCATTGTCTTGACCGGCATCCCAAGGATCATTGTCCGCCCAAACAATTGCCTTATTTGGGAAGAAGAAAACTGTTGTTCTAAATAGATGCCATCGCACTCTACAGCTTGAACTACCTTAATCAAATGAGAAGTATTGATCATCAGTGGAACGCCGTGATTATTAAGCATTTTTTTTAGACGTTTGGCAGTCATTACAATCGTTTCAAAATCACTTTCAAAATCTCTGAGTTGAACACATGTAACGCCGCCAACTACTGCTGCTTCTACATTGAAAAAAAATCGATTCTCATCTTTGATCGACGGACGGTCTGCGATGAGATAGAGGGATAGATTAACTATAGGGGGCTCTTTAGAGCCTAATGCATCGAAAGGTTCAAAATGTCCTAATTGATTAAAATACACATGGCGAAAGAAAGAAACAGGGCGACAAAGCGCTGACATAAAACAACTCCATGGCTTAAACGGCTTGAAAAACTGCAAGTTTTTCAACCGTTACTGGTTTAAAATGTAAAAACCACCAGGGAACTGCAATAAAAAATAACTCTTTTTTATCCATCCACACTTCCTACGCTGGCATAACCCAGATCAGGTATGAGGGTGTTTTCAAATTAAGCTGACGAAGCCTTAACTTGAAAGCACCCTCTAAGGGACTCTCTCAGCCAAATCACTTGTTAAACAAGTCACTCGGCACCCCTGGCGTTGCAATAATGCTTTTTAAGAAAAAAAAACCTCCTCGAGGATAGACAAAGTGCTTTTTTTTTCGCAAATAATATAATCTACGGCACTCTTCCAGCAAGAAACTCCGTATATCTGCGATATATTTCAGGCTTTCGCAATGGCTCTTCCAAATGCGGATCTGTATCCGTCGTTGTGCCGCGTTCCCAGATTGCATAGTAGGGACCGGCATGTACTGCAGCGCGCCTAAATTGCTCTTCTGTGTCAGTGGGTATAGTGCGATCTCCCTCGCTTACGAGAAGACATAGTCTTCCTCGACTTCGTGGGAGATTTTGCAGACGTCGTATAGAATCGTAATGCTGACCATCTCGTTCCACGGTTCCGATACCGAGCATTCCGATGTGGTTTGCGGGGAACGCCTGATTGGCGATGACGCCTGCAAGAGAAGGTGGCGGCTGAATCAAGACCGCATCGACCCCTTCTGCATGATGGCGCTCTTTAAGCTGCATAGCAGGAAAGGTGCCCCGGCAAGAAGCCATGATTTTGATCTGGCGAGGAGAAAACCCTTCTCTAAGCACTGCCTGATAGCAGCTCTCTGCATCTTCAGCATAGCCTTTGATCGAAAGATCTTTTCGCCAATCAAAAAGCGCATAGTTAAAGCCTGAGGCTAAATGGATGCCGATAAAGGCCTTGTCCATTGGCATCGTCCTTCCAAATCCCTGACAGCGCAGAACACAGTTATTACCAGCTCCTGGAACCGGCTCTGGAATGCGAAACGATTGTCCTACTTGTTCAAACCACTTAAATTCATTGAGGCGTTTTAATCTTTCCCAATCTCTTGGGCGGCGAGGATGAATCCATTGTCCATCGCGAATGCCGCCATTTTTCCTGATCCATTGATCAAAGCGCTCGGGGCGGTACAAGGACCATTTGAGAACTTGTCCATCGCTTGTGGTCATCGTGCGAACCTCAGCAAACTCGCTTAAAAATGCAGCGCTCTTATTCAGCCTGGCTTCATCAAATACGGGATGTGGAGGAGCCCCGCGGAACCTTCTCCAAAGATTTTCTATGCCAAGCGCAAGTGGATGGATCACCCACTGTGAAAAGCATCCCTGCATTGCCTCTTGTCGAAACACGCTAATTTTCAGAAAATAGCCGCAAGGCTCTTCGAAGATGTATTTCAAAATCTCGTACAGCTTCTGCTTGATCGCCTCGATGCAGGGATCCATATAGGCAGAATAAAAATAGCATGGACAACTCTGAGAACTAACGGATGTTACCATTTCAATACCTTCTGTAGTTGTTAAAGGCCTTTTGCCAGCTGCTGACAACTTTTTCACTCAGCTCGCGGTCGTAGCGCACCTGAACAGAAATATAGGGGTAAGGATGGCGATTATCAAAATCCCTCCCTTCGCTTTTTTGATAGAGCTTGATGAAGATCTCCTTGTTATGCCAAGGAGGAGTAGAGACGTTTAGCTCGCCCGTGCTTGTTCTGAGAAACTCCTGATATTGCTTGTTTTCTTTGTAGATGGGCATTTCTTTGTAATATGCCATCAGAATCTTGATCACTTCTTCGGGTTTGTTTTCCATGCCCTGCACATAAAAATCGACCTCGGCGCCGATCATGTGCTTGGAATTCTGATTGTACGTCGAACTGTCGGCATACGCATTGTGCACGGGACATCTGTGTCCGCAGGTGATGATCACCTTGCAGCCCGTCTTAGCTTGAACGTAATTGAGTAGATCGATCAGGATCGGATAAACGAACTCTTGCTCCCCTTTTAAAGGCAGGGAATGTTTCTGAAATCCTCCGCAATCCAAATAGTTCGCAGGGCGAGCTGGATCCTTGTGATCGACATGAGGAGGGTTTGTGCTGGAACCCTTGCAGCGAAAGTACTCCTTGGTGATTTTACTATGCTTGCCGACGTAAGCCATTTCCCAAGGGTATCTTTCACGGATGCGGTGCTCAGGGTGAGTGAGAGGATAACGGATTTCATCGTGGTGGCGGTGAATGAATTCTCCCTGTGCATTCTGTCGTCTGAGTTTGTCTTGCTCCGACTTCTCCAGACCAGAACAAGCAGAGAGTAGAAGAAGAGAAATGTAAAAAATTTCTTTAGTAAAACTCGCCATTACCTATAATCCGCTTTAGAGAGCCCACTATATCAAAGACCTCACTTTATATGACCATTGAAAAATTGCTCCATGCGGATGAAGATTCCGAAGATAAAAAACGTCTTCTGATTGCAGAAAGCCAGCTGATGAAAACCATCTTAAGCGATGTCAGCAAGATCGCTAAAAGCTCAGCATCTGTGTTTATCAGCGGAGAGTCAGGCACGGGCAAGGAAGTGATCGCACATGCAATCCATGCGCAATCCCATCGCACTTTGCAGCCTTTTATCAAGGTCAATTGCGCTGCTATTCCCAGCGCGCTTTTAGAATCGGAGTTTTTTGGCCATGAAAAGGGATCATTTACTGGCGCTATTAACCGTAAATTAGGCCGGTTTGAACTGGCAGATAAAGGAACGCTTCTTCTCGATGAGGTGTCAGAAATTCCTCTCGAACTGCAGAGTAAACTGCTCCGAGCCGTCCAAGAAATGGAATTTGAAAGAGTAGGTGGAGTCCGCCCGATCTCCGTGGACGTTCGTTTGATATCTACTTCCAACCGCTCGATGAAAGAAGCCGTGGAGCAAAAGCTCTTCCGCGAAGATCTCTACTACAGACTCAATGTCGTCCCCGTTCATCTCCCCCCTTTGCGCGAGCGCAAAGAAGATATTCTGCCGCTCGCAGAGTTCTTCTTAGGGCGCCTCTGCGAAGAAAACCAAAAACCGCTAAAAAGTCTCATGGCAAATGCCCGGCAAAAACTACTCGACTATCATTGGCCGGGTAATATTCGAGAGCTGGCCAATGTGATCGAACGCACCGTTGTCATGAATGCAAGCGATATCCTTGAAGCCCACCAGGTCTACATCGATCTCTCCTGCCCCATCAAAGAAGCCCCTTCTACCCCATTTCCCGTAGGAGCCTCCCTAGCTGAAATGGAAAAAAGGCTCATTTTGGAGACCCTGTCCCGAGAAAAAAACAACCGCACCAAAGCAGCCAAAGTCCTCGGAATCAGCGTTCGGACCCTGCGGAATAAGCTCCAATCCTACTCCTTAAGTTAAATTAAAGATTTAACTTTACATCAAAAAGGTTAAATAAGCCTCTATTTTTGATGCTTTAATTATAAAAAAAATTTAAACTATTAATAATTAAGCAAATTCAATTATTCATATTATATTTACTTCTAGCTGATATTTTGATATAATTAATTATAACTAACACTATTATATCAAATAATTTAGGAGATGTTATGAATAATATTACGCCTTATTCAAAAGCAACCCAATACCTTAATTCTGTTTCGCTTTCTGATGCGAATAAAATTAAGCTCGAATTGGAAGAGATGCAAAAATGTGTTCAGGAACTTAATCCTCAAAATCCAAATAGCGAAACGATTTCCTCTCGAAGAGTACGTATGTTGGAGGAGAAAATTGAGGATCTTTTCAAAGCCATTGCGTTAAAACTGACTCCTTCTGATGTCGCTTGGAGCACCATTGACACATTATGCAAACTCAGTCAAATACGCACTTCCATGTCACCTAAGGAGTTTCGCTCTGAACTGAAAAAACTTCCTGAAAATGTGCGTAATAAACTGTACGGTCTCATCTGGATTGCTTCAGGATTTCCCGATGAACAAAGATTCCCTCAGCGACTATTAGATCAAGACAACAGCATCCTAGCTAACCATTTCCCAGCTTTGCTCGGAGAGAATGGTGGAACTCTAATTGAACAGCTCATTTTAGAGCTTAAATTGGAAGATAAGCTGAACAATCCAAAGTATAACGTTAATCAATTAATTCAGGGCAAACTCAATTGTTTCTACAATTATTTTACCGATCAAAATAGAAACCGCCACCAGCTAAAAGCGATCTTTAATATGCTCCCTAAAGCTGCCCAGGATGCATTGCGCAATCAAGGGTACCAACCTCCTTTCTATGGAAAAGACCTCGTTACAGACCTCCATAAAACCCTCGGAGCTCATTATAATCACAATACTCGTCGCACCACCTTCCGCGTTTATGCACCGAACGCTCATGCCATTACCCTTAACTTAACTGCATTTGGACAAGTAAAACATGCGATCCCCATGCAAAAGGGCAATGATGGTGTGTGGAGCATAGAAACGCCGCAGGCACAACTTGGATGTTCCTACCACTATATGGTCACTGGCAATAACAACAACGGAGAACCCGTCAAAAAAGTCGACCCGTTTGCTTTTCAAAACCTCATCCACAACCGTTACACCGAAAGAAATAACCATGAATCTATCGTCTATGAAATGGATAAAGCTTACGCATGGCACGATAAAAACTGGGTAGATACACGTCAAAACCGCCATCCTGCGACAACTCCGATGCATATCCTTGAAATCCACCCTTCATGGAAGAAGAAATCCTCTGGAGAATTTTACAATTGGCGCGATCTGGCTCCAGAACTAGCTGGACATTGTAAATACATGGGCTATAACGCCATCGAGTTGATGGGGCTTTTCTCCCACCCGCAGCACATTTCTATGGGGTATCAGATAAGCAACTACTTCGCTCCTAACTGTGAAATGGGCACCTGGGAAGATTTTCAATACTTTGTCGATTACATGCACAAAGAAAAGATCACCGTTATCGCAGACTGGGTTCCTTCTCACTTTGCTACAGATACCTTTGGCCTGTGCGAGTTCGACGGCTCTGCTCTTTTTGAGTCCGATAATCCGAAGTATGCAACCCACCCGACTTGGGGAACGCGCGTATTCGATTTAGAAAAAAAACACACTCAGGAATTTTTAGCATCTAACGCTCATTTTCTCTTTGAAATGCTGCATATCGATGCGATGCGTATCGATGCCGTGACATCGATGCTCGATTTGAACTTCTACCGCCCCGAGTTTGAGCGTAAGAATTACCTGGGATCAAAGGACAATCTGTCTGCTAAATCATTCTTTCGCAACCTCAATACCCATTTGCATGACAACTATCCCGGCGCTCTGATCATCGCAGAAGAGTCCGATGCGTATCCCAACTTGACGCGCTCTCCTTATGAACGGGGTAAGAATCAAAGACATGGAATCGGTTTTGATTTGACCTGGCACATGGGTTGGATGAATGACACGTTAAAATATTGGAAAATATCCGTCTATGATAGAACCCAAAATGGTCCCTTCCCTCCCTTCGGTAAACTTGTTCACTCGGTCCAAGGTGTCGATGGCAACGAAGATAGCCGTCCGCGCGGAAGTGTTGTTCTTCCTTACTCGCACGACGAGGTTTCTAAAGGGGAAAAGACCCTTTTGGATAAATTGTCCACAAACGACCGCTCAGAAAAATTTGCCAACGGCCGCTTGATGCTCGCCTACCAATCTCTTCGAGGAGGAGGACCCACTCTTGACTTTATGGGTAACGAAATCCTCCAAAGCGATGAGTGGCATGGACGTTTGATTGAAAGTACTTCACGAGATGATCTCAAATGCAAGGCTTCTGTACAATGGGAAGATCTCGATCCGAATGTGAACAAATGGGAACACTGGCGACATAAAGGTGCAATGGAATCCCGCAGAGAGTTGAATCATTTGATTTTATCTAATCCCGGCTTCCACGATCAAAAAGACTCTGGCTTTGCTTGGGTCCATGTCGATGAACACAACGCTGTTTTAAGCTTTGTGCGCAAAGGACAAGGCCAGCAGTTTATCTGCGTCTTCAATTCCGCGGGCAGAAACCTTAAAAACTACCTCATTCCGCTTCCTAGCAGAGATTACATGCCAGAGCTCGACGGGCTTAGAGGTATGAACGAAGTGTATAACACGGATCATAAAAACTACGGTGGAGAAGGAAGAACAAATAATTCTGTAAGAATCATCCGAGATAATCAGAATCGACCCGTCTTTCTCGAACTCGATGTCCCTCCTCTCACAGCAATTGTATTAGAAGAGCTCTTCTAAAGCTGTAAAAGTAAGATCTCACGTTTCTTAAAGGCGCCAACATGCTTGGCGCCTAATTTCGTGAAGAGGTGGATGGCTCTGGGGTTATTTTCCGAAGGGTCAAAAAGGACCGCTTTGAGCTGGTGATGCCGCTCTAAGAGGTACTGGATAAAATCCTTTAGTAGATCTCTCCCCATTCCTTTCCCAATATACTCAGCATCTCCAATAAACAGGTCCACTCCGTAGGTTTCTTCCCCTTTCACGTGGAACTTTGCGAGCTCATGGTTGCCATCAATAGCTTCTGCTTGAATGTATCCCATGATCTTTTTATTGTGCAGAATGAGGTATTGCTCGACAGATCTTGGAGTAAAATAGTGCCTGCGCACTTGTTCGATGCTGCGCTCCCCATCGTCCCAAAAGGCGCGGACGTGAGGCATTTGCAGCCATTCATACATTTGTTTCAGGTAGGGAATTGTCAAAGGATAAAAACTAAAGGTTGCCATACTTTTGGAAGACAGCTAGTTCGCTGTCGATCATCTCCTTCCACTGTTTCCATTTGGCGATTTTGCTCTTGAGGTAGCTGCTGCGCTTTTCCTCTTCTGTAGGATGAGAGCTGAGAAGAAAGGCTCTGGTAAGAAGCTTGTCAAGCGCTGGCCCCAATGTCGGGAACAGACATTCAAAGGCTTTCTCTTCTTGAAAATCGATCTCTAGGATTGCCATTTTGCCCGTAGGAAGAGGTGTTGTGCTCGAGGGTCCGAGAGCTTGCACTCTTTCTAATTCCTCGATCAACTGATCGGCAATCACGCCAAGGCGGATCAAGCTTTCTTCGACGGATTTCATCTCTAGCCGAAGCTTCTCTTTAAGAGGAGGTAACTTTAGATGCTGGATTTCTGCGTGGATATACGCTCTTAAATCGAAAGAGAGGTCCAACTCGTTTTGCATCACTTCATCAAGCGGGCAGTTGGGAATATCGGGGAAACCTATTCCCCCTGTGGAAACATTGATAAAACGTGTTTGGGGATGGGCTTTTGCGTAGGATGCGATGCAATCTGATTCCATCACCCATTTGACAAGTGTATGCACATAATGGCCATGGATATCTTTGCGTTTGAGCATCCTCTCTGGAGCTTTTGTCTGCTGTCGCAATTGATTCAGCTGGACTGAAGAAGAAGGCATGATTCCATCGGCATAGCGCTGCATCCCTGTGTAAGCAAGATCGATGCCACTCAGAAGAATAGGATTGCAACCCATTTCAACAGCAAGCGCAATTGCAATCGTTGTCACAGAGAGTGCTTCAGGGCCAAGGTCAGGACCTACAGGATCGCCCTCGATGCCCATTTGTCTTTCAAAGTAATTTTCGCAAGGGCCGCCTGTTTCCGAAATGAGGTAGCCAAACTCGCCGCTGATTGCATTGAAGACATCGGGCTGAAGGCGTGTCGCATAAATAAATGGCGACTCGAAAGCAGAGGCAATTTTTAGCCGGTCAAATTCTTCTGCATTGGGATCAAGAGCAATGCTGAAATGAGGCTGGATGCCCTGGTTGCTCAGTGCCGCAATGGTTGAACCTCCAGCAATAATCAGTGCACGGTCTTCTAAATCTTTGAGTAAAGGAATGCTCTCTTGAAGGGAAGGCCCGGCGCCGCAGATAATCGCAGGGATATTTTGGAATTTCTTATTCAGTCCGCCGGCAAGAAACGAATGGTGCCAGCGCTTCATATTGCGCAAAAGGTTAACGAGCATTTTATGCGCATAGAGCGATTCGGTAAGGATAGCATGGGCGACTGCGCTTTTTCGCAAAAGTGTGAGGCGAATCTGCTGAAAACGGCGCTTTTTTCTTTTTTGGTAGGAATCGATCGCAGCTACTTCAATCCTGTCGCAGGGGAAAGTAGCGATAATTTCTTCAAGATGGGCATCGATCGTTTTTCCTTTGGAGAGGAAATGCAGGGTCACTTGAGGATCTAAAAAAAGATCTCTAGCAAAAGGAGATTGTAAAAGCGCTCCGAAGACCGAAAGATCATCTTCGAAAAAGATCAAGCGCCGCTCTGGTTGTTCATGGAGCCATTTTTTAAGCGCATTGTAATGGTAGCCAAGTCCGATGCCATAGATGTAGAGAAGATCGACATCTCTTAAGTTTAACTTGGCAATGAACCGACTCACTTCCTCGGAAATATTTTCTGAGTGCAGTGGTTCATCCAATGGAGCATAAGGCTCATAGGTAAGTAAAAAGAGAATCTCTGGATAGGATTCTAGAAAATCAGCACTATTGACAACGGACATGGGTCGGATAACTCATTTCTTGATTCAAGGTGCCATCTGCAAAATAGTGGCGATGGATGCCTATGGGTTTGCCTAAGCGGTATTCCCCTTCATCGATCAGAATGCCTTTTTCATTCCAAAGGCGATCGGATCCCTCGCGAAGACCTTTCGCGTAATGTGCAGAGCGTTTGGGCTTGCCCGATGGCCAAAAGAGCTGCACTTCACCATGCAAGCGACCCAAGGAATAAGGGATCAAACTTTTTACTAAACCGTCTTCGTAAAAATACTCCTGCATCCCTTCCCAATCCCCATTTTTAAAACGCTGCAGGCTTAAGAGGGCTCCAGAGAGAGAGTAAAAATGGGACTTACCCACCTTTTTACCGTCGCAGTACCACGTTTTGGAAAGTATGCCTCCATGATCGGAGTACATGATAGAAGGGCCATGCAATTTGCCATGCAAATAGAACATTTCTGAGCGGAGTAGTCCTTCTTCGGAGAATAGACGACACTCTCCATGGCGTCTTCCCCCTTGTACCAGATAGGCTGAAAGGATTTTGCCTTCTACATTTTTCTTCTGAACAACTCCATGACCGTCGAGAGAAAGAGATAGCCTTGGAAGATCAAAATCCTGCGCAATATCAATACCCAGTTCTACGTCGCAAATGATCAGCTTATCAGATGAAAGGACATATTGATCTAGACTCATGGAAATGACCTCAAATAGGGTAAATGCGACTCAATGGCCTTTTGGAAAAATAGCAACTGATGAATGTGCTGACCCAATGCATGAAAAGAAGAGCGCAAAATGGGACGTTTCCAAACATTCCAAAGCGGCATGAGAAAGTGAGAGTGGCAAATCTCTTGCTGCAAATCTATTTCAAGCACTGCGTATTCCCCTTGTTCCAAAGGAGAATTGGGAAAATGTTTTTCCCACACTTTGAGCAAAGCGTCGCAAATCTCCAAACTTTTCTCAAAGCTCATCTTTACTCTATTTCGCACATCAGCCACTTTTTCTAAAGTCACATCTGTAGCATTTGCTTTAGAAAGACAAGAATGCACCCACCCTTCCACATCCCATCTTTGCTGCAAGAAATTAGCAGCAATTTCCTCAAGAGATGTTTTTTCAATCCCAGGCAAGTCGATCCCGCCCATTGTAGCATTAAGCCATTGGATGCCAGGATTTTTTTTCGCAAATGCTCCCATCCACTCGGCAGACATGAGCCAGTCTTTTTTGGAATACAGCTTGCCTTTTTCCAGTTCGATCCAAGGGTCTTTATGTTCATCGCCGGGCATTTGAGAAGCATAAATAGTATCTGGTCCTCTAGAGAAATCCATCCCGACAAAAATCACAGTGCTGCATCCTAAATGCGCGGCTAAAGAGGTGCAAAAATTTGATACCGTCCAGCCCGCATCGAACTTCTCCGCAAAGAGACCACACTCTGAATAAGCCCACGTCTCCAAGGGATAAGTTCCCCCGTCCGGCATCCAAAGTAAAGGCCCATGCACCCTTTGCAGTAGATCTGAGCAAAAACGGCCTTGATAGAAAAAAGGGCTCTCAAAGCTGTCCTGATTTAAGAATCTATTCAGCGGAGGCTGAGGGTCGATCCCTGCTGCAAAATGGGGAATGATCCCCTGTGCATTCAGGGCTGGGACAGCAGATCCTCCAGCAATCAAAATAGCTTTATCCTTCAAGGTTGCAAGCAGAGGAATCACATCATTAAGCGATGGACCAGCTCCACAGATAATCGCTGGCATCCCTGTGCATTTGCCCTCCAGAGATCCGCCGAGAAGAGAGCGGGGAAAAGCGGAAAGATTTTTCATTGCGTTGGAGAGTACTTTCAGTCCCATATCCTCACAATCAGACGCCAAAAGATCGACGCCGCGATGATAGTGTTCTAAATAAACGAAGAACTCTTCTGCGGCTTCTTTGGTTGTGCTGCTAGGAATAGAATAAGCAAAGCGAAGAAAAACAAATTCCCAGGCAATATGTTGAAAAATCTCTTCCGCTTCTTTTTTGTAATAATAAATGCGGACTTTGGGATCTTTGGCAAAGGGAAGCTCTTTGGCTTTTAAAAATACTTCTTCCTGCTCCTCAATGAAGACTAAATAGCGGGTTTCTTCTTTTTTGAGCCAAGTAGACAGATTGCGGTAGACTGCGCTATCACATCCGCTGTAGACGAATAGAACATCCGCACCATCGACACCGCTTTTCAAATCTATACACTTAACTTCGGGTCCAGAAAGATCTAAAGTTTGCGATTTACCCACTGCATTAACTCCTTAAAAGAAGGAAGAAAAGAGCGAAATATATATTTATTTTCACTCCTATCAAAAGTCCCAAAATGTACCTCTTCCAGGTTGACAGCCGCGATGAAAGGGGCTTTGACATGGTGATTATAGCCGATCACCTGATTGACTGCATCCTCTGAGAGCGTCTCATCTTTACATTCGATCAAAAGAAGGGGGAAAAGTGAGCAGGAAGGAGCAGCCTCCTTCCCATAACTAAGGATATCCAATCTGCGGTCAGGCACTTCAGAACAGTTGAGATGAGGCAGCTCTTTGAGTTTTTTTTCGACTGCTATCAGCTCTCGAGGAAAACCCAGTTGATGAGTCAATCTTTTGAGCCACTGCTGTCTGACGATTTCCTCAGGGGTAGCTCGCACCCAATCCTGCCGGATCTCATCAAAAATGAGTTTCTTGGACCCTTTATTCAAGCTGCATCAGTCCAAAATTGCCATCGGTTCTGCGATAGATCACCTTCAGTTTTTGATCTTCCTCGCCGCGGAAGGGCATGAATGAATTACCGGAAAGCTCCATCTTCATCACAGCTTCATCGACTGTCAGCATCTTGAGGTGCTTTGTCTCCGCTCCAATGACTTTGGGAGGACGGTAAGCATCCATTTCTTTTTTGACATTAATCGCATCGATTTCCGCATTAATCGACTCCACTTCATTATAAGGGCGCTGGAGCACATTGACCTGCATGTCGATAACGGAAAGCTTTTTTTGATGATGGTCTTGAAGGCGGCTCTTATACCGAGATAAAAGGGATTGCAATCGGTCAATAGCGCGATCGATCGATGCATACATGTCTGTGCTATCTGCCTGTGTTTTGACCTGAGTATGGTCAATCTTCAGAACGATGATGCAGACATGCTCTAGCTTTTGAATCTCAAGCGTGATATGCACGTGCATGATGTGATTGTGAAAACGCTCGATTTTAGCGAGTTTATCCCATACATAAGTGCGGATCGGGTCTGTGATCTCAATGTTCCGACCAATGACATCGACGCGGTATCCTAAATCATCTTCATCTTTGAATTTGTTCTTTGCGACCATACAATTACCCTCTTTCTAATTTATTTTAAAAAACGAGTTCTACCCCTCCGGTAAACCCTTGGAAACCTAAAGAGTGACGATCTCTTTCTCGTGTGCTTTGCGTAATCGTCTTCTGTCCGACCCAAGGCCACTGTTGCATTTCATACCCAGCAAAAAGACGTAAAGTAGCACTGTGTTGCATTTTCCCTTTTCTAACAAGATGCTCTTTTACCTTTTTTCCAGTAAACTCCTTTTCCCAAAAAGCACCTATGAAGAGTTCCCATAACCCTTTCAAGCAGTGAAAAGAATTGCGTGCTTTAAAAACCTGATGGACCTCTTCCAAAGAGCCTGCAGGAAGGAATGTATATTTTTGCTTTGTGCGTTCTTCTTCCTCTCCCCACACGAGCGCTCCAGCTCCTCGCATATGCACTCCAAAACCCCCAAAAGCTTTCCAATTCAACTCCACACCCACTAACCCTCCGATGGCATGGTAGTCGTTGTCTACTTTAAGCTCTGTCTCATCTTGATTTGCCGCAAGAGGTGTCAGAAAATTTCTCTCAAATCGAACATCCCAATCGATATCGCTCCAAACACATCTGAGTCCAAAATAAGGCCTCATAAAGAAATGCCTACTGACCTCAATGCCGCGCGCGCATTGCAGATCTACAATATTTTCCTTAATATCGCATTCAGCTTTTGCTCTATTTGGATTAGAAACCAGGCTCTTAATCAGACCAATATTTGAATAGATCAAACGATCTCCAGGGGAAGCCGTAGTGGGAACAAAACTTGCATGCGCCTGATCATGCCCTTCCGTATAAAAACGGGTCCATAAAAGAAAAAAATCTAAGAAATCATAAGGAGATTCCAAACCAATCCCCACCCTAAATCCTGGATCGTAGGAAAAATGGGGGGTTCTTGTTTTAATATGATTGCTAGTGGTTCCCGCAGCAGAACCGCTTTCTGCAGTTTGAATAGACGTCGTTGCATAAGCTACGCCGTCGACATCCGCCTTCCAATAAAGCAGATCGCCCTTCAAAATAATTTGGAAGCCTCTTTCTTTAAAACGATAGCCCCGCTTCTCTTCTAAAAACTCAACTCGCTCCGTAAGTGATTTTTCCTCACCAGCAAAGCCCTTGAGGAGAAGCACTGTGAACAATAAAAGCCATTGGTATTTCACGTGATCCATCCTCTAAAAAATGACTTTTGCGCCAGCAATTAAACCTTGATAACTCAAATCTGCGCGATCTCTGGACCGCGTTTGCTGATTGATCGTTTTTTGCGTGACATTCGGCCAGTAAAAGAAATCGTACCCTATCCACATCAGGAGACGATTCGTTTTATAAAAATCAATCTCCCATTTGAGGCCAAGTGCGATATCAAAAATCCCTTTCACAGCATGCGTAGAGTTGTGCGCTTTCAATGTTTGCTCTGCTGTTGCTGTTTGATTAGCGGGTATCCTGTAAAACTTTTGCTTAGTCTTTTCTGTGGATTCTCCATAAACTAAAGATGCAGAAGCATGAGAAAACACGCCCAGCTCCTTATAGAAATTCCACTTGGCATCAAATCCTCCCACAAATCCATACGCAGAGTAATCATTGTCGACATCGAACTTGGTATAACTTTGCACTGTAGGAGAAGGTATTCTGATGGGCATCTTATAAGAGATATCCCAATCCAGGCTCAGCCAGGCGCCCCTTAATCCTGCAAAAGGTCTGAAAATAAAGTAGCGACTCCATAAAAATGTTCTTCCCAAAACAGCATCAACGATATCCAGATGCACCTTACAATCCGCTTTAGCAATGCTAGGAGGGCTGTCTAGTTGTTCAATAAGACCGATCTGATCTAAAATCACCCGATTGCCAGGTGTCGCTGACAATGTTCCATGCGCCGTATCATGTCCTTTGGTATTTGAATGGAGCCAGGCAAGAGAAAGATCCCAAAAGTCATGCGGAAGTCCTAAGCCAACTCCAATCTGAAAAGCTGGATCATAATCAAAGTGTACAGTTCGCGTCTTGAATTCATCATTAATCGTTCCTCCACCGGGAACACTCACAACCTCTGCCGTTGTGGCATAAGCAACGCCATCTAAAGACGTCTTCCAATAGATGAATTGCCCAGACAAAAACACTGTTGTTTTTTTGGGAGCCACCTCCAAGCCGACATCCTGCTCGAGTCTTTGAATCCTATCTTCAAGTACAGTTTTTTCCTTCTGCCCTTCAGAGGCTGTACTTTCGTCAGCAACTAAGGGACAAACACAGATCGTTGGTAATAGAAAAATCCACTTCATCATACTTTTTCCAATTAGCAAATTTGAATGCTCAAAAGAAAAAAATAGTCTTAAGAAAAATTTAAGGCAATAAGAGAATATTTCAAGACCGAGAAATCAATGCTCTTCTCACTTCGACATTGCCAAGCTGGCCGCAGGCAGCCATGATCTTCTGCCCTTTTGTTCCGCGAAGCAGCGTTTGATATCCGTGCTCTCTCATCCGTTTTAAAAACAGCTCTCGCTGCTCTTCTTCAGGCGGAGAGAAGCGATCCCGAGTTTGTGGATTATAAGGAATTAAATTGACCTTCACCCTAAGTCCTGCCAAATACTCAGCGAGTTGATCCGCGCAAAGAAGCGAGTCATTGATCCCCTTCAAAAGCACATACTCCGCCAAAATTTCTCGCCGCGGATGCGCGCAGTATTCCAACATGGCTTCTTTTAATGCAGCCATGTTCCACTGACGATTGACCGGCATGATCCGATTTCTGATCTCATCGGTGGGAGCATTAACAGACACCGCCAAATTTAAAGCAGGATCCGCCTCTTTGGCCATGCGCACTATCGCATCGACCTTGCCGCTTGTGGAAATCGTAATCCTACTAGGACCAATGCCCAAACCACCCGCATCGGTCAATACAGCCACAGCGCGCATGACAGCTTCATAGTTATCAAACGGCTCGCCCATGCCCATAAAAACAATATTGCGCACTTCTCTTTTCAGAACATGCCTTGCAAAGAAAACCTGAGCGACAATTTCCTCACAGCTTAAATGCCTGATAAGCCCCATCTTCCCCGTTTCACAAAAAGCGCAGCCCATTTTGCATCCCACTTGTGAAGAGATACAAATAGTCGTTCCCGCTTCCATTGGAATCAACACAGATTCGCTTTCAAGACCATCTGAAAATTTGAGTAAAAACTTGGCAAGGCCTCCCTCTTCATTCAATCGACTCATTTCAGGAAGAGTAAAATCTGTTTCCTCGATCATCTTCTGAACAAGCGCCATCGCTTGAGGTTCTGCCCACTGGGATATCTCACGGACATGGCCTTTGCGAAACCAATCGGAATACAGTTGTGCTGCATGCAATCTGCCCTTGCCAAAGCGCAAAAACATCGCTTCACAAAAGCTTTCTTGGGTGTGTGATAAGATAGATTGTAACATGATTGCACCGAACAGGACTCGAACCTGTAACCACCCGGTTCGAAGCCGGGTACTCTATCCGATTGAGCTATCGGTGCGATAGATCACATAAAGATACAGACTTGCCTAGAAAAAACAAAGGGAAAATAGTAACATGTGCCCATGGATACAGAAAGCCTAGAAGGGATCGTGCTCAGATCCCAAGACTACAAAGAATCCCACCGGATTATCACCCTCTTTACACCCAGCGGGCTGATCAGCCTCATCGTCCGGGGCATCTCCCGCAAAAATGCCCGGCTCCTTTCCCTCACCACCCCTTTTTGCCACGGGGAGTATCATTTTCGAAGAGGCCGCGGCGAGCTGTTTTCCTTCCGCGATGGTAGCGTTCTAGATGATCATATTAACCTCCGCAACAGCCTTAAATCTCTGCAAACCGCAGGCTCGCTGGCTAATGCCGTCCTCTCCTCCCAACTAGCCGGCAAGCCCGCCCCCGCTCTTTTTCTCCTCTACAAGGCCTACCACAAACAGATCCCCCACTTTAAAAATCCAGAGACCTTATTTGCCAGCTTTACCCTCAAGCTCCTCAAATACGAGGGCCTGCTGACGATCTCTCCCACCTGTGCTCACTGCGATGGCCCCACCCCCCTCCTCCTGCATGAAGGGGAGAGCCTCTGCTCTGAACACCCCATCAACGGGGGGTTCCGCTTCTCCCCACCCGAATGGGAGGCCCTCTTAACCCTCGCCAACTCCAGCCAATTCTCCTCTCTCTCAGACTTAATCCTTCCCCCTTCGCTTTTCCCCAAAATCCAGGCTCTTTTTAGCTCTAGGCTCTCTCATTAGAGCTCTGATTTTTTAAAATAACAATTATTACCTCTGGAAACAAAAAAACCTTCTAAAGCTTTCGCTCTAGAAGGTTAAGTTGCGAGAGAGGGGACTCGAACCCCTACAGGTTGCCCCACTACCACCTCAAAGTAGCGCGTCTACCAATTCCGCCACTCCCGCAATGAAACAAAGGAAGCATCTTACTTTTTTGGCGAAATCCGCTCAAGCAAAATTGTTCGGGGGATGATCCAAGCATTTTTGGTGACTTTAAAAATTCTTGAAAGATAATATTCCCGCCAAAAATTCTGTTTACTCATTTAAGAGAACTGAAACATGACACAAGCCACCCATCGACCAAGAAATACCCAAGCAACATGGAATCCATGGACTCCCATTGTTTCTCGGCATTTAAACTCGCTAGAAATAAGAGCCATGCTCATCGTTAGTAAAACTCTGGGCCAGATCGTTAATCAATACAGGGTCGATTTTGCCATCGCGAACAAACACTTAAGTTTTACAACTTGGAATAAGGCACTTCAAACAGTAGAAATGAAAGTATTCGATGATAAAATCATCCAAGAATTAGAGAAGAATTTATGGGGCCTAAAAACAACGGCATCCAAACTCATGAAATATATCGATGAGAAAATAATAGGAGAGCCCCATCTCGATCCTTTTCTACATTTTCTCTCAAGAGATGATTCTCATTCAGAAATTTTAGACGTTTTATTAAAACTAGCGCCCTCTCTAAATACCATTACGGACAGCTATCTACCGACATCTCTTTTTAGAGCTTGTCATTCAACGAATGCACCCGACTTTATCAACGCAAGAAAACTCATACGTGCCGGAGCGGATTTTAGAATTAAAAATCCTGAAGGCGACACCTGTTTCGATAAATGCAGAAATCAATTTTCAAGCGAAGCCAAGAAAGCAAAAGTCGCTGCATTAGAAAATGAAGCCAAAGAGATTTGGAAAGAGTCAAAGCGAGAAAAAACACCCGTTCCAACCATGACATACTCAGTGCAAAATTTACCTTGGAACCAACCAGGTTTCAGAAGCCGCGATGATTTTATTTAGAAAACCACCCTTTAACACTATAACCACCCTCTAAACCATGAAACAAATTGATTTTAGAAGCAAAGCAATAACAATGACAATGACCGATCCATGGTTGCCCATTGTTTCTCAGTATTTAAACTCTCTAGAAATAAGAGCCATGCTGATCGTTAATAAAACACTAAACGAGACAGTCAATCAGCATAGGGTCGATCTTGTCATTGCGAACAAAGATCGGTGTTTTATAATTTCAAACATACGAATGAATAGTTTAAGTTTATTTGATGATGAAATTCTCCAAAAACTAAAAAATCCAGAATCATCTCTGGAAACAAAAGCATCTCAACTCATGTCGTATATCAATGAAAAGATACCATGTCGCGTTTTGGATCATCATTTACTAGACCACTTCGCATGTGAAGACTCTAATTCAGAAACTTTAGATGTTTTATTGAAATTAGTACCCCGCCTAAACACTGTCAGGAACAGCTATATGCCGACAGCTCTTTTTTGGGCTTGTCATGAAAGGAATGCTCCTAACTTTATTAATGCAAAAAAGCTCATTGATGCAGGAGCGGATTTTAGAATTAAAAATCCACAAGATGACAACTGTTTTAGCAAATGCGGAAAGAATGTTTTTACCGAGGTCAAAAAACAAAAACTTGATGAATTAGAAAATGAAGCCAAAGAGCTGTGGGAAACATTAGGTCGGGACAATACCCCAGTTCCAGAGAAAGCATTCACCATTCAAAATGCGCGTTGGAACTTACCCACCTACCAAGGTTCAGATTACTTCGACGATATGGATTGGGTATAGTGAATAATAATTGCAGACCACAAGCGGTTGCAGTATAAATCCCAATCCGCTATAACCCATAGTATGCGTTGTACATGTTACTGCACTGCTGCTTCTTATGACATCCCGGGATTATTCCAGACTTTGCAAAGGCTGGGACAGGCCCAGCTATTCCGCGATGTCGTCCATACTCAAACCAAAGAAAATGACCAAACGAAGGAAGAAATTTTTTATTTCTCCTATGGAGCTATTGTTTGCTGGGGATTTACCGAAGAAGCAGAAAAAGACATCCTTAAGTTCCTCAAACCCTTTGAAAAAGATCCGCTTGCAAAAATCGAGCTCGATGAATTTACCTATGTCTTTGGAGAAACGGTCAAGATCGAAGAGGATGAAATCTTCCTCCACAATAAAAGTACCCTGACCAAATTGGCCATCTCACATGGCATTGCACAGTCGGTAAAACTATCCACATTCGAAGAGCTGATTCAAAAAACCATTGAGCATACTAGAACCCTTCCCCAACAACTCGTTCAAAGAGGAAAAATTACCCTTTCTCGCAAAGAGATCTCTCAAAAAATGGGAGAGATCTTCCTCGAGCGCAACTTCGTCAACCTGCACAGCGAGATCCTCGACACGCCGGAGTTTTTCTGGGATTACCCTGAACTCGAACCTTTTTACCGCAGGACAGCTCACTATCTCGACGTCTCCAAACGAGTTGAGATCCTCAATAAACGCCTTAATGTCGTCCACGAACTCTACGAGATCCTCTCAAACGAGACGAACCACAGACATACCAATCGCCTTGAAATGATCATTATTTTGCTCATTCTCATCGAGGTGACTTTGGCCCTTCTCCGCGACCTTTTCCATATCATCTGATGCTACGATTTATATCCGTCAAACTTATCCGCTTGTATCAACTCTGCATCAGTCCCTTTTTAGGAGAGTGCTGCAGGTTCTACCCAACTTGCTCTGACTATGCGATGGAAGCTGTGAACAAACACGGCTTCTTCAAAGGTAGCTATCTGACGATGAAACGGCTTGTGAAATGCCACCCTTGGCATAAAGGCGGCATTGATGATGTCCCTTAAGGGACTCAAACCTCTCTTTTATTAACTCCTCAAATATCTAGTCGCTGATACAAAGTAATTTCACAACCGCTTGGGGAGTCAATGTTACCAGGTCTTTTCCTAGATCCTAAAATTTAAAATACACATATATTTAATTTTAATATTATAATGAGAACATAGTGTGAATAATAAGACAGGGGGATTTAGTGAGTACTTCACAACCAACAGGCCCAACAGGAAGTAACCCTATCAGGGATCATAATCTTGAAAAGCCGCATATTCTCAAGGATAAAAATATCTCTGAGCTTGAGAAGTGTAGAGAAGATGTACAAAATTTCATCGCGCGGGAAAAGGACTGCTTCAAATTTGAAACTCAAACTCAAAAGACACTTGTTCGCCAGAGTATCCAAATTATGGAAAGCAGGCTCTTGGAAAAAGAACATATTATTATCAGAATCAATGCGTTTATTAAGGATATGTTTTTTGATAGTGAAATGGTCGAAGCGATTGAAAAGATGCCTGTGAAATCTCCTTCTGAAAGACAAGAATTTCGTCAAGGTGTTAGTCAACAGCCTCAGTCTGCTGAGAACCCTCAGCCCCCTGCTCCAGTCGTTTCTGAGAAGCCTAAGTCTGATGAGACAACAACCAGTGAGAAAAATCCGCTTCTCGAAGCTGATCTTTCCAAAGTGCTTACCACGGAGGAGCAGGAACAATGGCTGCAAAAACTTTCAGAAGAGAATCTGACCAAATTGATGAACACATCCATTGAGAATAGAGCTTACCCTGTTGCTACTATACTTATACACCAAGAACTCGTTAGCAGAAAAAAACCGAAAGAAGAACAGAAAAAAACGACTTTACCACAACCACCACAGCAAGCCGTGAATACTAGTTATGTTCCTTCTGCTAGCCTTCAACCAGCCAGCACTCCACCTCCCGTAGCTTCGGGGGTTAAGGAGGGACAATTGTCATCGGAAAGATCTATACGGACTCTGCCAGATAAGCTACTGAAGGAGATTGTTGATAGCAAAATCCAAAAATTCTCAAATGGCAATGAAATTCCTTATTCCGATTGGACGCGTGCACGGGACGTATGGAAAACAATACAAAATGAAAGAACGTCACAAGAAACAGAACCAAAGTCTGTTACTTTAAAAAAAGTTGAAGAGCCAAAGCAAGCAATTCCCGCGCCATCTATGCAAACTCCAACAAAAACAAACTGGATAGGAGATCCTATAGATGAGGGCAAAACATCGAACTTTAACACTATAAAGAGAATCATCCGTTTATTACCTGGATTGTACGATGAAAATATAATTAAGGTCATGAAAGCATTTAGCACGTTTCCTGCTGAGGTACAAAATGGTATAGTATCTGGCGAAATTCCAATTGGAGCAGATTTAGACACAATCCGTCCTACAATGTTGGAAAAAGCAAAACTTGCTGCAAAGTACGGAGAGGACTTGTTAGCAAGGAGCAAAGAAGTTAAGTCGGGGAATATACCGAAGTCGGAACTGACCGGCCTTACAAAGGAAGCCTCAGCATTTTTTGATCAATTCTAAGTTTATTTTTCAGCTCTCGCCGGAATCTCTAACTGCCTGCCCACTCGCAACTTCTCTGATTCCATCTTATTGACGCGCATGATCTCTTCGACACTGACGCGGTATTTGCGCGCAATTTTCCAGAGATTGTCGCCAGACTCCACAGTATGGAACTTTTTTTGCGATTTTGCAATTGGAGCAGAGACGGGCTGAACAATCGTCTTGGCCTCAGCGATGGGAGCAGGAGCTTGTTGGACAGGTTTGGGGATAAAACGCTCAAGAGCGGCGTTGTGATCGTAAGGATCAGGAAGAATTTCACCGGCAAAGGCATAAAGCAGAGCGGCGGCACGCTTGCATACGCTATCTGTGCGAGGAGATGCCAGGAGCTCCTTGGCGAGCTGCTCGAGATGGGGAGTACGCTCGTGGCAAAAGTCAAGAAGTGTGAGGATTTGTCCATCGCTTAAGCGTTTTGCAACAAACTCGAGATCATTTTCAAGAAGGAGCTTTGCGGCTATTTTGGAGGAATGGCCCAGAGATTCCATTAAAAAAAGACGTCTTATCTCTGGAGTGACATCGGCCTGCGTGCGCAATTCTTTTGTGAGATCAGCAAGGGTTTTCCACTCTCCTTCTGCAATCAAATCCACTACCTGCTCTCTGCTTAATGGAACACCTGTTTTGATCAAAAGTGTGTAAGCAGCGTGGAATTCCGAAGAGAGATAAAAAGCATCGAGAAGCGAAGGATCGCGAGGTGGTGGGGAGCGCTTGATCTCGTAGAAAAGACCTTGGCTTGTCAGCGGCCATTGCTCTGTTTTCGCATAGAGGAGAATCGCATGAAACTGCTCATCAGAAAGACCTGGGAAAACGGACATGTTAATGATCTCTTGACCATCGCTGCTTGCAAAAGGAAGGGTTCGTTTTTGCGGACTGGCCCCACCTAGAGCCTTATCGATATTAAAGTGGTGGAAGGCAACAAGACATGCCAAACTAAAGTCCCGTTTGGACAACCCCTCTTCCACATGCTCGCTATTTTCTAGGCGCAAAAGAAGTTCCTGATAGGGAAGTAGGCTGTAGCTGCGCAGAAGCTGCGTGCCGGTTTGAAGGGGATCTTTGGAAACCGCTGGCTTGGCTTCAACGGACAATGCCTCTTGTTTGTCTTTTAAAACAAAATACACAAATGTTGAAATAAGCCCAATATTTAACGTGCCACTGATGATGAGGGCTTGCGTGAGCCACTTGGTGCGGCTGATCCAACGATGATCTTGTGAGTTTTGCAGCATTATTTTCTTTTCCGGGATAAGGGGAGTTTGTTATAACTGTCTTTTCAACATATTAAATTTTCAGCTACTTTTATGAAAGTCCCCTTATCGCTATTAAAAGAATACTTGAACTTCACCCAATCTCCTGACGAGCTGGCCAAAGTTCTCACGCTTGCCGGCATCGAAGTCGAAGGCATCGATGCTGCTCCCCTCCCATTCTCGGGAGTTGTCGTTGGAAAGGTCCTTGAGACGAGCAAACACCCCTCTGCAGACAGGCTTTGCGTCGCCAAAGTCACCGATGGTAAAGAAGAATTTCAAGTCGTTTGCGGAGCGGCAAATTGCAGACCGGGCCTTAAAACAGCTTTTGCCAAAATCGGCGCATCTCTGACGGATGAAAATGGCAAAGCATTCAAGATCAAAAAAGGCAAATTGCGCGACGTCGAATCCTTCGGAATGCTCTGCGCAGCCGATGAACTGGGGCTTGGAACCGGCGAAGGGATCATGGAACTCACTGAAGAGTTCGAGCTCGGAGCCGATATGGCCGCCTATTATTCCGACGTGATTCTGGACGTCTCCCTCACACCGAATCTTGGCCATTGCATGAGCATCTTTGGCCTTGCAAGAGATCTATCTGCCCACTTAAACATCCCCGTTACCCCACGAGAATTTAGTGTCGCTGAAGAGGGTGACTCTATTGAAAAACTCATCTCTGTTCAACTCATCGACAAAAAACAATGCACCCGCTATGCCGCAAGGGCAGTCTTAGGGATTCAAGTAGGAGAATCTCCCGACTGGCTTAAAAAGAAAGTGGAAGCCTGCGGAGTGCGCAGCATCAACAACGTCGTCGATGTCGGCAATCTAGTGATGCTAGAGCTAGGGCAGCCTCTGCATATGTTCGACTACGATAAAATCGATGGAAAAAAAATCATCGTGACTTCTCAGACCGATTACAAAGAGATGGAAACGCTGGATGATGTCAATCGCCCCATTCCTCCTGAATCGCTACTGATCTGCGACGCATCTAAACCTCTTGCATTTGCAGGCGTGATGGGTGGAAAGAGTTCTGCGATCACAACACATTCCACTAATGTCCTCATTGAATCCGCTTATTTTTCTCCTCAAGCAATCCGCATGACGACCAAATGGATGGGATGCAAGAGCGACTCATCACAACGCTTTGAAAAAGGGATCGATCCGAGTGGCGTTGTCTTCGCCCTAAATTATGCTGCTTATCTTTTACAAAAAGTGGCTGGCGGCAAAGTGGCCAAAGGCGTCATCGATCAAAAAGCCCATGATTTTCTAGAGAAGAAGATCAACTGCCGCACCCACCGCGTGAACAGCCTCCTGGGTACGACTTTAAGCACAGGTGAGATCACAGAATTGCTCGGTCGACTTGGCATTCGAGCGCTAGAAGAAAAATTACACGAGCAACTCGTCAGTGTTCCCACATATCGAGGTGACATTTCTATCGAAGAGGATCTAATCGAAGAGATTGCGCGAGTCTATGGCTACAACAATATCTCCAAGCAAGCTCCAAGACACATCTCTTCCTCCATTTCTAATTCCCCACTTTACGAATTAGAAAAAATCACAAGGCAAAGGCTCATCGCAGAAGGACTCCAAGAGTTTGTCACTTGCGATCTGATCAGCCCATCTCAAGCGGAGATGAGTTTAGAAAATACGATGCACAAAGAGGCGCTGATCTCTGTGATGCAAGCCCATTCCGCAGAACAATCGGTCCTGCGAACAACTCTGCTTCCGGGTCTATTGCAAACTCTCAAATATAACTTCGACCACGGCAACCCCAACATTGCAGGTTTTGAAGTGGGCAGAGTCCATTTCAAAGACAAAGATCAGTTCTGCGAACCCACTACTGCAGGTATCCTACTCAGCGGCAAAAAATCCCCGTACCATTGGGATCCAAAACCTACAGAATTTGATTTCTTCGACCTCAAAGGGATTGTAGAAAACCTCCTTACCGGATTCCATGTGGAAGACATTCAATTCGAAGTCTCCCATCTGCACAATTTTCATCCCGGCAGACAAGCAAGGATCAAAAAAGGCGACACAATCTTAGGAGTCATCGGCGAGGTCCATCCCCATCATGTCGCACAATTAGATGTTCCAGCGCGCATTTTTTTCGCAGAGATTAACCTTAATGAACTCCTCCCCCTTATCCCGAAACAATCGATACTTTCTGAGATCCCCCAATTCCCTGGATCGGAAAGAGATTGGACACTCACACTGGGTGACGATATCCCCATCGCCAAAATTCTAAACGCTTTAAAAGCTGTGCCATCGCGGCTTCTGGAAAAAGTCATCCTTTTAGATCTTTACAAAAGCCCGCAAATCGGCAAAGATAAGAAAAACGCAACTTTCCGCTTCTTCTATCGCGATCTAGAAAAGACAATCGCTTTTGAAACAGTGGAAAAAGAGCATGCGCGCATTATAACCCAAGCTGGCACAAAAATTGGGTATACATCTGACGCCTCTGCTACGGAAAATTAAAATGAGGTCCGCCATGAAAAACAAAGTTTACGCACTCTTAAGCCTCATGGGTCTTGCATTGTGCGGATGCGGTAATGATAAACACGATGACAAAGTCATCTCGGAACGATACATCCACAAATACGGCTACGCTGTTTCTCAAGAAGAATGGGAAACTAAGAATTACCCCGGCCAGGTTATTACAAGTCTTAGCAATGGCGTGACTGTCACGGCTACTTATGAGAATGGGATTAAGCATGGTCCGATGACCTGCACATTCCCCCACAGCCAAACGATCGAGTTTTATTCTCTCTACAATCAAGGCAACAAAGTCAAAGAAATTTCCTACGACATCTTAGGAATGCCT
>JAHFTO010000045.1 GCA_023269355.1 Chlamydiota bacterium | reverse complement strand
CATCGAAAAGCACAAAGGCAAAGTCCCCGCTTCCTTTGCCGCTTTAGAAAAGCTGCCCGGCGTCGGCCACAAAACAGCATCCGTTGTGATGTCGCAAGCGTTTCATCAACCTGCTTTTCCTGTGGACACGCACATCCACCGCTGCGCCAAGCGCTGGGGACTCAGCTCTGGGAAAAATGTGGAACAAACAGAAAAAGATCTGAAGAAATGCTTCCCCAAAAAGTCCTGGAACAAAGTGCATTTACAAATCATCTACTTTGCTAGAAAATACTGCCCTGCCAAAGGACACGATCCTAAAAAGTGTCCGATTTGCAAAATCATCTAATTGTAAAGAAAGACAAGTTTCGGTAGCCTTTCTCTCTCAAAAGTTTTTTTTGTGAAAGGTTCTCATGAATGCAGCCACATTTTCTTGTCAAAAACCGTCAGACAATACCACCCCTTATACATATACAAATCTAGAAATGACCCTCGAACAAAAAGTCGGTCAACTCATTATGGCGCATTTTAATGGAGAAATGGCAAATAAGGCTGCGCGTGAACTCATTCATGAGGTGGGTGTCGGCGGAATCATCCTGTATAACTTTTCTAACCAACTTTACTCTCCTCAGCAAGTGCGTTTTCTTAATGAGGGACTGCAAGAAATCAGCCAAAGCAAGTCTGGCTGCATTCCTTTACTCATTGCTGCAGATCAAGAAGGAGGAATCGTTGCGCGTCTAAACAAAGGTTTTACGGTATTTCCAGGTAACAAAGCGCTCGGAATGACAGAGGATCCAGAGCTTGCTGAAGCAGCTGCTTTTGCAATCGGTGAAGAGATGCAAGCAGTTGGAGTCAATATGAACCTAGCGCCTGTCATCGACGTGAATGATAATGAAAAAAACCCGGTCATTGGTATCCGTTCTTTTGCAAGCACAGCGCAAACTGTCACACTGTTCGGTGAAAAAGCTTTGTCCGGGTACCGCAAAAGCAACACCATTACCTGCCTCAAACACTTTATCGGCCACGGCAATACCGAAACCGATTCCCATGTCAGCTTGCCGATTGTGAATAAATCCAAATCTGAGCTGATGGAAGTAGAACTCTTTCCTTTTTACCAGCTTGCTCATCAAGCTGATGCCATTATGACAGCCCATCTCATCGCTCCTGCATTGGATGCCGAACATTGCGTGACCCTCTCGCCAACCATCCTCCAAAAGCTTCTGCGCGAAGAGATGGGTTTTAAGGGAGTCGTTGTTTCCGATTCTCTTGTCATGGAAGGGGTCCTCAAAAATTGCGGTGGAGATATTGAAGAAGCCGCCATCTGTGCTTTGAATGCCGGCTGCGATCTTCTTATTCTCGGAGGTTCGCAGCTTGTGGGTTCTTCTCTTTTAGAATTGACAACCACGGATGTAAAAAATATCCACGGCGCGCTTGTGAAAGCAGTACAAAATGGGCGCATTAGTATGCAGCGAGTAGATGAAGCTTTCGGAAGAATTATAGAGCTCAAACAACGCTACGCTCTTCCTCAAAAAATCCAGAAATCGATCGAGCAAGTGATCGCTATACCTGAACATCTTGCTCTTGCAAAAACAATCGCCCAAAAAGCGCTCAGAGTTCTCATCCAAAACACTTCTTTTGATCCCAGCTGCTTCCTGTGGAAAAAAACCTGCTTGATTGCTCCTAGAACACTTCATACAAGCATTCAAGAAGTTTTCCCTATTAACAACGGACAAACCGAGATTTTCTTCCAAGGGCTTAACCCTGACGAAATGCTATTATCTCTGGCACAAAAGCATGCATCCATAAATGATCTCGTGATATTTTTTTCCTACAATGCATGGAAAAACGCGAGCCAAGAGGCCTTAATTCAATCTGTTATAAATACAGGAAAGCCGGTGATTGTCATTGTCACCAGAGACCCTCTTGATGCCACTTGTTTTCCAGGTGCTGCGAGGATTATAGTGACGCACAGCCCTACCTTGCCATCACTACAAGCTGCAAAAGAAAGTCTTGGGATCTAAGAAGGTACTCGTCCTAAAGTTTGCCCGAGCTGGCCGCGCACTTCGATTTTTTGTGCAGAATATTCAATAAGATCTTGATCAAAGATAATCTTACCCGGTTCAAAAAGAAGGATCAAACACGAGCCGCCAAAGGCAAAGTACCCTTTTTCATCTCCTTTGGCACACAGTTTATCCGGCGTATACGTCTGATGGATGCTCCCCACATAGGTGGCTCCAATCTCGACATAAAGGACTCTGCCAAACGGCTCTGATTTCAGCTCTGTCACCATCCGCTTGTTTTCGCACAAATACTGAATATTGCGCTTAAGAGCAATCGGATTGACCGAGTAAAGATGCCCATTGATCAAATGCGCCTTGGCTGGAATGCACTGAAAAGGAAAATGAAACCTATGGTAATCGACAGGACAAAGACGCGCTATTGCCATCGCCCCACCGGCATAACGCGCTGCAAGCGCGTCATCTTGCAAAAAACTTTTTAGAGTAAACTTTTTTCCCTTCACCCAAAAACCATCCGCCTCATCGATATTCGGAAATACGAGATAGCGCGCATCCGCTGGCAAAATAGCTACATCCGCACCGCCTGCCATCGGGCGGCACTCTGATTTTAACCTGCGGATAAAAAAATTATTAAAAGAATCGTATGAGTCGACAGGATCTAAAAATTCTGAAGCATCCACTTCAAATTTGTGGATAAAAGGCTTTACTTTGATGCGGCTAAGACGCGACTTTTGAATCCTTCCATACAACCTTGAGAGCAAATGCAAACGGGAAAAAAAAGCCCTTAAAACACAAGAAAAGCACTTGGCTAAAATCCCATTGCCATAGAGCAGTTCTAAAAATGACTGCCCATAGACCTTCTCTCTTTCTTGTCTCTTTGTCTTTCGATCGTAGTAAATGATATCGCTCATGGTCGAGATACAGCCGTTTTTCCAGCAATAGAAGCAAAGAATGTTAACTCATCAAGATAATCTTTTGCAAAGAGATGTTCTAAATGGTTAGCAGTAATCATTTCATAAATTTGCCGCGCTGTGCGCACAAGCCGCCCAGCTTGAACCTTGGTCTGATTGCCTTGAACAAATACTTCTCTCTCCTTTTGAAACTGGAGCATCAGCTCCTTAAGTTGCTTTTGCGTCTCTAGCTGCGCTGTCGTCGCTTCGATCAACTGCTCAACAATCTTCAGCTCATCCTCGTCTACAATCAGAGCGCTTGTTTGCATCAGTGAGGACTGAGGAATGAGCAGCGTAGGGTTTTCCGCTTGGCAAATCACCAACTGCGCTAAAAAAACAGGAACTAAAAAAAGATAGGGCTTCATAGGGTCTAACTTGGGAGGTATTTAAGAATGAAACATACGAGAACGAACCGATTGTTGTCAAAGGAGCGAAACATTTATTTAGAAGATGGATGGATTTTTATAATAAATTAAATCTTTAATTTTACTTTGATCAGTCATGCTTTGATCATTAATATGATCTTAACATTTGTACCACCGGAGCCTCCTCATGAGTACGCCAATGACATTTTCAACCAGAGCACCGCAACAAACAACAACTTCCACCCAAAACAACTCCCCACTAACAAACCCTTGCGACGGAAAATATACAAACGACTGGCAACATAATCTTATGTTAGCAGGAATCGCTCTTGCTGTTGGAAGCGCTGTCGCTGCATTTTTCCTGAACATGACAGTGCTTGCAGTTTCATTCGGTACTTTGGGATCTCTCATGGCTTATTACATGTACCACAACAATCTCAATCAAGGTCCTTCACTCTCACAACCCTTAAGCGAATTACAACAGCAAAACCAAGCCGCTCAAGCACAAACAACTGCCTTGCAAAGGCAAATAAGACAGCTAAACACCCAAGTTGCAAGCAATCAAAGATCTCTTGAGGAGTCGCATCAAACGATTCAGCAAATGCAGACTCAAGTTAGTCAAATGCGTGAAATACAGCAGCAAGGCCAAACGATTCAAGAACAAATCAGGCAACATCAGGAACAAACTGGAAACTTTCAAAGAGCGTTTGAGCAATCTCATCAAACTATTCTGCAGTCGCAAACCCAAGTGAGTCAAAAAAGCGAGCTGCAGCAGCTAAGCCAAACCATTCAAAGTCAAATGAGCCAAATTCAAAGCCAAGTTGAAAACTTTCAACAGTCATTTGAGAAGTCAAATCAAACGATCATTCACTTAAATGAAGAAGTGCAAAACCTTCAACAGCTCAGTGAGCAGCTAAAAGAAACAAACCAACCGCTTCAGAAAAATCAAGGCTCCTCCTTATTACAAACAGCCATTCCCTTGCTTGCTAAGGAAGCCGAATCGCTCAACAATCAACTCTTAATTAAATACGGAGCCGCAAGCCACAACTTTAATGTAAACGATGAGGAGGTCGATCAAGAAGCCATAAAAAAAGGACAAAGTATTGAAGAATGCAACATGGAGTTTGATGAAGATGTACTAAAACTGTCTAAACAAATTCAGCGTGCAAAAATTGTTTCCGATAATTTCTATAATCACCTTCTGCGAGAAAAGTTTGAATCCTCTGAAAAAAAACCTTACATTCCTATTATGGACAGCATTTCCACATTAAATTCGGGAACAAACTCTCCACAAACTGCAGGGCGCAAAAGCAAAGCTAATTTCAGCAGATTAAGTCGCGAATTCAGCAAGAGAGATTTAAGCGCTGTATTCAATCTGGATGACATCAATAATACAGATGAAAATAGCACGTCTATACGTAAAAGCCAGCATCGCAAAAGAAGAAGTGGGAGTTTATCTGTACATTCAGAAAGCGAAGATTCAAATTCCTCACTCATAGATAAAGAAACAACTGAGAGTGAAAAAACAAGTCCACGCTTACATCGTAGAAAACGCACTGATAGCAAATCTTCAAGATATATTACGCCAATAGATTTCGATACCAAACCCACTGATCCAAATTCTACACCTGAAGATAAAGAAACAACTGATGGAGATAAAATAATCAAAAAACCCTCACGCATACGCAGTAGACGTCGCATCGACAGCACATCCACTTCAAACTATGTTCCTACAATAGGTTTCAACACCACATCCACTGATCAAAACTCCTTAACAACTCCAACGAACGATACAACCTCTAACTCCACAGACTCGTCTTAGAGATTAATTTAATTAAGCTAGAAATTAAATTTTAATTTGACCCCCTGAGCTTGAAGAAATACTATTGCCCTAATATTTCAGCAAAGGAGTGTTTTATGAGCGTAAGAACGGCTACATTTAATCAAGGCGCACAAAGCCTGCAAAATACACAAAATACGCAAGCAACAAATACCCCTGCGCATCCGCTAGAAAACATCGTCAATGGAAAATATTCCTGTAATTGGCAGGACAACGTCATGCTCGCAGGGATGGTTCTTGCCGTAGGAAGCGCCATTGGGGCATTTTTCCTGAACATGACCGCCGCTGCAATTTCCTTCTTTGTTTTAGGAGTTTTACTGAGCTACAGCGCCTATTACGTACACAATTTCGACGATGGCCAAGCTTTGCAGCAAAGAATCAATCAACTTACGGCAGAAAATGCCCAGCTCCAGAATGCAAAGACCCGTATTGAAAGAGGCGCGAATAGAGCAAGAAATCAAGTTAGCGAACTTCAACGTGAAAACGAAAGGCTAAATCAATCTACCGAAGCACTCAGACGCAGTGCTCAAAACTTTCAAAGTGAGAATCAGGAGCTTATAAACAACAACCGCAACATGCAAACAAATTTACAACAGCTCCGTGAACACAACAAAGAACTACAAGAGCGCACTGTCCAGCTCAAAAATGCTATCCCAATCCTGGCAGAGCAAGTTGCCTCTTTTTCTCAGAAGAATATCCAACTTTGCAAAGACATATCAGTGGACAAAAATACCCTGCATGAAGAGGTTAAAACATCTAGCCAGACCATTGACGGCTGCGACATGACATTTGATAAGCATGTTTTAGCACTTTCCGAGCAAATCCATCTCTCCCAAAAAATCTCTTCGGAAGTATTCAGCAGCCTCCAAAAACAATCAGAAAAACTTAGCTCAAATACCCTCGCATTGCAAAGTAATGTAAACAACTTAGAAAACATCGAAAAAACGTTTAAACAGCGCTCGCAAGAACTTAATAATCTCCAAGTTCAAATTGAAGATAAAGAAAATGTTCTGAATCAACTTGATGAAAAGACTAAATTAGCAAAAGAATCTTTAGAAAAGACAACAAATGCCCACCTATCTGAAACGCAAAGACTCTCTCAGATCCAAAGCAACATTGCAACGCAAGAAGAGAAACTTATAAATGCGAAGAAAGAATTGCTTGCCTATCCCCAAAAACTAGAAGAGGCTGAAAACAGCTACAAGAAAAAAATCGAGGAAATTGAAAACAATAATCGTGTAACTTTGCAATCAGCCGACGAAATAATAAAAAAGAGAAGAAGAGAAGCCTTGGATGCTGGCAGAGAGGCCAATACAAAAAAGAAAGAGCTTGAAACCCTTAATAAAGAAATTGCAGAACGAGCAGAAAAATTAAGAACGCTTTCTCAGTCAAACTCAAATGAACATACCAATATTACAAACAACATCGATTCCCTTTCTTCTTCTCTGATGATGCTTCGTCAAGATGAGTCTGAAGATGAAGATGTCGATAACACCCTTACTCAAGCAACAAGCTCCACTACAACCACTGATGCTACAACTATAAATAGCAATGACCATATAGAGGAAGAATCGAGCAAAGTGAGCAAAAAACATCTAGCTAAAGATAAATATAAAAGATTTAGCTTGGGAAGCCCTACTCACAACGTAAAAGATACAATAAAAGGACCGCTTCAACACCATAAAAATGCCGGGAATCTTTCACCTCGAAACAAAGAGCAGATTGAACCCATGCACTTTTCTTCCCTTTCAGAGAGTGCAATACCCAAAACTAAAACAAACCCCAAATCAAGCCATTCCACCGATGAAGATACTTAAAACTACTTAAGCGATTGGGTGGCGATGGATTTTTTGGGTTTTTGAGCAGCGGGCTTTCTCTCAGAAAGCGACTTTTTGATGAGAGTGAGGATCAAGCTTAAAGCCATTTATCCCTTCCTAGGGGGCATCGTTTAACAATGCCCTCTGCTTTTTAACCTACCAAATTCCAAAATTTTCCTGCACACTCATTCATAATATTTTATTTATCAGCCTAAAAATGAAGATATTGCAACCCTCAGACCCGTTGCTATTTAGAAAAAAACCCTCTCAATAAATTTTTCTTTTCACACTTTTACTCAAGGAGAGCGGGTTTCCTCCTGTTCTAAAAATTACAAAGGTAATATAATCAAAGTCTTATTGAAAGCTATTCATAGGTAACCGCCATGTTCGGATTTGTTAAGAAACTTTTTGGCACAGCACAGGGCCGCCTTCTCAAGAAGTATGGGAAAATTGTCCATGAAGTCAACCGTTGGGAAGAAAAATTTCAATCCCTTTCCGATGAACAGCTGCGCCATAAAACGGTCGAATTCCGCGAGCGGTTAGAGCAAGGAGAGCCCCTCGACAACCTCCTGCCGGAAGCCTATGCCGCTGTGAAAAACGTCTGCCGTAGACTTTGCGGCACCGATGTGCATGTGTCCGGTTACAACCAGCAATGGGACATGATCCCCTACGATGTGCAAATCTTAGGGGGAATCGCCATGCATTACGGCGCGATTGCTGAAATGCAAACGGGTGAGGGAAAAACGCTCACCGCTTCCATGCCTCTTTATCTCAATGCCCTAACGAGAAAGCCCGTTCACCTCGTCACGGTCAATGATTACTTGGTCAAACGGGACTGCGAATGGATCGGGGCGATCTTCAGCTTTTTGGGAATCTCCGTCAATGCTCTGACAAATGCTACCCCACATCACTTACGCAAAACTGTCTATGCATCGGATATTCTATACGGAACAGCGTCAGAATTCGGCTTTGATTATCTGCGCGACAACTCCATGGCTCACACCAAAGAAGACCAGTGCCAGCGGGGCTATTACTTTGCCATTGTCGATGAAATCGATTCCACCTTGATCGACGAAGCGCGTACCCCCCTGATTATCTCCGGCCCTTCTGCTGTCTCCCGTCAGATGTACGATACCTTAAAAGACGATGTGGGGAACCTTGTGCGCCATCAGCGCGATTTGTGCAACAAGCTCGCTACCGACGCGCGTAAAGTCCTCGAAAAATTAGGCAGCCTCGATGAAACCCAACCTGAGCGCAAACTCACCAAAGAACAAGAGAATGAAGAAAGAGAAGCCCTTCGCAAACTATGGCTGGTTGGAAAAGGTACCCCTCAGAACAAAATCTTAAAAAGAATCCGCGAAAACCCCACCCTCCGCGCACAGATTGAAAAGTGGGACACCTATTATTACGGAGACACCAACAAAGAAGAGCGCTCTAAAACGCTTTCCGAACTTTTCATCATTGTCGAAGAACGCTCCAGCGAGTTCGAACTGACAGACAAAGGGATCCACCAGTGGATGGATGATACGAAAAAAGATGCTTCTTCTGATGATTTTGTCATGCTCGACTTAGGCCATGAGTACGCTCTCATCGATCAAAACCCAGAACTTACTGAGCAGGATAAATTGCACCACAAAGTGCAGCTTCGCGAAGAAGACACCAAGCGCAAAGAGCGCGCGCACAACTTGCGCCAGCTCCTCCGGGCCCATCTTATGATGGAAAAAGACGTCGACTACATCATCGCAGAAAATAAAATTGTCATCATCGATGAGAACACCGGCCGTCCTCAGCCTGGCCGAAGGTTCTCCGACGGCTTGCACCAAGCGATCGAAGCCAAAGAAAGTGTCGCTATCCAAGGTGAAACACAAACCTACGCCACCATCACGCTCCAAAACTACTTCCGCCTCTACACAAAACTTGCCGGTATGACCGGAACGGCGATGACAGAGGCCAATGAGTTCAAAGAGATTTATAAGCTAGAGGTTCTGGCTATTCCTCCTCACCGCAAAGCCCAGCGCAAAGACGCCGACGACGAAATCTACATGACCGAACGCGAAAAGTACAATGCGATCCTCAAAGACATCCAAGAGATCCATATCAAAGGGCGCCCAATTCTGATCGGAACAGAGTCCGTCGAGGTTTCTGAAAAACTATCGCGCATCCTCAAGCAAAACAAACTCGAGCACACCGTCCTCAACGCCAAAAACCACGCGCATGAAGCGGAGATTATCGCAGAGGCCGGTTCTAAAGATGCCATCACCGTCGCTACCAACATGGCAGGACGAGGCACAGACATCAAACTCAAGTCCGGCATTGCCGAAGTGGGGGGATTGCATGTTATAGGAACCACCCGCCACCAATCCCGCCGCATCGACAGACAGCTGCGCGGAAGATGCGCACGTCAAGGCGACCCAGGAACATCCAAGTTCTACGTCTCGTTTGAAGATCAGCTGATGCGCCTCTTCACATCTCCTCGCATCACTGCATTCCTCCAGCGCTTCCGTCCTCCTGAAGGAGAAGCCATCTCAGCCACAGTCTTGAACAAATCGATCGAAACCGCTCAGAAAAGAGTCGAACAGCGCAATTACACGATGCGCAAGCACACCCTCGAGTATGACGATGTCATGAATAAACAAAGGACAGAGATTTATGCCTTCCGCAACGAAGTGCTCCATACCGAAGATACTCTGCCCCTTGCTCGCGAGCTCTTAGAAGAGACCTGCAACCAGATGAGTGCTCAGTTCTTTGCTTCCCGCAGCACCCCTGGCGGATGGAATCCCGAAGGTTACCGCGATTGGCTGATCAATCACTTCCCCCTGTCCTTCGATTCTAAAGAATTCGACGATGACTATTTAAAGCTCGAAGATATCCAGCAGCACTCTGCGAACAAAATCCTCGCTGCTTTCGACAAAAAACTAGGCCACGAAGCAGAAAAGATCTCCAAAGCTCAAAGCATGTTCGCAAACCAACCTCAAAATCTCATGAGCCCAGAAGCGATCCTCTGCGAGGTGATCCGAAGCTTGCTGATCCGCAACATCGACCGCATCTGGCAAGAACACCTCTTAAATATTGACCACCTGCGCACAGAAGTACACCTGCGCTCTGTGGGTCAAAAAGATCCCCTCCTTGAATTTAAACATGAAGCATTTGCCCTCTTTGATTCTCTCTCCCTCAGAATCAAACAGGAAATCTCTCACGCTCTGTTCAAGTTTGAAATGATGGTCCCTGAAGCTCCCGAACAGGCGCCTCGTCCTCAACCGAGAAGACGGCCCCTCATAGATCTGTCTCTCATGCCAGAGCTAGAGAGCATTAAAACAAATGATGAAGTGTCAGAATAAAAAGCTAATCTTTCATTCTATGAAACTGTTGACTTATTAAATTATAAATGATATTTTTATAATTAATACTGTCACATTTTTCAATGGAGAAGATATGCAAGTTCAAGGAGTAGGCGGACCAGGTTTTTCTAGTCCTGGTGGAGTTCCTCCAGACAAAACACTTCAAGATATGCTGAATCAATTACATAGTCATCCTGTATGGGACCAATTAATACATAAGTTTGAAAGTCTTGGTGCTCAGGGGAAATGCACGCCTGAAGAATTAGAAAAGTTATTTGGTGCCAACGGTCCTGGTCAACAAGGTTCTGGAGAAGATATAGAATCTCTTCTTAATCTCACATTAATTGCTATAAATAAATCCCAAGACAAAACTTCGCCAGAATACAAGGCATTAGCTGCTTTCTTTAAAGAACGTACTGATTCAAACGGTCATACTTTAGAGTACGCTTTAAACCACGAACCAATATACATAAGCTTAGCGACATGGTTCTCATCTATGGAGAATCAAATTAAGACTTCTTCAGGTCAAGATAATTTCAAAGAATTTAATAATGCTGTTGAAACCTATCTGCTTAAACATTAGGCAAAGGTCAATCGCATCGTTTTTTGAAGGCTACCCATTGTCGTGACACTGTCACGACAATATCAAAGCCCTAATTCTTCAGCGCATTGACTTTTCTAAAGCCAAAGAAGAAAAGAGGCAGCGCAACTAGACAGTAGACGAACCAATAGCTGCTGTCCCATTCCAAACGCAGAAACCCGTTATCGGAAAAGAAAAGCTGGATCAGTCCTAAAGTGAGCAGATTGGCTCCAATGGAAAGAAAAAGAATGGGCCAAAAGCTGCTTCTGTCCTCTTCCATGGGGTGTTCTTCTGCAGAATGTTGAGGGATCGTTGGGGCACCTAAAGTAGAGCTGTTAAATCTTTTTTCCATAGGTTCTTGAGCGAATGAGGGGTTATTGGTATGGGGAAATTCTTTTTTCTCGGAACGTGGGTTCAGAGGGGCTGATGATTTTCCGGAATAGGGCGGGCTATAGAGCGAGGTCAAGCTATCCTGCAGCGATTGGTGATGCATTTCTTTAGCACTGCTTACTGGAGGAGCTCCCACCTTCTGTTCCGATGCGCAATAGGGGCAAGTATCTGCATCTAGTGAGATTCTGCCATCGCAGCTCGAGCACATTTTCTGACGGTCTTTAGGATTCATAAGCGGTATTTTGAAAAGAGATTTTTCCTCATCTTGTCACACAAAACTCAAAATGGCCAGGATTTTTTGTCCGTGCGATTTTTGCTTAAGATTGGTAAAATCAGTTCAAAAATGGAGTACACGATTTTATGGAAAGAAAAAATTTTGACCTGGCTGTCATAGGTGCCGGTCCCGGAGGATATGTAGCAGCCATTAAAGCATCCCAACTCGGCCTCAAAGTCTGCCTCATCGAAAAAGGTTTCATGGGCGGGACTTGCCTCAACGTCGGATGCATCCCCACAAAAACACTTCTTGCCAATGCCCACGTGCTTCATAAAATCTCTCATGCCTCCGATTATGGAATTACGACAGGACCTGTATCTTTTGATTACGGCAAAATGAAATCCAGAAAGGATGGCGTCATCGAAAAGATGAGAAAAAGCCTCGAAGGACTGATCTTGTCTAATGGCATCGTCATTCTCAAAGGCCAAGCAGAGTTCCTCTCTCCGCGAGAAATCAAAGTCAAAGGCCAAGACAATGTGGTCGTCACCGCTGAAAAAACCATCATCGCCACAGGCTCCGAGCCTTTGGACATTCCTGCATTTCCTTGCGATCATAAGCGCGTGTTCAACTCCACTTCGATCCTTGAGCTCACCTCGCTCCCAAAAACCCTTGCCATCATCGGCGGCGGCTACATCGGATGCGAGTTTGCTTCTTTATTTTCTGATCTTGGCGTCAAAGTGATCATCCTCGAAGCGCTTTCTTCAATCGTCAGCCTGCAGGGAAAAGCCGTGTCCGAATCGCTGACTCGCGCTTTTGTCAAAAAGGGGATCGACATCCAAACAGGGGTCATGGTAGAAGGAATCGACCACAACAGCTCTCATTTAAGCATCCGGTTGAAAGACAAGCCCGCAGTCGTTTGCGATATGGCCCTCGTCTCCATTGGAAGAAAGATCGTCTCTTCCGATCTTTGCCTGGATAAAGCAGGAGTTGCCGTCTCTGAAAAAGGAATGATCAGCGTGAATGACAAAATGGAAACCAATGCTCTTGGCATTTATGCCATCGGTGATGTCACCGGAAAATACATGCTCGCGCACGTTGCTTCCCATCAAGGGATTGTGGCTGCAGCCAATGCCGGCGGCCAGTCAGCAAAAATGCATTACAACGCAGTTCCCGCCGTCATCTTCACTAACCCTGAAATTGCAACTGTTGGCATGACCCTGGAACAAGCCCAAGAAGCGGGATACAACGCAGGTATCGGCAAGTTTCCCTTCCAAGCGCTTGGAAAATCGGTCGCTGCTATGGAAACAGAAGGATTTGCTCAGATCATCGTGAGTCGCAATAACGGCCAAATCCTCGGAGCGCAAGTCGTGGGCAATGAGGCCTCCACCCTGATCGCAGAAATGGGTGTAGCGATTGCTAATGAATTGACCATCGACTGTGTCACAGATACGATCCATGCCCACCCCACTGTGGCTGAGGCTTGGCTCGAAGCAGCTCTGATGGCTAACGATACTCCCATCCATTTTCCACCCAAAATAAAAAAATGAGCGAAGAGATAGGTTCCAAGGTCAAATTAAATAAGCTTCCGATCAACCCGGAATCTTATGAAATTCAAAATGCGCCAGCCCGAGGGAGATTTCCCTCGTGGCTCCATCGCAATTTGCCGAAGGGTGCCAATCTTTTCAAAACAAACGCGATTCTAGCGAAACACCGTTTGAACACTGTCTGCGAAGAAGCAAAATGCCCTAACCGCTTTGAATGCTACTCCAATAAAACGGCCACCTTCTTAGCGCTCGGCAAAGCCTGCACGCGCAACTGCGGCTTTTGCGATATCGACTTCACCAAAACTCCCAAAGCACCCGAAACAGACGAACCGCTTCGCATCGCTCTTTCCGTCAAAGATCTTGGCCTCAAGCACGTTGTCATTACCATGGTCGCAAGAGACGATCTTCCCGATGGAGGTGCTTTGCATATCGCAGAGATCATTCGCACTGTCCGCAAAGAATGCCCCGGCGTATCCATCGAAGTCCTGACATCCGACTTCTGCGGTGAGACTGCTTCTCTTGATATCGTTCTTCAGGAAAGGCCCGATGTCTTCAACCACAACATCGAAACCGTAAGAGAGCTTTCTCCCCGGGTCAGACACAAAGCCACCTACGATCGCACTCTTTCTGTCCTTAAGTATGTGAAAGATTCTGAGCTTGCCGGCCACGTCAAATCAGGAATCATGATCGGTCTTGGAGAAACTGTATCCCAAGTCAAGCAAACGATCACAGATCTTTACAACGCCGGCTGCGACATCATTACCATCGGCCAATATTTGCAAGCCGATCAGCGCAAACTTCTCGTCAAAGAGTTCGTCACCCCTCAGCAGTTCAAAGAGTATGAGGATTTTGGCCATGCGCTCGGCGTCTCCAAAATGTACTGCGGACCCTTCGTGCGCTCGAGTTACAACGCCCATGAAGTGGCTAATTTGGCTAGAGTCCGATGTTGAATTAAGGCTTCGTCGATTTTCGGGATTATTT
>JAHFTO010000044.1 GCA_023269355.1 Chlamydiota bacterium | reverse complement strand
TTGCAAGGCAATACCACTATCCCGCAATCGATGTGCTAGGCTCCATCAGCCGTATTTTATCGAAGGTCGTCGACAAGGAGCATTTGCAAATTATCGGCAAAGTGCGCGAGGTTCTTGCCAACTACAAAAAGAACGAGCTTTTGATCCGTATCGGCGAATATAAGCCAGGCTCCGACAAAAACGCCGACTTTGCGATCAAATACATCGATAAAGTCATGCGGTTCCTCAAACAAGCTGTCGATGAAAAATCGAGCTTTGAAGAGACCTTGCAACAACTCAAAACCCTCTTCAGATAACAGACCTCTTTCATAACTTAGGGTTTAACGTGGAAACTCCCCAAGGCTACCCGCTCGAACAAGTCGCGATCATCAAACAAAAAAAGTGCGATGAAGCCGAGAAAGTCTTGCGCGATAAAAAAAAAGCTCTCGAGGTAGAAAAAGAAAGACTCAGCGCCGTTGAAAAAGAAAGGGACGAGGTCAAAGACCACCGCATCGCCAAACTGACTCAGCTCCGGGAAAAAATGGATGCCGGAGAACCCTCCGACAAAATCCAGCAAATGCGCTACTACCTTAAAATCGTCGATGAAAAGCTCAAGACCAAAGAACTTAAAGTAAAAGAGCATCAAAAGCTTGTCGATAGCGCTGCACAGCAGGTCGAAACAGCACGAGCGGACCTGCTGAAAAAACAACAAGACGTCGAAAAATTGAAAATGCACCGCGAAGAATGGGAAAAAGAAGCCAAAGCCATCGAAGAGCACAAAGAAGGTGTCTCTTCTGATGAAATCGGCGCCACCCTCCACCAGCGCAGACAGCAAATTGCTAAAAAATCAGAACATCCAAAGAAAGAAAAACATTAGACCTCTCAGTGCCTCTTAGAGTATAGCTGAAGAAAACACCCCATCGGATAATAGTATGCCAGATTTGAGCAACGTCGGACCCTCCGGCCCCATCAAGCAGCCGGAAAAAAAAGAAAAGCCTCCGGGCGACCAGTTCAAAGTGGAGATGGAGAAAAAAAAGATTTCCGAGGTGGAAAAAGTTGATCCCGATCAGACAAAAAAACGCAAACAGCGCGGAGAAAAAAAAGAAGAAGAGACTCCCACTGAAAACGCTCAAGCAAGACCTGCCCATGAGGTCACTCCCTTTTCTTTGGAAGAGCAAAAAAGAAAACAGCGCCTAGACGAATTACAAAAAGGCGGACCTGGTATCTCTCCCATACAAATGACGCAGCAAGGGCAAACGCCTTCTGAAACACAGCACAGAGACACTTCTTCCATAGGCCACAACGAGTCCACTTCTCAAACATCCTCCCATGACCGCCCCTCAGAAAGACCAACGTATCAAGATAGACCCACTGAACGCACTTCCTACAAGCCAGATCTCACAGGCCCTCCAAGGGAAAGATATTCGCAAAGTTCTTCTCAACAATCCTCTTTTGATTCCTCGCGAAATCAATGGGGCAGGGATAGGGAGAGATCTGACTCCGTTGGACCCCCTCGATCCAAGTCTGAGACCCAAAAGTCCTCTGAGAGCAAATCTCAGACGGATAAAGACAAAGCAGCGGCTCAAAAAGAGAAAGAAGAACACGATAAAAAAGTGCGCGCAGAGGAAATCGAGGGAGCAGCACCTCTCCCCAAAATGGATGCTGGCCGCGTCATAGAAGAACTTTCAAAAGAAAAAAAGAAAAAAGAGGAGATGGGCGTTACAGGTCCAGCAGCTCCGGCAACAAAAGGCCCTGGGGGGCCTGCTCCCAAAGAACCCGCCAAAGGGGAAAAGCTGCCCCCTGTAGGAGGAGTCTCAGGACCTTCTGTGCAGCCCGGTGCCTTAAAACCAGCCCCCATACCTCCTCCTGCCGCTCCCAAAGAGATCGGCCCCTATGCGCGTCTGCATCCGCAGGTCCAGGACCTTTTCGACCGAATGATGGGTCTCATGACCGTAATGAACCTCTCTGGGATCACCACCACCACCATTACTTTGAACGCCCGGCAATTTGCTTCTTCTGTTTTTTTCGGTGCTCAAATTATAATCCGTGAGTTTAGTACAGCTCCCAAAGCATTTAACATCGAATTGAGCGGCTCGCCCCAGGCCATGGAGCTCCTCCAAGGACAAACAGGCGGCATGATGGCAGCGTTCCAGGCCGGAAATTATGGCTTCCGCGTGAATCGCCTTGACACAAGCCTTTTAGAAGACAAGCCCTTGTTCAAACGCAAGGAACAAGCTTCGGGAGACCAGCAGGACACAAAAGGAGAAAAATAACAATGAGCATTACATCGCCCCATTCTTTGCGCAGGACCTCTTCTGAATCTAGACGCACCGAAGATCAGGCTGCAAGCAAAAAAGTCCCTGAAAAAGATTTTAAAGAGCTGTTGAAGGCTGAGCAAATCGCTGAAGAATCTAGAGGTGAAAATTTTTTCGAGATCCTCTCTGAGAAAAAGAAAGATGAGGAAACCTCCAGCGAAACCGCTCTTGCTAGAGCAGCCCTGCACGCTGGCCCCCATCTGGCAGCGCTTAGCTCTTCCGATTCAGCATCCTGCCAATGCATTGCAGCATCGCAAATCACAGCGTTGTCCTCTGATCTGGAAGCCCTCTTTGAGAAAATGGCCTCTCAGATGATCGTCATGACAACCTCTTACGAGACTTCCACCACCTTTTTTCTCGAAGGACCACAGTTTGCCTCTTCCACTCTGCTTGGAACGCAGATCATCATCCGGGAATTTAGCACCTCGCCCAAAGCGTTTAATGTCGAAATCATTTCGAGTCCCCAAGCTGCAGCTGCCATCGATGCGAGTAAAAACAGTTTTTTCTCCCAGCTTGAGAAGGGAAACTTTAATTTTACGGTCCATCGCCTCGACACCTATGTTCAACACGAGGAAGGGCGTCCGGTCTTGCATCGCAAAGAAGAAGGCAATGAGGAGCAAAAAGAGCAAAGAGGAGATGGCAATCCATGATTGAAGCGCCTCTGAGTTGGATCAAAGAAATCCAAACCACACTGATCGACGCAGGAGCAATCCCCCTCTCTGGCTACGCCCCCGCATTTCCTTGGGAAGCTCTCTCTCAAAAAATAGCGGAGCTTTTGCAAAGCCCTGATGTCAAAATCAGCCTCCGTCAGACAACTGTCCTAAAAGGCCCTGATGTTTTGAAAGGTTTTGGAGCAGGGTGCATCTCCATCGCTTTAGACCTAACCCCGTTAAACGGCCAGGCATTTTGGGTGATGGGAAAAGAGGATGTGGCCACATTCACGACAATGGCACTCACACAAAGTCCCGGCATTAAAGGCTTCTCTTCTGCAAAATTTCAGGAAGGATTTTACTATTACCTCTGTACAGAGATCGTTCAGACCGCCAATGAGATCAATGCCCTTGGCGATCTTTCCATCTCGATGGCAAGCCCTGCGCTGCCGCCAGAAGAAGAGTCCCTGTGCATCGATGTCGAAATTAAGTTTCCGCAGAGGACTCTATGGGGAAGATTAGTCTGTCCAGCCTCTGTCCACGAAACTTACAAAACCCATTTTTCTCATGAAGAGCCGCCTCCGCTGACGAGTGCCTTTGCAAGCCAAATGGACGTCACCGTCCGCGTGGAGCTAGGTCAAACACATCTCACCGTTTCTCAGTGGAAAAATGTTCATGTAGGAGATTTTATTCTCCTAGAAAGATGCACCTTTGATCCTTTATCGAAAAAAGGAAACGCACTGCTCATGCTGGAGCAAACTCCCCTGCTACGCGCTCGGATCAAGGATAGTTCTCTAAAAATTATCGATTACGCCCTATATCGCGAGGAGGAGCACACGATGAATCCAGAAATCCCCCCAGAAGATGAGCATACAGAGCACGAAGCAGCAGAAGAAGAATTTATTTCTGATGTCGAAAGCGAAGAAACCACAGAACATCTTTGGTCGCCAGAAGACGGCGAAGTCGAAAAGATGATTTCTGCCAAAGAGATCCCTCTCACTTTGACCGTTGAAGTGGCCAGAATGCGCATCAACCTCGAAAAATTGCTCCAGCTTGCTCCTGGCAATGTTTTGGAACTGCCCGTTCGTCCTGAACAAGGCGTCGACATCGTCATCAGTGGCAAAAAAGTCGCTAAAGCAGAGCTGATTCAACTCGGCGATATGCTCGGACTAAAAATTTTGCAGCTCGGAGAGTAAGCTTTGGCTGAGAGCTCATTTTACAAGCAAAGCACAATGCCCGATATCATCAGCGGAGAAAGAGAACCTGAACTCCCTGCTGCAATCGGCCCTTATAAAATTGAAAGCCTCCTCGCCAAAGGGGGGATGAGCCTGCTTTACTTAGGCCTCGACCCTGCAACAAAAAAGCCTCTTGCCATCAAAGTGCTGCCGCCCTCTTACGCTGATCATCCTGAAACTGCGCAGCGTTTTCTGCAAGAGGCAAAAGTCATCGCCATGACCAATCATCCCAATATCGTCAAACTTTACGGCGAAGGGCAGTGGGAAAAAGGGCTATACATCGCCATGGAGCTCATCCAAGGGATCTCGCTGAGACAATTCATCATGCAACACTCCCTTTCGATGCGTAGAGCCATTGAAATCATTTTGCAAGTTGCTTACGCCCTTCTTCACCTGCATTCGCACAACGTCATTCATCGCGATCTAAAACCAGAAAATATTCTGATCACCGAAGAAGGGGAAATCAAAGTGATCGATTTTGGCATCGCAGGCCTTGGCCCAGAAAGACAAACACAGCCAAGCTCTTCTCGTTTTATCGGCACACCCAACTACATGAGCCCCGAACAAAAAGAGAATCCCGCTTCTGTCACCTTTGCTTCCGACATCTATTCACTGGGAGTCATCCTTTACGAGCTCATCATCGAGCGCCTAAGCTACGGAGTGATCGAATTGTCCGCTCTTCCGAAAGGATTGAAACGCATCGTTTCAAAAATGCTCGCTGTTTCTGCAGCTGAGCGCTACCAAAACATCTCCGAATTTATCCATGACATGTCGCAATATCTGAATTCTGGCGAACTCGACAAAGAGCGCCCCGGTAAAGACGAGGCCAAAGAACTCATGGAAGATATTCAAAAAGCCAGCCTTGACCTCTCTCCCCTCGTATTGCCCACTTGGCCTCAAATAGAACTAGGACTTGCTAAAGGAAGAGGCCAGCAGCAGCTCGGACTCTACTACGATCTTTTCCGCCTCCCGAATAATACCTTCCTCATCCTTCTTGCAGCCTCAGCAAATCCTTCGATCGAATCTGCCTTCACCATCAGCTCCCTGCGCGGCAATATCAAAATGGCCGTGCATGACATCTCCTCCTCCACAAAAGATACTTTCAAGCCCATTCCTTTTGTCGAAAAGCTCAACAGCATACTCTGCGAAGACGCCTCAAAAAATCCCATCGCTCTCTGCCTTGCTCTGCTTGATCCTATGTCTGATCTGGTGACCTATATTTCCTGCGGCTTTGACGACCTGCTGCACATCCCTGAAGAGCATCAAGAACCTCGAAGACTCTCTTCTCAAAACGATCTTCTAGGCGTTTCGTCAGCCACCGCATTTTCCGCCACAAGCGACAACTGGAATGCAGGGGATATCCTCATCCTCCACTCCCTCACTTTAACCAAAGAAAGCCCACCAGACCAAAAAAAGCAGCTCTCTATAGCCTTCGATGAGGCTATCATTGAAAACCTTCTGCTATCCGCTCCAAGTCAAGCGGATGCGATTCTTAAAAAAATCTCTTTACACTCAGCCTACGGGTCAGTTACCTACCCCAAAGTCCTCTTTTCTATCCAACGCATTGTCTAAGAGCTCTTTAGCTCCTTTTCTAGGGTTAATTAAGCTCAATTAACAACTTGCCATCTATTTAAATTAAAATAATTGCTTAGATTTACATTTAGTCTAATAAAGTTTAAAATAGTAACATATTAAAATATAAAACTTTAAAAAGGAGAAGCCATGAACTCTACAACAAATAATCATTTAAGCAATAGTAAAGCCCTTGATTGGAATCAAAGGCCTCAAGAAGCTCAAGAAAAGATTGGCACTAGTTTTAACAAATTGGCTCAAAACAAAGATAGCGGTTGGCTCTACAACGGAGAAAAACAGTATAACATTTGCGGGATTGATGAGCACAAGTGGCTCACTGCATTTTTGAAAAATAAGTGCTCAGAAAGATCTGAATTCTACGTCATGGAAATTGGCGCAGGCAATTTTTCCTGGGGAAAGGCAATCGCTCAAACGATCAATCAAGCCATTCAAGACAAAAGCCTTCCAGCAAATATCTCGGTTACCATCATCAGCCTTAGAGGAGAGCAAAATCCCGATCAAGAATCTGTGCAAGACGGAAATTGCTACTTGCTCAATTTAGGAGCATTTAAGATTGAAAACCTTTTCGAAGCATTCTCGCAAAGAAACCTCGATTACAGAAATCAAGTAGATCTCATCGTTTCCAGAATGGCTTTTCGACTTTTTGTCGACCCTACAGGAACACTTGCTCAAACATTCAAGCATCTTCGTCCTGAAACAGGTCAACTGTTTATGGATGGATTTTACATGCTTTATCAAGATCAAACTTCTAATATTACGAACAAAGAAGCAAGCAGAAATATAATCCAGATTTTATTCGAAACAAAAGCCCCATTTGCGATTAAAATTGAGGCCCGTCCTTCGATCAATCAATTTATAGTAAAAAGAGGCTCCTCTGATCCTCTTCTCATTTCATTGGAATATCAAAACGTTCAAAAATGCAACAATGGGACCAGCATAGAATTCGTTACACAATTCAAAGAAAGCAAAAATACGAGCATAAAACTACCCCAAAGAGACAGGGGCCTCTATGAAAAGGCTGTTTTATATAGCGATCCAACTTTTTGTGAGGAATTAAAATCTTGCAGCAATGATTTACAACTTAAGTTTTATCCCATTCAAATCATAGAAGGGGCAGAAGAAGATTTCATTTTCAAAGCGATACAAAATAATGTGAACACGCTTTTCGAAGAATGCATAAACGATGGGTTTAGGATCTGTTCTTATAATGCTAATGGGGTTACTCCCTTAAGTTTATGCATCCAGCTGCAGCAGAAGGAGATGTTCGATCGTATCCTAGAAAAAGACTCGTCAACTGCCTATTATCCTAATCAAGATGGGAATTCTCCGATTCATATCGCAGCTCAATATGACAAAGAAGGCTATTTTATTGAAAAGCTGATCCAAGCCGGTGCCGGTGTTTATGACACAAATAGGCAGCGGCAAACCCCTCTTGATATTGCCTATACAAATAACAATGAAGCAGCCAAGAAGATCCTTGAAAAGCACGATTTATTTTAAAACAATTAAATAAAGTGAAGAAATGAACGCAACAACCAATCTATCCAACAACACTACCCATTGCCTTCATTGGGAACAAAGGCCACTAGAAGTTCAGTCAAAGGTCGATGAGACCTTTGATGCAATGGCTTCAAGAAAAGAGAGCGGCTGGCTCTTTAACGGTGCCGACAAATATGGCATTTGCAATGTTGATGAACACACATGGTTCGTCACGCTCATTAAAAAGGAATGTTCTCAAAGAAATAACTTTTATGCCATGGAGATTGGCGCTGGTAATTTTTCATGGAGCAAGGCCCTTGCTAACACCATTAACCAAGACACCTCTCTTCCTGAAAATATCACAGTCACGATCCTCAGCCTTCGAGGGGAACAAAATCCCGATCAAGAATCTATTCAGGATGGAAAATGTCATTTGCTCAATTTAGGAGCTATCAAGATTGAAGATTTAGTGGATACGCTTACCCACAAAAGCTACTGGTTCCAAGAAAGAGTGGATCTCATCATTTCCAGATGGACTTTTTGCCATCTCATCGATCCTGTGGGAACATTGGATCAAGCCTTCCGCTATCTCCGAGCTGAAACAGGTCTACTGCTCATGGATGGTTTTTTCTTCCTCTATAACAATCAAAACTATGAAGAAATCTCTCACAATACAAAGCAGCAAAGAGATGGAAATGGAGATGATTGGAATCTGAATATCGTTCAGTTGTTTTTAGCATCAAGGATTCAATTTATTATGAAACCACAGCTATGGAAAGAAGCTGAACTCCATCAGTTCGCACTAAAAAGAAAAAACAATCAATTTCCAAACTTCCCATTAGAGTATGAAGCCCTGCAATGCTGTAACCCTGGATTCATGGAAAAACACATCACTCAATTCAAAGGCAATTACCCAGACATTCCTAATGTCAACATGCCTAAACCTTACGCGGAATTCTGCAATGAAATAGGAGTCTGTGGCGACCGAAATCTATTCCAGGAGTTGATACCCAGTATCCCCTATGCTATCCACTATCTACCTAAATTTTTTCGCATCCTAAAAAGAGAAGAGGAGATGCAAGACAACCTCCTTTTTGATGCCGTACTGAACAATAATATCGAACATTTAAAGGCAGCACTAGAAGTTGCTCTCTCTGTCAACATTTGTGATTCAAACGGGGATACTCCCCTTGCTTTATGCATTGAGCTGGATCGAAAGGAGATGTTCGATCTTATTCTACAAAAAGATCCATCCGCAGTAACTTTTGCAACTAGCAATGGAAACACACCCCTTCACGTCGCAGCACAGTATGACAAAGAGCTTTATTTCGTAAAAAAGCTCACCGAAGCAGGAGCAGATCTTCTCCATAAAAACCAGTTAGGCATGCCCCCCTATTTGTTTGCCATATTGCATCATAACAAAGGAGCCTATGACTACCTTTGGGAGGCCGAATTTCTAAACTTCCCTAAAAACACATCTAAAGACAGTTAGAGGACGGCATGAACTGCATAACTGTAAATCAAAATAAAGCTCTAGATTGGAATCAAAGGCCTAAAAAAACTAATAACCTGATCGACAAGTGCTTTGACAGAGTTCGTGATCTACCCGCTGACCATTGGCCTTTTAATGGAGCCCCAAAATACTGTATTTGCGGAGTCGACGAACACGAGTGGTTCATTGCATTCATTAAAAATGCCTATCCAAAAAGAAAACGTTTTTGTGCCATGGACATCGGCGCAGGGAATTTTTCTTGGGCAAAAGCACTCTCTCAAAGGATTAATCAAGACAGCCATCTCCCTCATGACATCTCCATCAGCATTATCAGCTTAAGAGGAGAGCCAAATCCTAACCAAGAATCTTTTTCTGAAGGAAAGTGCTATTTGCTCAATTTAGGCGCTTTTAAAATCGAAAACCTATTTGAGGAATTTACACATAGAAACTTTGATTTCGAAAACAACGCAGACCTCATCGTTGCCAGCATGACCTTTCAGCATCTCGTAGATCCCGTGGGAATGCTGGCTCAACTCCTGCCCCTACTCCAACCTATAACGGGTCTATTACTCATGGATCCATTTCCTTTTCTCTATCAGAATCAGACTGTAGATTTAATGTCAGATCCTGAGAACTACAAAAATAATATCGTCCAGCTTTTATTCACTTCAAACGTTCCATTTCTGATGAAAAATTGCGGGCTTTTAGGTAGCCAATTTGCTTTGTTCAAAAGCTTGGATACCACTCCATTTCCACTAGAGTATTTAACCACTTTCAACTTTGGAGCCTTTGGTGTCACTCAATTCAAAGCCGATTACTTTCTAGACAAAACCGATCTACTGATACCCAATGACCCCGAAGAATTCTTTGGCGACCCAAATCTATACGAAGAATTGAGCTATTTTATTCTATAAAATAATAAGGGGGAGCATATGAATGCCATAAACACCATCACTACTCTAAATTGGCAGGATAGACCTGCAAAAGTTAAAGAGAAGATCACCGATTGTTTTCAAGCACTTGCTTGCCGAAACGAGCTCTATTGGGGATATAAAGGCGCTTCCCATTACAACATGTGCGGGATCAATGAACATCAGTGGCTCACCGCTTTCATTCAGCAGCACAATTTTAGAAACGACTTTTATGTCCTAGACGTAGGCGCAGGCGATTTTTCTTTTGGAAGAGCAGTTGCTAATACCATTAACCAACACATCACCGATGGTAAACTTCGAGAAAACATCTCTGTGACCATCATCAGTCTTTGTGGGGAGCAGAATCCTGATCAAGAAGAGATTCAAGACGGCAATTGCCGCTTACTCAATCTAGGAGCCTTTAAGATTGAAAATCTCTTTGAAGAACTCCAAATAAGAAATCTCGACGTTGAAAATAAAGTCGATCTCATCGTATCCCGATGGACTTTTTGCCATTTGATCGATCCTGTAGGCACCTTTGCTCAAGCTCTCTCTCTGCTCCGCCCTGTAACAGGTCTTCTATGCATGGATGAATTTTACTTTCTCTACAACGATCAACCCTACGACGATCAAAATATCATTCAACTTTTATTCGATGCGAACATCCCCTTCATTATGAAGGAAAAGAACTACCTTGAAATGAATGAAATGCACCAGTTTGCATTAAAACGAAAAAATGCGGATTGCTTCCCTCTTCAACTGGAGTACAATTCTCTTAAACTCATTAACCGCTCTGGGGAATATAGGGATGTCCTTGAGTTCAAAAGTCATTATCTCGAAAATTTCCAGATGAACCCATCTCAACTTTACAAAAGCAGCTGTGAAATTACAGGACTCTACGGAGACCAAACCCTTTTTGAAGAATTAAAACCTTACATCCATGAAGGCCCGCTTGAAAATAACCCTTTTCTAAAGAATAGCGACTGCGATCTTTACTGCTTGGATACTGACAGATACAGTCAACTCTGTGTCAGCATCGAGTTAAACCAAAAGGAGATGTTTGACCGCATTCTACAAACAGATCCATTGTCTGTCACTTTTGTAGATAGCGACGGTAATACTCCTCTTCATATTGCAGTAAAGTACGATACCCTAGGATATTTCATTGAAAAGCTCATTGCAGCCGGAGTAGATACTCAGCATCCAAACCACATGGGGCTAACTCCCAGTTATCTCGCTTTTATCAACGGCAATACAAAAGCTGAAGAACACCTTAAAAATACAACTTAACAGGCAGAGAATATATGAACGAAATAAAGAGCTCTCAGGGACTTGATTGGACTCAAAGGCCGCAAATCATTCGTAACAGGATTGATTCTATCTTCGACATCTTATCAAGCCGATCGAAAGGCTGCTGGGGGTACAACGGTAGTGACTACTATACCTTATGCTATGTAGACCAGCATAATTGGTTTCTCGATTTTCTACATCGATCTGAGCAGCAAAAACAATTTGTCGCTCTGGACATCGGCGCAGGTGATTTTTCCTTCGGAAATACGCTGGCTGCGGGAATCAATGCAGATTCTCGCCTCCGCAATGACATCTCGGTCACCATCATTAGCCTACGCGGAGAAGCAAATCCTGAAGCAGAGTACGTGCTGGTCGGAAAGTGCGAGTTGCTGAATTTAGGCGCCTTTAAAATCGAAGAGCTTTTTGAAGAGTTTAAAAATAGACGCATCGATATAGAAAACGGTGTCGACTTGATCGTATCGAGTTGGACGTTTCGCCACCTCGTCGATCCAACAGGCACCTTTCTTCAAACGCTTCGCTTGCTCCGACCGGAAACAGGAAGACTATTCATGGATGGCTTTTTTTTCCTTTTTGAGGACCAAAAGTGTGAAGGGGATGCCTACGGAAACATAAACATGATCTTGCTATTAATAGCTTGTAAAGTGGAATTTGTTATAGATAATTGCGATGCAAAAAAATCATTAAATAACTTTTGCATAAAAAGAACAAATTCTGACCCTATTCACATCCCACTTGAATATATAAAATTCGAATCTGCCGGTGAGATCTCTCAAATTTATTCAGGAGTTGTCACGAGATTCCAACGATTGGATAACAAGAATTTTCGTGCAGATCCTTCTTTGAACCTCCCTGGTGCTGGACTCGACTGCCGACTCTATGGAGATCGCAAGCTATTTGAAGAATTAAAACCCTATAGTGACCACAACGTCCAATTTCGCCAGCTCATAAGAAGCAAGGAGTTAAATGAAAGCAGTGTATTCCAAGCTGTCAGAGCAGGTAGTAGCGAACTTCTCTTGAAGTGCCTAGAGAACGACTTCGACATCAATGGTTGCGATCATCAAAGTGGCAAAACTCCGCTATCCCTTGCCATCGAGTGCGGCAATGTAGAAATGTTTGATCTTTTGTTAAGCAATGGAGCCCAGCATTCTAAATGCAACCTTGACGGATCTTCTCCTCTTCACATCGCTGTCATCAAGGACGAGGGATATTTTTTAGAAAAACTTATCGGTGCAAGGGGAAACATCAATCAGAAGAATTCCCTCTCAGGACAAACTGTTTTGGATGCTGCCATTGCAGCAAAAAATCTTAAAGCGATTGCAATTCTGTTGAAACACGATGTAGAAATTTCTAAAGAAAATGTTAAACAACTGAACACTCCGGAATTTACTGAAGTCTATCAGCCAGAGCCTGAGAAGCCTGCTTGTGGCTTAGACGAAGTGATTAACATGATTCGACGCGGTGATTGCGTCGTTCTTCATGAAAATGGATACCGTACAAAGATGTACTATCAACCAAACACTGAAAATCCAACTCCAAATCTAGTCATCTGCGATCTGAATCCCGCGTGGTCTCTTTTACGTGAAAGTGAATGGCCATCGTTCCTTTCATTGCAGGGATTTCAAGACCGCCCCTACGATTATAACTTCATTGAAAACAACAATTTTTCTCTAATCAAGGAATATAAATTTGGATATCTATGAACGCAACAAACATTAATTCAGGCACTGTCACCGCTCTAAATTGGCAGGACAGGCCTACAGAAGTTCAAGAGAAAATTGACGAGAAATTTGGTGAACTAGCTTGCCAACTAGACAGCTCTTGGCACGTAAATGGATCTGACCATTATCATCTTTGCAGGATCGATGAACACGCTTGGTTCACAACATTCATTAAAAACAGATACCCAAAAAGAAAAGACTTTTATGCCATGGACATTGGCGCTGGCAATTTTTTCCTTGCAAAGGCTCTAGCTGAGACGATTAATCAGGATAGTGATCTTCCTGAAGACATCTCGGTAACAATCGTTAGCCTTCGTGGGGAATCTATTCAAGGTGAGAAATGCGTTCAGACTCAAGAAGGAAAATGCCTCATGCTCTATTTTGGGGCCTTCAAAGTGGAAAACCTATTCGAAGAATTTAAAAACAGGAATTTTGACTTCGAAAACAAGGTTGATCTCATCCTCTCCAGCTGGACGTTTCGCCATCTCATCGACCCCATGGGAACACTCATTCAGACTTATTCTTTGCTTCGACCTGAAACAGGGCTGCTCTTAATGGATGATTTTTTCTTATTTTATGAGAATCAAACACTCGATCAAAATACCCTCAGAGAAATGTCTCAGAAAAATATGATCCCGCTCTTATTGGATTCAAAAGTGACATTTATGATCAAAGAAAACTGCCTTCTGCAATCCATTCAAATGGCGTTCAAGAGGAAAAATTTCGATCCCCTTCACATCGCATTAGATTATAAAACCGTGCTGCACTGCAGGGATATCTATTCAAAACATGTGACTGTATTCAAAGCGGATGACACACAAAACAGCCCCATTCACATCCCTAAATTTGACCCGGGTTTATTTAAAGATGAGGTTATCTATGGGAACCAAAACCTGCATAAAGAATTACAACCTTTCTTAGAAGATTTTATTAAATTCTATCCTCTCGATAAGATTTCCTAAACCGCTTTCACAATGGTGATCACCAAGGCCTTGTTTCCGCTGAAATACTGGCAATTGGCGGGAACTTCAATGCAGATCTCTTCTTCATGGTAATCGAGGAAGGGATTCGCGATAATTTCGTTCACAAACCGATCATCTTGATATTTTGAAGTAGGACTGCTCAAGAAACAGGAAAAGCGCGAGCCTTTGCGCATATGGGATTTTAGGCACTCGCCTAAAAATTGGAAGAAGCGATCTCCCATTGCTGAAAACGCAAAAGGTTCTTTTTCAGGCTTTTTTAAAAAAGCATCTAACTCTTGGGAACTCATCCGTTTTTCTTTCACAAGGTTCGCCAGCATCCATTCGAGTTGAGTTTTTGTAATTTGACCTCTCTGTGAGAGCTCCTCTAAAAAGCGTACCAGCCGCTCATGCTGCGATTTGTCCTCAACAGGAATCTGATGGAGCAAAGTGACGAGATCTTGATCGCCGTATTGGATCTCTGTCAAAAAAGGCAGATCCTTTTCGACATCGCGGATCAAAGTTGTCCCCTGCTGAACTGCCGCATGAGA
>JAHFTO010000013.1 GCA_023269355.1 Chlamydiota bacterium | reverse complement strand
TGGCATCTAGGAGGGTGTGTGTAAACTTAGGTTTCGTCGATTTTGGGGATTATTTTGGCCGATTTTTAACTCTTTTTCGGGGGGTAATATACGAATGTTGATATTACCCCCCGAAAAAGAATCGAAAAGCGGCTCAAAAGAACCCGAAAATCGACAGAAGCTTAATTTTTAAACACCCTCCAAGGAAAAATATGCACGGTATCGATCTGAAAGTACAAATTTATAAAAAGACCGACGAACTGATGAATAATATTGAACACTGCCAATGGTCGATCAAACACAGTAACCTAAAAAAAGTGGGTCAAAGCATTGAAATGTTCCAATCTCAGCAAGCCGCATTATCAGAAATCTGCTCAAAAATTAATGCATCCACTTATAGGGCGTATCTCCAATGCCACCTTGCTCAGCTTAAAAAAGAGATCGAGTTTTCTAAAAGAGTCGTTGAATTCTTAAGATCAGGCGACAGAGGAATCGATCCTAGACTAATAGTACTTCTAAACAAAGTCACTGATCCATCAAGATGCTTCTCTCCAATAACCATCGAAAATTATTGCCACAGAGTCAACATACTTGCTAACTCTGGGCCCAATGAATTGACCGGATTGCTGATTCCATTCGCCCATCAGCAGCTGAGCAAACGCTGGATAGCCCAATTCACCCCGCAATATACCCATCCATTCCCTTTTGCAAACGTTCAGAATCGTGACTTTCCTCCTGAGACTGAGATACAGCCGAACTTAGGAAGGACTATGAGTTACCCTCAACTGGCGATCGATATGCCAACATTGCATTTAGATTTCGCATTTTTCTCAGACAAAATTCAATCCTCTCAACCCTCTTCAATTTAGGACTTATAGATGAATAGAATTGACTATACTACAAAAACTCAAGCAGAAATCGAGTTTACCTCTGAAGTCATGAAGGACTACAAATGGAACATCGATCGCTCAAAACTAGGAGATGCGATTGTTGAAATGACTATCTACAAATCCATCCTTAATGCCCATGAACAACTCTGTAAGCTAGTGGATCACACATTTTATGACAAATTCCTGGAAGCAACCCAAAAAAATGGGAAGAAAATTGCATTTGCTGAAAAAGTGATCGCATACTTGCAGTCCAACGATGACAGCATTGATCCGAGGATTGAGAAACTCTTAACTAAACTATCTACAAAAAAAGACATCCCCATTGAAAAAATTTGTAAATATATCGATGGAGTAAATCGTATCGCTGACTCGGATCCCAATATGGCTACTACTGCCGTGCTCGCCCAGATAACAGATACTCTTAAGGATTTGCAAACACAGCACCTTCTGATCGCACCGGAATTTCATAACTACGGACTCTCTGCGAACAAATTATTTAAAACTTATTACAATAATCCTAGTCTTAGCGATATCTCAAAACGCAACGATTTGAGTGAGCAGATCTTGCAAGATGGCCGTGAGCAGACTTCCATTTTATTTCTTGAAACCGCTTTTGATGGGGACACAATCGCTATCGATAAGCTGATTGAAGAAGGACATACTCAGGCCGCCATAATAATGAATACAGATTCTATGGAAAAAGACCTATTTGCCATTTTGGATTCGCATAAAAAACCTACTCCCTTCCAGATTAACTATGTTAACTCAAGGGATCACAGCCCTGAGCTCACCCATCGTTTGAGTCGCTTGATCTCTATGAACTCTCATGACTCAATCTTTTGCCTTAAAGATTGTATCCCTCGATCTCTTGTCCACACCGATCTAGAAAAAATCCAAAAATACCTGATTTATATGTGCGACCTCAGAGCCAAACATCAATTGAGTGTTTTGGGAGGCTTTATCTGTTTCGGAAACCGTCATCTTACATTTTCTATCGACGAAAAGAATACGATCTCCTTATTTAACCAATATGGGGTCAAATGGGATGGCCAAACTCCGTATTTAGGTAACTTTGGCACTGTGAAAGATGCGGCAAGTCACCTTCATACGGCTCTTCATAAAGAGGAAAACAATCACAACTCGAAGGAAGAGCTAGTTTTCATCCCTGTCTGCAATCGATATGTGTTTGAAAGCATGAACAACAGCGTAAATATCTAATTTTATGCAGCAAAACTTCCCCCTCTTCCAGTCTCATCTCGATTTAGCCCATGGTTTTTGGAGAAGGCTTTTAAATAGCGGTGACATGGCGATCGATGCCACCTGCGGCAATGGCAATGACACACTGGTTCTTGCGGAGATCCTCTCAGAGAAAGGCGGAGGAGAGGTCATCGGCATCGACATCCAAGAGGGGGCGATCCAGGCAACCAGAGAGCTGCTTCAAACTCAGCTCTCCCCTGCTATGCTAGATAAGGTTCATCTTTTCCACCAGTCGCATAGCGATTTTCCCCAAATGGCAAAAACGGCGCAGGTGAAACTAGTGGTGTACAATCTGGGCTATCTGCCACGGGGAAATAAAGAACTGACGACACTCACAGGGACTACTTTGCAAAGTGTACAATCCGCTCTTGAGCTGATTCTTCCTGGCGGCGCGGTCTCGATCACCTGCTACCCTGGACACGCGGAAGGTGCTAAAGAGGAGATGGCTTTGCACGAGATGTTCAGCAACTTGCCTTCTGCTCTTTGGAACGTATGTATCCACTCATTTCCCAATCGCAAAAAGGCTCCCAGCCTTATTCTCATTCAAAGAAATCAGACTCTCCTATAAAATTTGACCCTTTATCAATTTTAAGGAGGAATCCATGTCCAATCCTACGTTCAGTCCTACACACCTTCTGACATCCGTTGTGGGTATTAACCCTCAACAACGAGAAGAAGAATTCGATGCCATCGAATACCAAATCCAGCTGCTTAGAGAGCAAGCAAATGCAGAAAATCCCAATCTCAAACAACTACAACAGCTCTATTGCAGTACGATTATGATCTGCAACAATGCGAGCAAGTTCGGCTCGAGTACACAGATTCTCTTAGAAGCCGAAGAGAAAAAGGTCTTTTCAAATGATCCTGAAACAAGGGCTCAGCTATTTTCGAAGGTGATCCTGCAAACATTGGAAAAGGGCAACCATGAAACAGCACATGAGCTGTACAACCTCTCTTGTACATTCAAAGTCTGGGACAACTACTTCGCTATTCAGACGACTGTCAAAGAAAAACTAAGCAATGCGGGATTTAAACTATGAATCAATTAAAGTATGATGACATTTTAGATCAAGCGATCCGGTTGCATGAAAGACTCAATAATGCGAGCTGGCTCATGATCTCTTGCGATCCTCAGACACAAATCGTATTCACCCAAGAACTTTCCTCAGATGCCGAGCTTCTCAAGGAGCTTGCGCTAACTGTTAGTACCATTTACCTTCAGTTCCCAACAGGAATGCCTGATCACATTGCGGAAGAACTTCAGGCGATTGAAAAATGGCTGAAAGAATCCACTGCCTATATCAATGGGATTCAAGCCAACTGCGATATAGCGATTGAAATTGTGGAGCTGACTGCCCAAGTGCAAGAGGTGTATGAGGGGGCGGATCTCCAAAATATCAATCCTCAAGTTGTGAAGTCTTTGCAGGGACGCATTTTCGATATTTCGTGCAATAAAGCGATGAATAAGGGCAATAAAGATGCATTGCTGACACTCCAGGAAACAGTGGGTTCTAAGACGCTGATTTGTCCTCATAGCGTGGCTCTGTCTTCGAATCTCGTACTGGATCAAAATGAAACCTATGAAGTGGCTCTGGCCCAAGATCAATTCAAGGCATTAAAGGAAAAATACAACGAGGACCCCTTCCATAACTTTACGATCGCTCTTGAATTCTTTGAAAAGGTCTATACGTATTGCTTAAATAAACCTCAATTTTTCATCAGTGAGAACGAGATTGCAATAAAGAAGGTTCTAGAGGATCTAGAAGATGAACTTATTGCACTCCTTGAAAAACAAGAACATGTGGAAACCGAACTTATTCAAGCAAGCCATGCACAGAGAATGGCAAAAAAGGGTTTTGAGTTATTATTAAAAGCTCTTCAAACCGCACAGGAAGAAGCTAAACAAGCTGATACAGAAAACAAAGCTGTCAACTCAAATAAAGCCCAAATCCTCAATAGCATTGAAGAAAAAGTCCAATTCGCATTCTTAAACCTATCTCCCGATTGCAAAGAAAAACTGTTTGATGCTTTAAGCGATGTTATGCTCAAAGATAACAAAATTAAAAAACCCATTCCAAAAACACTTCTGGGACAGCCATTTTTTGTCTGGAATCCAAGTTATTCTGAAAGGGCCAAGGCAGTCCAAGCCGTTTTAAGCACTTTCATTATTCCTGAGATAGAGCTCAAATCCAATCTCATGGTAGTGCAATTTAATAAGGTAAAACATCCAGGTCAATCCTCTGTAAAACATTCTCAGAACAATTGTTCAATCACTATTGAGACACCTTTGAATGTTCACGAGGGTTTTAACATAGTAGAATTCGATGAGAAAAAAAGCTCATCCAATTGCGCTGCCAAAGCTCTTTGCGGGATGAAAGATCTGTTCAAGCTCATTCCTATGCTTGGCGATAAGGGCTCCATGAAAGACCTCTCTCAATTCCTAGGTGCTCTCATGCAGTTAGAATCCGTGGGGCATACAGTTACGTTTAGCATCAGCGAAAACAAAGGGTGCCTGATCGCTGACCGTCCTTGCTTTCATCTTTACTTCATCCATAAAAAAGAATCTCCCGAGTTGCTTGTTGAGATACTCGATTATGGCAGCCAAGCGATGGGAGGTGCATACCCTGCAGATAATTCGGAGCGCAAACGGGCGCTTCAGAGAGCTATTCTAGAACTTGCCCTAGAAGGTCTGGAATCGGCCTTTTTGACATCCCAGGAAGAAGATGTTGAATTTGAGATACTGGGCTTGCTGGTAGATCTTCAAATGGATGAAAAAGACGTTCCAGAGCTCTATTTGTTTGAAATGTTCAAAATGTCGCTTGTCAGCCGAGAAAACGACCCATTGGAAAAAGTAGAAAAAATCCGTCAATTTCGAGAGCGTCTTAAAGAGTTCTGGAAAGTACAATAAAAAAATTTTATTTTACTTCATTTCACTAAAAAGCTATGTCAGTGAAAAGGCATAGCTTTTTTTTTATGCCCAGGGGGGCAAGGGTACTCCCACCCCCGAAGAAAATGGATAAGATGTAAAATGTTTATTTCTAAAAATAGATTACACGATTGACAGTTTAATCTAATCGGAATAGAATGTAATTAAGGTGTATTAGGAACCTTATATTACTAATAAATAAAAACAAAAGAAGATGTTTTATGAGATCTAAAGAAGTCAATGATCCCGTCACCCCTCGCTCTGTTCAGACGGAGGTGCAGACCATAGCTGGAGAGATCGCTCACTGCCCCATCTCGCCAAGAAAGTACCAGCTTTTGTCGAGGAAGCTCGACCATGCGTTGGAGACTCTCAAGGATTTGGAGACAGATGGCAAGGCAAAAAATGTATTTGCCAAGGCCCAGACCGAGCAGCTCAAGGAGCAGGTTGTCAAACTTTATGGAGATTTGGAAAACGGCTTAGTGCAGCGAGAAGTCTCCCAAATCCAGGAAGAATCGACCTCCTTAAGAAAAGGACGGCTGACCTTAAAGGCCGTTAAAAAGCTCGAGACGCATATTCACGAGCTTGAAAGAAATCATATGACCCTCATTCCCGATCGAAGAATCGTGGCAGATGCAAAACAAGTTTTGCTCGAAGCCAAGGCAAGGCTCAGCGGCAAGCCGGTCGTTAGACATATCGACATGCTGGCTGGTCAAAAAAATGTGCGCTTTGTCGAAGAAACTCCGCTGCTTCCCGATGAAGTGGAAGAGCTTTTCGATGTGGCAAGAGCCGTGTACAACCGCGATTTTAGACTTGCTAAAATGCGCTATGCATCACTAAGTAGCAGTTATAAAGATCGCTTTGAAGAGCATATGAAAAATCTCCTCGCAGTCCCTTTTGATGACGCCGTAGAAACTTGCCAAGCCCTCATCGCAACCGCCAACGAGCTGGTTGGAAATGGCGAAGGCTATCCCACCTCAAACGAAATCGATCAACTCTTTTTGGGTCTTGCTCAATGCACAGATGATGACGACAAGCCCAAGCTTGACGGCAAAATCGTTTCTTTTCCTCACTGACATAATATGGCTTTTGCTTCTGCCATGATGTAAAAGCTTCCACATACCACAAGCATCTCTTCCTTTGCTCGAGCTTCTGCAGAGGCGGCTGTAGCCGCCTCTGCAATGCAGCTGTGGCAAGTGCTGGAATGATTCAATACAGCTTGCAACTCTAAAGGTGTCGCTGCACGAGAAGAGGCTGCTTGAACCAAATGCACATGGGTTGCCACTTTTGTGATCCGTCTCAAACAGCTTGCATAGTCTTTATCTTTGGAAAAACCCACAAGAAAGCGGAATTTACCGGCGGGAAAAGAAGTATTCAAGGCGTGGATGAGCGAAGAAATCGCATCTGGATTGTGGGCCACATCAAAAATACAATGACCAACTTGCTCAAACCGACACGGCGGACGGACCAAAAGCCCTAGCTCTTGGGCTTGCAAGCTAATGTTAAATTGAGAAGAAAGCTGCTTTAGAGCGCACTCTGCAATCGCTGTATTCTCCTCATCAAATAGAGAACCCGTCTTTTCAGAAATGAACACAGCACTATTCAACTCTCTTACTCTTTCGTAGATCGCCTCACACTTCGCTTTAGGCCCTAAAACAACAGGAACTTTCTCTTTAATGATCCCCGCCTTCTCAGCGGCAATTTGCTGGGTGGTTGTTCCCAGCAATTGAGTATGTTCTAAGCTAATGGATGTGATGATGGATAAAACAGGCTGAACCACATTCGTCGCATCATACTTTCCTCCAAGCCCTGTTTCGATCACTGCGACATCTACTTTTTTTTCGCAAAAATACTCCAATGCCAAAAAGGTGGTCAGCTCAAAAAAGGTGGGTTGAAGTGCGAGCTTCTCTATGAGAGCAAAAAGCCGGTGCATTCCATGCACCACTTCTTCTTCAGAAATGGGTGCACCATTGATGGCAATTCTTTCACGGAATGAAAAAAGATGGGGAGAAGTAAAAAGCCCTACTTTATACCCGCAAAGTTCAAGAACTTTTGCGATTTTGGTTGTAACAGATCCTTTGCCGTTGCTCCCTGCAACATGGATGCATGCATAAGCAGAAGATGGGTTCCCAAGCTGAGAATTTAAGTTTTGGGCAGTTTCAAGGCTCGGGGGTTTTCCTTCACCGTTACCCGTCCGCAGTAGTCGGTCAACGGTCCTTTCGTATTCATTCATAGAGGTTTCTGAAAAATCTTATGAAACGTTTCTTCGTTAACCCAAGAGCAGCCGAGCTGGATGTATTCTTTTGCCGTTCCGTGAAAATCAGATCCTCCGCTGATGAGCCAATTTTTTTCTTGGGCGATCTTTATCCACTTTTTTTCTTTCTCTGGAGGGAACTTGGCGTAATGGCATTCGATACCATCAAACGGCAGCTCTAGCAGTAATTTGATCTTATTGGCGTGCACTAATAAATGGGGATGTGCGATGAACGCTTTTCCTCCCCCCTGATGAATAATCGAGATCGTCTCTTCCGAGCTGATTGCTTCTCCAGGCACGTAGCAAGGGCATCCATCGCCAATGTAGACGTTAAACGCTTCTCGGATGGAAGCGACATACTTTTTTTGCATCATGAGAAAAGCAATATGGGGTCTGCCGATACTTTTTTCTCCCATTGCAAGAAGCTCTTCTTCAAAAATCGGCATGCCGAGGCGGCTTAAATTATGCAAAATAGCGCGGTTGCGCTCAGTTCTGCGCACGCTATGCCGCTCGCAGAGTTTTTTAATAGCGGGGTTGTGCAAATCAAAATCGTAAGCCAGGATATGGACGCTTAAAGTTTTGAACACAGAGGAAAACTCAGCGCCGATGCCTAAAAGCAGCCCGAGCTCTTTAGCGATGGCAGGCGCTGTATGATATGCCTCGATCGTATCGTGATCGGTGATACAGATTCCAGAGAGTCCGATCTCTTTTGCGTGATGAAGCAGCTGATTAGGTGTCATCGTTCCATCGCTACAAGTGGAGTGGCAGTGCAAATCAGCTCGAAACAAGTTCATTCTCCTGATAAGGTACACACCGTATTTCCATTTCTAGTTCGACCCCGGTTTTTTCTTTGACCATATTTTTCACAAAGTCTGTCAGCTTAAGGATCTCTTTTGCAGAAGCGCCAGAGCGATTGACGATGAAATTGGCGTGTGTGAGCGATACTTCCGCTCCGCCTAGCTTCTGGCCTTTAAGTCCGCATTGCTGAATCAATGCTCCTGCAGAATGGGGTTTGGGATTGCGAAAGACACACCCTGCTGACTTATCGCCATAAGGCTGGGTTTTCATGCGGTAGTCTAAAATGCGCAGCTGGTCTTTGCGAGCAACATCGGATGGGGTCAGCAAAAATTTGGCGCTGGCAATGCTTCCTTTTCTCTGTTGAAACGAAGACATGCGATAAGAAAACTCAATTTGGTCGCGCCGCAAAACCTCAAGCTCCCCTTTTTCATTCACAAAGGTCACTTCGAACAATGTCTCACACGTTTCAGCGCCATTTGCCCCTGCGTTCATGTAAACAGCTCCACCGACAGTTCCAGGAATACCAGAGGCGAACTCAAGACCCGACCATCCGCTTCTTGCCGTCTGGGTTCCTAAAAGAGAAAAGCTGTAACCTGCACCAACGTGGACGATCGGCCATTCAAAATGACAAAAGGAGATCTTGTTGAGAATCACTAAGCCGTCAAATCCGCGGTCATCGAAAAGACTGTTGGAGCCTTTTCCTAAGATAAAATAGCGGAGTTTTTGAGCGTGGCAATAAGCCATGAGCTCTTGCAGATCTTCGACCTTCTGCACTTCGAAAAAATAGCGCGCAGGGCCGCCTATGCCAAAAGTGGATAATTGACTGAGAGGTTTATCGACTTCAAACTGAAAGACTCGCTGCAGTTTCGACATCTGTTATTTCTGCCAAGTTGAATCCTTTATAAATGGAATCTAAAATCGCATTGACAAATGTCGCTGCTTCCGCTGTTGCGAATTTACGGCTGATGCGGATCGCTTCAGCAATTGCAACTTTGGGAGGCACTTCTTTGACAAAAAGAAGTTCATAGACCCCGAGCCTAAGCACATTGCGCTCAACGCGGGGAATCCGTTCAAATTCATACGATTCTGAATGCGTTCGGATGACATCGTCAATTTCTTTTTTCTTTTCCAAGAGCTTGTCCTTCACAGCGCTCGCCTCGCGAACAATGCGTTTTGTCACAGCAAGCTGCGCCATCAGCATTTCTATGCTACTCTCATCTGCGCCAAAATCATCGCTGTAGATGAGCTGAAAAACAATCTCCCGAAATTTTTGCGGCGAAAAAGCCATATCCCATGTCCTAAGAACTATTAGTGAGGTCGTAAATATACCATATCTAGTTCTTTGGCACCATGGGAAATGCGTAAATTTTTATTTTTAAATCTGGCTTCTCAGAAACCAGGCCATTTTTTCATGGGCTCCCAGTCTCCGGCCGATCATGTCGACTGTCGCAAAATCCCCTTCTTTATCAGCGATTTCGGCCACTTTCCTAGCCCCCCTGCAAAGCGTCTCATGCCCCTCGACCAGCTGGTGAAGCATCTCCTTACCATTTAAAACTTTTTCATCCTCTTTGATTGCAGTTTTATTTTTAAAAGTGGAAAAAGTGGCATCGGCATAATATCCCAAAGCGCGGATCCTCTCAGCAATCTCATCGACAGCTTCAGCTAGGTCCTCATACTGTTTTTCAAAGAGAATATGGAGAGAGTAAAATTCTGGCCCTCGGACGTTCCAATGAAAGTTCTGCGTTTTTAAATAGAGCGCATATGTGTCGGCCAGCATCCTTGAGAGGCCTTCGCTGATAGCTGATCGATTTTGCTCTGAAATCCCCGTGTTGATTTCCATACTTCCTCTCAAGCGAATATTTTAATCCATGCTGGTGGTTATAGCAGAGAGCAAATATTTATTGAAATCAGAACATCCTTCTTGTTACCCTTAAATTCTGTGAGTGGAACGTTTTTAGAGGTCAAACTGTGTTGGGAATATTCTTAGATTCAGAGACAAATGGCCTCAATTTTCAAAAGCATCGCATCGTCGAAATCGCGTTTAAAATCGTAGACATCTTGACTGGTCAAGTCAAAGACTCCTATGAATCTCTTGTTTGTGTCACTCAAGAGGAATGGGCAAAGAGCGATCCTGCAAGCTTAAAGGTCAACGGATTTACCTGGGAAGAAGCGTCTAAAGGCCTTCCCCCCTCTATGGTCGGCACACAAATCCAAGAGATGTTCGCGAAAAATAAGATCAAGCGCGGAGAAGCAGTTTTTATCTGCCAGAATCCTTCTTTCGATCGAGTTTTCTTCTCGCAACTCATCGACGCCGACATTCAAGAAAGCTTGCTCTGGCCTTATCACTGGTTAGATCTTGCTTCGATGTACTGGGGGAAAACGATAAAAGAAGGATCTACTGGCACAGGCAACTACCCCTGGGAAACGGGCTATTCCAAAGACAAGATCGCCATCGCCAATAGCTTGCCCAAAGAAGGACAACCCCATCGCGCCATGAATGGCGTGGATCATCTCATCCTCTGCTATAAAGCCGTTGTGGGCTTTCCTAAGAAGGTGTTGTAATATTAAGGCTTCGTCAGTTTTCGGGATTATTTTGGCAGATTTTCAGTTTCATTTTTTTTAAGAGACCGCCACTCCCGATTAGAATCCACGAACAATCCATTGTCCTGTAAATGGTCGAAGATATTTTTGTCTCCATAGACATAGTGTATTTCTTCGGGATGCAGACAGGGCAAACGATGTTTTTCCCGATCACTTTCTTGGGGCTGCCTTTGAAACCGAGTCACTGTACGTGAATTGACACCCCATTTTTTAACTGTGTCTTCTATTACTTCGATACTTAAGTACTGCATCGGCAAAGAACAGGGCTCTGCATCTGCACTTTGTAGAATGAACTGATTCAAAGAATATCCTGGATTCATCGATTGAGTCAAAAAAGGCGCTTTCGTATCTAAAAAAAGCTGAGTCATGCACATGTTGCCATCCCCATGATTCAATTTCTGTCCTTCGTATAAGAAAAAGAACCCATCTATCAAAAGATAGCCACTTCCAGGACGCAATAAATTATATGCTTGGGCAAATGTTCCCACAGGGTCGGCCAAATGACGAAAACACCATCTAGAAACGATCAAATCGACATTGCTTTCCACTTCAAGACCCGTTTCTATAAATGAGGCAAAAAGCTCTTCAATCTTAAAGGCACCCAATTTATGAATGATGCAGCGCTTTGTAGTAATGACCTTTTCTTCTAAGTAAGCTTCCCCTTTAACGCCGATGATATGGACACTGATGTCATTGGGAAGATCTGTCTGAGCATCGATAAATGCGGCAAGGCCATGACCCCACTGAAAATCTCCAGCGCCTATATCGAGCGCATAAAACTCCTGCTGATGAAATGGCGCTTTCAGAATGATGTCTTTCATGAGGGCGTATTCATTGACGCCGCAGATTTCATAGTTCTTTTTCCCATTATAAAGAGACCATCGTCCATGAGGATTATTGGCAAGTTGTTCATAGCATTTTGTGATCACTCCTTGGAGGGATTCTGGCCTCTGCGTCCAATCAAAATAGCAAGAGTCTACAACTGGATTGTAATTATTCACGGAATTCATATTCACCTAATTATTTGATATTAAAAATGTTGTTTATTACTATATTATACTAAATAATTTATATTATGTCAAATTTTAAAATAATTTTTATGCTTCCTAAGAGAGCAGATGACAGCCTTACAGGTTAAGGACTAATATTAATGATTTAAGCCATTGATTATGTGATAGTTATAGAAATTATTCGGTCGTTATTTTTTACAAACAAACCGCTTTGGTTATTTTGAATAATCTTTGTAATATTAAAAAACATTACATTTGTGTATAATGATTGATATAATTTAACAATAAACACGCTTTATTAAAACGTTTAATAATAAATAATTTAGAGGTTGTTATGACATCAGTTGCAAATTTTTTGACTTCACGACAAGGCTCTCTCGCGATCCTAGCTGGGCGCTGTGCGATTGCTCTGGGCACGGTGTATTGTTGTACCCAAAATGATCAAGAGAACAATCCATGGGGTGGCTTATACATAGGTATTTTAGGAACTCTTGGACAACTCGGTCTCTATCTTTGTGAAAATGTAGCCGAAAAAATACGCAATGCCCAAGTGCTAGATCCCGATGAATTTGCTTATCGCATTCGTCGTGAACATAGAACACCGCTTGAGCAAGAAACAGTAACAAAAGCTATGGATCGAATTAAGAACGATTTTCCGGAAGGATATAGGTGCTATACACACCCCTTTTTGTCAGCCATGTACCTAAATACAAATCTGTTTCATCGCCCCTCATTAGAAGAAGGATGCTGCATGGGACAAGCTAATGCGATTTTCGATCAAATTTGCTGCGGCACATCCACATCTCTACCAGAAGGCTTGCACGCGATTCGAAATAAAGATGAAGATGTGATTTACAGCCAAACCTTGTCAAACATGAATCCAGAAAATTTGCAATTAATAGGAGGCATAAATTCAGGAAATTTCTCATTTTTTGATATAGGTGTTGAGGATCAAAAAATTGAACGCTGTTTTCATCCGTTGAATTTTACTGAGTCCAAAAAATTCCCTAAAGAATCAAGCTCTACCGTTTATCGAGAAATTTTTGAAAAAGCCATGTGCTCTTTTCCTGAAGAGCAAAATGTCATAGGGCTGATTGAAATCCCCAGCCATGTCATTAGTATTCAATACGGACCTCGCGGTTATTTCCTCTATGATCCGTTTGGCCAGAAAAAAGGTCTTTTTGAATATGTCGATCCTGATACATTTTTCTCTCAATTGAAGAAACATGTGCTTTACGATGTAAAAATAATCATTGAAATGGATGCGCCTGAACCTTACCAAGGAAAAAAAAGGAAAGCACTAGAAACACAACAACTTTACTATCGCATCCGTCCACTTCGTCATATTAATCCCAATATCCAAGCGCGCGAACTACCTCCCGAAGGCTGGATGACTCAGATCAACCGAACCTACAACTCTTTTGCTCATCGCTTAGCAATCACTGCTTTACCTCCCGTTGAAGAGGAAATGCCTTCTTCCGTCAAAGCTTATATCGTAGTCGATGTTGGCTATGGAAACACCCTAGGAATCCGCGCTGATGGGGCTTGGGAGACAACCGTCCCATTCGAATGGACATCAGCTGGATGGAGGGGCGAATTACCCTTAGGCAAAGAGTTCAAGTTTGTGAAAGTCCTAGCTGATGGTGACACTGTGCAATGGGAGAGATTGAAAGGAAACCGCATTTTAGATGAGAACTGCCGCAAGGTCATGACCCTTGGTGGCAACAATGTTTCATTCTAATAACAAAGGGTTAATAAAAACGTAATTTAGAGGCTATTATGACATCAGTTGCAAATTTTTTGACCTCGCGCCAGGGAACTCTTGCGCTCCGCGCTGGGAGCTGTGCGGTTACCTTGGGGTATTTCTATTATGCTTACCAATGCTACCAAAATGGCTTGGACGAAGAAGCTTGGAAGAACAATGCAGTTACAACCGTCGTCACACCCCTTCTTTGCGGTCTAGCCTATTATGGACTCAATCTTTGTGAAAATGTGATCGAAAAAATCCGTAACGCCCAAGTGTTAGATCCCGATGAATTCGCCTATCGTATTCTTCGCCGTGAACATAGAACACAGCTTGAGCAAGAAACTCTAACAAAAGCTCTGGATCGAATTAAGAACGATTTCCCAAAAGAGTATAGTGAATTTACACGTTGGCATATTTTTTATACTTCCAGTGAAGAGGGTATTATTGCATTTTTCGAAGACCAGTTGAATGACGGATGTTGCGCAGGAACAGCGAATGCGATTTTTAATCAAATTTGCTGCGGCAGCTCGACATCAATGTTGGAAAGCATTCCCATGATTCAAAGCGAAGATGTAGTTTACGGCCAGATTTTGGAAATCCTTAAGGGGAGTTTCTGGACCTCTAAAAAAAATATTAAAAATCGACATCTTTCACTGAATTTTGAAGATTCTGAAAGGTTCCCCAAAGAATCAAGAATTACCGCTTATCGAGAAATCTTTGAAAGAATCATGCATCGATTTCCTGATGATCAAAATGTCATAGGGGTCGTTCACATTCCACATCATGTCATTTGCATTCAATATGGACCTCGCGGTTATTTCCTTTATGATCCGTTCGGTGAGAAAAAGGGTCTTTTTGAATACGTAGATTCCGATACGTTTTTCTCTCAATTGAAGAAACATGTGCTATATGATGTGAAAATCATTATTGAACTAAAGGCACCTCAAAAATTTCAAGAAAATCAGAGAAGTCTCTTAGAGGAAAAAGGCATTTATTATAGCATCCGGCCTCTTCATCACATTAATCCTCTCCTTGAAGCGCGCGAACTACCTTCAGAAGGTTGGAGGACTTGGATCAACCAAACCTACAACTCATTTACCCATCGTTTAGCTTTAACTGCCCTTCCTCCCATTGAAGAAGAGATGCCTTCTTCTGTTAAAGCTTATGTCGATGTCAATGTTGAATTGGGAAACATTCTTGGAATTCGCGCTGATGGAGATTGGGAAATGACAATTCCGTTCGAATGGACACAAGCTGGATGGATGGGTGAATTACCCTTAGGCAAAGAGTTTAAATTTGTGAAAGCCCTAGGAGACGGTAGTGTACAATGGGAATCTCTTAAGGGAAATCGCATTTTAGAAGATCTCTCACCCGAGGGCATGGCCCTTGGTGCCAATGTCAATGTTGATGTTGGATTTGGAAATATCCTCGGAATTCGCGTTGACAGAGCTTGGGAGACCACAATCCCGTTCGAATGGACGCCAGCCGGATGGAAAGGTGAATTACCTTTAAACACAGGTTTTAAATTTGTGAAGGTTTTAGAGATGGTAATGTGCAATGGGAATGTAAAGAAAGGGACCGCTTCATAGCGAAGTATCGTTCCTGGGTCATGTTCTTTGGTTCCAACTACGGCGGTTCCAACCATGTGGAATTCGGTAGGGATAATAACATGCGATCTGACTATGTAAGGATGGGCACAGGGGAAAATGTGCAGCTCGATGCTAGCCATATACAATTTTAATAACTCAAAAATGTGACCTGACGCACACTTTCTTTTGAACTGTTTCAATTTGTGAAACAGTTGCCTCCGTGGTGGGTTCTTGACTTTCAGAAAACCCTCAATAACTCGTCTTACCGATTTTGATATTTTCAAAAAGCTATCAAACAGCTGTCTTTAATAATTCAGCTGTATTGACAGCGAAGGGCTTTTTGCTTACTTTTGATTCAGCCAAAGTTTCAGGATTGATCTCTTTAAATATAGAGTTAATTTCCATATCCTTAAGCATTCCCATAAATAACATGCGGATATATACATCCTGCACAAGGCTCATATTGGATTGCTCTTTTTCCCATTTAACCACTGTAGCATGAGTCACACCTAACTTCTTACCAAGATCTTCAGTGGTTAAATCCATGAATTTTCTCATGAATCTCAACTCCCTTCCAGTTAATGGAGAAGGCTTGTGAATAAGACCTTTGAAAACAAATAACTGAAGAGCATTCAGATTGATATCAATGACCCATTCTCCAATGACTTTCTTCATTGGGCAGTCGATGAGCTGAATGGGGAATCCTAGCCCGTTAAATATAAATGTTTCTTTTTTTCTTTCCATGCCTACAACTCCATGGCAGTAATAATTAACATCTCGCCAACAAATGCGACGATTACTCTAACTTTTTTTAATTCTCTTGTCGTTCCCTCGATAGCATATTTCCACGTTTGATGCCTGTTATCAAATCCGGTTTTCTTGTGGTTATGCTTTCCTGTTTTTAAAACATACAGAGTATCACTCAAGTCTAGATCGTCATTTTCTAGTTCTTCCTCTGCATGTCTAGTTAGACGATATCGATCATTATGTAAGTGTTTAAGGATTTCTTCCTTCAGCTGTAGATCTTCAAGGTATCCGTCTCGCTTTCCTTTCATAGCCGCTCGGTCTCTATCGCCTAACTTAATTGTAACATATTCACAATTTATGAGCGCATGAATTCTGCAAACCATTAATGATCATACGTTTAAGAAAATTGACCCCAAATCAAATTCTGAAACTTTCACAAAAGTAAAATTAATATTTTACAGAAAGCTTAATAGCTCGTCTTTTCAATTTTGACCTTGCCGCGGAAGATACGGTAGATCATAAACCCATACCCGAGCACAAGCGGGATACCGATCGCTACAATGATTAGAAGGACCTTTAGCGTCAGCACGGAAGCACAGGAGTTGAAAAAAGAGAGGCTGTTTGCCTCTGGGTTCACAGAAGAGCGCACGAGATAGGGAAAGGTCCCCACCCCATAGACGCAAAAAAGAAGCGCAATGCTAAAGCAAGAAGATAGAAATGCCCAGCCGTCGGAATTGCGAGTAAACATGCGCGGAACATTTAAGATAGCAAGCAGCGCTAAAACGGGGATAATTAGAAATTCAGGCGAGTCTTTGAAGCGCTGAACCATATGAGGCGCATAAAACCAAGATAGCACTGAGGTCACGGCATAAATGCTAACAAATACCCAGATGCAGCGCTTGACCCAGCGGCGCAGACGCTTATGCAAAGCCCCTTCTGTCTTCATGGCAAGATATATCGATCCATGCATCATAAGTAGGGAGATTGTAAAAATCCCAATGAGAATCGGGAAAGGCCTAAAGAACAGGCTGAAGCTACCCACAAAGTCTTTGTTCTCATTGAGCGGAATTCCTTCGATCATATTCCCTAAGACAACTCCAAGGCCAAAAGCAATGAGTAAACTGGAAATCGAAAAAACCGCATCCCATGTAAAGCGCCATCTTTTTGATTCTCTTTTACTGCGAAATTCAATAGCCACAGCGCGAAAAATCAGTCCGACAAGAAAGACCATGCAGAGGTTATAAAAGCCGGAAAATAGGGTCGCATAGACATCGGGAAATCCTGCAAATAGCGCTCCGCCGACAATGACGAGCCACACTTCATTGCCATCCCAGACGGGGCCGATGGCATTGAGAAATACGCGCCGCTCCTCGTCTTTTTTCGTGAAGAAGTTCATGATCCCCACTCCAAGATCAAATCCATCCAGGGCGACGTAAAAAATGACGCTTGCACCGATGATATAATACCAAAGCAAAGAGAGGGTAAATTCGGTCATCGGCTGCCTCGCTTGAGGGATTTTGATAGATTGCGGAACATGGGTTCTTCCCCAGTGGCATCTTCATCTTCAGGTCCGTGCTGGATCTTGTTGTTGAGAAGGAATACAAAAAGCGCAAAGAGAAGGACGTAAATCACAATGAACATAATGATCGACATGAGCACCTGCGAGCTGACAATCGTTGGAGAGACGCCTTGCCTTGTTTTAAGCACGCCATAAACAATCCACGGCTGTCTGCCGATTTCCGCAGTCATCCATCCGGTTTGGTTGGCAATTTGAGGGAAAATGACGGAGATGATGAGCGCCCACAAGACCCATTTGGTCTTTGCCAATTTTTTCTTTTTCCAAAGATAAAGAGCGATAATGGTAGTGAGTGTCATTAAGCCCCACATCGCAATCATAAGATGGAAGGCCTGGAAGACGATACCGATCGGAGGTCTTTCATCGGGAGGAATCTGGTCGAACCCTTTCACTGGAGTTTCAAAATCGCGATAGACTAGAAAGCTAAGAAAACCTGGAATTTTTATTCCCTTAGTCGTTTGGGTCTTTTCATCGACCCAGCCTACAAGCGTGATGGGTGTGGATTTTTCCGTGTGGTAAACCCCTTCCATGGCAGCCAGTTTAGAGGGTTGGTCTCTAGCGACGCCGCGGGATGTAGAGTCTGCAGAAATAAGCTGCAGAACCAAAACAATGGCAGCCATCCACAGTCCAATCTTCATCGTTGCTTTCGAAAATTCCAGGTGTTTTTTCTTAAGGAGGTAATAAGCGCTAACGCTGAGGATAAAAAAGATCCCCGCAAGCCAGCAGCCCAAAATGACATGCGTCAGCCGATCGACAGAAGAAGGGTTGAAAATCATCGCCCAAAAATCAGTCACCGTGGCTCTGGCTTGAAGCCCCTCGCCGACGACTTTATATCCTGCCGGCGTCTGCATCCAAGAATTTGCGATCACAATCCAAACCGCGCTAAAGTGCGCTCCCGCACAGACACAGATCGTTGCAAAGTAATGCATTTTGGCACTGACCCTCTCCCACCCAAAGAGCATCACGCCCAAAAATCCCGCTTCTAAAAAAAAGGCAAAGATCCCTTCGGCGCCAAGTGCGCTGCCGAAGACATCGCCGACAAAACGGGAGTACTGCGCCCAATTCGTTCCAAATCCAAACAGCTGCACAAGGCCCGTCGCAACGCCAAGAGCAAAGGTTAAAGCAAAAAGTTTGACCCAGAACCTCGTGATGCTTTTGTACAGTGGATTTTTTGTTTTAATGTAAATCCCTTCAAAAATCACAAGCATCAGCCCGATTCCTATGCTGAGCGGGGGATAAATGTAGTGAAAACCGCTGGTGAGCGCAAACTGGATTCTAGAGAGTAAAACGACGTCCATGGGAATACCTTTTCCAATATAGTACACGTCCCAAGAAATTTGTCAAAATTTTAGAATTAGATCTCTTGTACGACCCCTCTTTAAAAATTTCCCAAAAGCACCACAATTCACCTACATTATAAGCTTCACGAAGTCAATATGTTACACCACAGCTCATTAATAATTTTTTTTATTTATTCAAACCATTTTTTTTGATATAATTACATCAAATATAAATATGGGTTTATTATGACATCACAAGTTGATTACTCAAGAGCAGCCAAGGGGGCCGTGCTTGCTTTCGCTGTTCAGCATTATTTGAACCAGGGAAGCCCGGCAAGCGCCATTGTTTTGGGAATTGTAGGCAATCTTGGCATCGCACTTTGCAATAAGGTTGGTCTAGAAATGCGCAGCATCACAATTGCTGGCCCAGGAGAATTTCCATTTCAGATTCGAAGCAACTTGGAAATTAAGCCACTAGAAAATGAAGAAGGAATAAAAGAAGCACTTGAGCGCATTGAAAATGATTACCCAGATGAATACGAAGAATTTTTGAAACAACACGGCCTTTTTTCGAAGAAAGAATTTATCGGCTTTTTTAGGAATCGTTTGAATGAGGGCTGTTGCTATGGATATGCAAATGCTCTCTTCGACAAAATTTGCCGCGGCATGCCTACATCATTGCCAGAAAGTATCTGTATTCTTCAAAAGGAAGATATCTTCTATCATCAAATCTTACAGGACTTTCGCTTTTCAGAATGCGCATTCTCTGATGGTATCGATTGGGCAGCAGAAGAGCTTGTAGGTGAAAAAGAGCTAGATCAAATTGGGAAATCTTTCGATCCTGAAGATGATTTGTCTAATCCAGAAGTGAAAAAAGGGCAAATTGAAGCAGCAAAAACGCAAATTCAAAAGAGCATTGAAAATTTAAAACGCAATGACCATGCAAGGAGTTTTTTTAAATCAGAGAAATTTCCCATGGAGACGACAGCCAACATTTATCGAGAAATTCTGGAAAATGCGATGCTTGCTTTTCCAGGCGAACAGGATGTCATAGGAATCATTCATATTCCTCAACACGTCGTAAGCTTCCAGTACGGACCTCGTGGTTACTTTCTTTCCGACACCTACGGCGGTAGTAAAAAAGGTCTTTTTGAATATGTTGACCCAAATACGTTTTGCACTCAACTAAGAGCTCATGTTCTGTATGATATTCGACGTTATACTCTGATTGACATTCCAGAGAATGAACAAGGCTTTAGAAAAAAAGTGGAAGAAAGGATAATGCGAGAGCAAGCTAGTTATAGCATACGCCCGCTTCGACAAATCAATCCATTTGTGGAGGCTCGAGAATTACCCCCGGTCAATCGCGGATTATCAGAAGGATGGAAGACATTCTTTGCCCAAAAAGAAGAATGGAAGGCATTCATTAGTCGCAAGCTAGAATTCTACACCCATACTTTGGCCTCAACCACTCTGCAAGCAAGAGACTACATCTGGGAAAGCTGATATCTATATCAGGTTTCGGAGAGATTTTTGTTTTTTGGGCACGTTCAATGCCTAAGGAATACTTCAAACAATTGAACACCCTCTCCTGAAAAATTTTCCCAAAGCACCTCAAATTTATCTGCTCAATAAGGGTCTGGGGGCAATATGTTCCATTATACTTCCGATACCTCAAAAAAATCGAATTGAGATTCATCTCCAAGTTTGCTAAAATTCGGAGAGTATAAACAGGTCGATTGATGGTCCCGTTATTCCACAGTTTCACACCCTTCATAGAGATCGTCATCATCGCGATGATCCTCAACTACCTATTGTCATTTTTTTGGAATACGCGCTCGATGGATTTAGTTCTAGGGCTGCTGGCATTCCTCCTTATTTTTGCCATCTCATCCTGGCTTAACCTCCCCGTCCTGCACAAAATCATGCTGCTGATCGGTAATGTCGCTGTGATCGGCATCCTTATTATCTTCCAGCCGGAGCTGAGGGTCGCTTTGTCTAAGCTCAGCCTGAAGGGCAGAAGATTTAAAGAGATCACGGAATTTGATAAATTTTTAGATCAGCTCGCCACTTCGACTTATCGCCTGTCGGAAAAAAGGATCGGCGCACTCATCGTCCTGCAGCATGAAGATAGCCTCGATGAATATGCCAATAAAGCTGTCATTCTCAATGCCAATTTCTCCTCCGAGCTGCTGGAATCGATCTTTGCGACGACAACGCCGCTTCATGATGGCGCATGCACCATTCGAGATTTAACGATTGTTGCAGCGGCTGTCATCCTTCCTCTTTCAGAAGATAGCTCTCAACTTTCTCGTACGATGGGAACCCGCCACCGAGCTGCGCTGGGAGCGAGCCAATACACAGATGCGCTCGTCATTGTGATCTCTGAGGAATCGGGCAGAGTATCCATTGCACGGGACGGTGTCATGACACCGGGCGTCAAAATCGACCGCTTTAAAGGAATCATCCGCAGTATTTTCACCCCTCCTCAAAAGACGGAGTTTAAAGGCGCATTTAATTTACGGGAGTGGCTAGCCAAATGAAGACCTTGCTTTATACGATTTTTGTGCAGAACTGGACGCGCAAGCTGGTCTCGATCGTTCTTGCCATTATTATATGGCTGGTTGTCAACCAAACGATGACTAGCACACGCAATATCAGCAACGTTCCTGTACGCATCATCCATCTCCCTCCCGGTAAAACAGTCGAGGGAATACAGCCCAATGGAAGGCTCGCCAAAAAACTCACCCTGACTGTTGTCGGCAATAAGGCTCTCATCGATGAACTGATGCCGTCCGATCTGGAAGTGGTCATCGATGCCTCCGATAAACCCGATGAATGGTTTGTGGCTATCGATAAAAAAAATCTCGTCTCCCTCAATCCTGAGATCGATATTACAAATGGGGTCTCCCGCGTCTATCATCCTAATTTGGTCGTCCGTTTAACCCGGCTTGTCACAGAACAGATTCCTATCGTCATTACCCAGCCGATTGGAGAAGCTCCCCGGGGCTACCAATTCCTCGATGTGTGGCCTTATCATTTATCCCTTTCCGTCAGCGGCCCTGAAGAAGTGATCAAACGCCTCAAACTCAAAGAACAGAGAATCACTTTTAATTTAAGCGAAGTCTCCAAATCCCAGCTCGACGATTTAGCCCTTAAATCAGAGAGCAATTCTGAGGTGGTGAGCTATTTTGTTCCTGAGCAGTGGAAACAAATCAATATCCCGATCTTATCCGATTCTCCGATAGAGATTGATGATCCACAGGCCAAAGCGCTCCGCATCGATTTTGTCCGCTGCAATTTGCTTCCTATTAATGCGCCTATCCAATTATCTCTGTTTTTCCCCACAGACAATCTGCAATATCTCAATCCAGAGAACACCGATTTTGCCTCTAATAGCCTTGTTCAATTGGTCAAAGGAGCCCCCATCATTTCCTATCCTCTCTACGCCAATGGGGTCGATAATTTATTTTTAGAGACGGTGCGCGAAATGATCGAAATCGTCGTCATCGCCTCTCCCCGCTCGGAGAGAAAATTGCTCGATTGGAGCGTGCAATTTGTGAACCCAAGACAGCTCGAAGACAAGTATGTATCTACCCTCATGTCCGATGTCTCCGACCGCGACATAAGGCTCATGCAGCCATCTCTTCGCGAAGAGTATTTGCGCAACCGCTTCCGCAGCTATATGAACCGCTTTCAACTATTCCGCAAAGACGACAGTAAATTCGACCTCACTGTCTCCTTAAACGGCAGCCAGATCCAAATCGAAGAAATGAGACCCATGAACTTGCATCATTAAGAGGGTGTTTAAAGATCCCATGATCACTCTCATCAAAAGCGAGTTATTCAAACAAGGCGGCCTAGAAAAGTACACGTGGCAGATCGCACGGGATTTTTGTGCTTTAAATATTCCAGTTACAGTCCTCACCAGCGGCAGTGTCACTGCTCCTTTTGACGATCACCATCTTAATATCGTATCTTTGCCCGTTCATCATTCCCTAAGCTTTTTGAACGTCCAAAATTTCGACAAAGCGTGCAACGCTTATTTACAAAAGCACCCCACTCCCATTATTTTCAGTTTGGACAGAAATCGCTTTCAAACACATCTTCGCGCCGGCAACGGCGTCCACGCTGCTTATCTCGAGCGAAGATCAAAGCACGAAGGCCTTCTCAAAAAGATAAGCTTTGCCCTCAACCCGCTCCACCGCACAATCCTCTCCCTGGAAAAACAAGCGTTTGAGCACAACGACCTCCAACTTCTCTTCACTAATTCCTATTTAGTCAAAGAAGAAGTCCTTCGCTATTACCAGACTGATCCTAAAAAAATTGTCGTCGTGCACAATGGCGTTGAGTGGAATGCGATGCGAGATTCCTTTGAAAAATGGGAATCTGCAAAAGAAGACACCTTGCGCTCTTTCCATCTCGATCCAACCGCTTTCCAATTTCTCTTTGTAGGACACAACTACACAAGAAAAGGATTGGAAAAGCTTTTAAGGGCTCTTTCCTTGATCCAATCGGAGCACTTTCAACTTAGCGTCGTAGGAAAAGAGAAAAACCTTTCCTATTTCCTCCAACTTGTCAAAACTTTACATCTGGAAAATAAGGTCTTTTTCTGGGGTACTCAGCCAACGATACCTTTCTACCAGCTAGCTGACTGTATGGTCATTCCTTCTCTCTACGATCCTTTTGCCAATGTCACGTTGGAAGCCCTTGCGATGGGAGTTCCCGTGATCTCCTCTAAACACAATGGCGGTCATGAGATTCTCAGTACTGAGAACGGCAGCGTGATAGATTCACTCAATGATGCCGAAGGATTTGCTACCCTTTTAAAGTCAGCTCTTGGGAAACCAAAAACAAAAGAGCTCTCTCAGTCTGTCAGAGAATCGGTTAGACATCTTGATTTCTCTGGCCAGCTTAGATTGATTACAGAGACAACTTTGAAATCGATGGCCGTATCTTTGTAGAATACGGCCAAGATCACTTGAAAATTAACCAAATTATTTGTATTGTTGGCCGTATCTAGCATTACCGGTACAAACAATGTCTTCTCAAGAAAAAAAATTAGCAGTCCTACAGCAACTAGGTCAACAATCAAAGCCCATTGCTCTCTTTGATCTACTCGATCAATTAGGTGAAACTTTCAAAGAACGCACACTGAGACGTTGGCTGGATCAATTTGCAACAGACGGTCTCGTACAAAAAACAGGTCAGAAAAGAGCCACAAAGTACTTCCTGCATCAACTCTTTTGGGATGAGCCAGAAGATACTTTGACCGTTCTAGAAGAAGAAAGCAGTTATTTCGGAATGGAGAGTCAGGATGCTATAGCTCGTGTGAAAAGGCCTATTTATGAAAGAGAACCAGTTGCATACAACGATGAATGGTTTGATTCCTATGAGCCTAATAGCACTTTTTATCTCCCTCAGTCCATTCGAACCCAATTAAAAAATGCTGGACTGCGCGCTAATAAGCATGATACCGCTGGCACCTATGCACATCAGATTTTTAATCGATTATTGATCGATCTTGCCTACAATTCCTCCCGCTTAGAGGGCTGTACCTATTCTCGTCTTGAAACAGAACGCCTCCTCTTTCATGGAGATGCTCCTGAAGGAAAGCTGAATGAGGAAAAGGTGATGATCTTAAACCATAAAGAGGCCATCCGCTATCTCGTTGAAAATGCACCGCGTTTAATTGTGAATCAGGAAACAATATTCACATTGCACTACCTTCTTTCTGACGGCCTTGTAGAATCTCGACATTCAGGAAAAGTTAGGGATCACGGCGTCCGCATTGGAGGTTCTACTTACATGCCTTTTGAGGATTCTAGAAGGCTCAGATTGCAAATGAGTCGAATTACTCAAATAGCATCTGCAATTCAAGATCCTTTCGAACAAAGCTTCTTTTTGCTCGTTCATGTGAGCTATCTTCAGGCATTTGCAGATGTCAATAAACGCACAGCACGCTTATGCGCCAATATCCCCTTAATATCGCTCAACTACGTTCCCCTTTCTTTTAATGATATGAACGTGAGAGATTACATGACCTCTTTCATTACAATCTACGAATTCCAAGACGTTCACCCTCTCATTGATCTTTACGTGTTTTCTTACTTGCGGACATGCATTGCCTACGATTCAACTGTTAAGACTATACGCTACGATGAGGTACGCATAAGATATCGACGACAAAGAAAAGAAGTTTTACGGGAAGTGATTTCACAAAAAATGACTGGAGCAAAGCTATGGGAGTTTGTTGCCGAGAAAACAAATCAGATCCATACAAAAGACAAAGATGCCTTTATTGAAGATGTGAAAAAGGATTTAGAACTGATGGATCCAAGCAGAATCACTGGTTTAGGCATTACTCCCCAGCAGCTAGAAGAATGGTTGGCGTGTTATTCAAGTACCTCATGTACATGAGGTACTTTTAGTTCCTTAACGATGGCCCAAAGCTTCTCCTACACCTTGAAGAACATAAAGCAAACAAAGTCCTGCCAATGCAAATCCAACGACTGCAATCGCTGATGCTGCAATTGGAACTGCTGTAACAGTGAGCGTAGCTGCTTGGCCAATGCCTAGCGCCTTCATAGCCACATAGACTATCGTTGCTAAGGCAAGCCCGCCGACAACAACCATCCCAGCATTGCCCATAAAATTCATGGGACCAGAGACAAAATCGTAATCACCGTTACTTCTGGAAAATTCATATGGAAAAGACATAAGCACTCCTGCTTTTTTTGAATGTGCGAAAATATGATCTTGTTTCAAATTTTAAACTACTAAAAAAAATATTTTTCCAACTTCCATCTATCCCTTCTTCTTGCTATGCTTTTCTACATATGGCAATGCATAGATTTTCTTTTACTCTGATCCTCATTCTCACTTGGCCCGTGCGATGGCTGCCCTACAAGGCTATCCACCAGCTGGGGAAGTGTTTGGGAACATGCGCTTACTTTTTGATCCCTAAATTCCGCAAGCGCGCTTTGAGCAATCTAGCCCTCGCCTCTACTCTGCAACTTTCAGAAGAGCAGATCCGCCGTTTTGCTAAGGCTTCTTTGCAGAACCTGATGATTACCTGTTTGGAATACGCCAAGTTTGATACAGAAAAACAGATCCATAAGGTGGCTACTTGTGTGAATCCTGAAGAGGCAGACCGCCTCATGAAGGAAAACAAACCGGTGATCTTTTTCTGCGGCCACCAGTCCAACTGGGAAATCCTCTTTTTGGAAGGGACCAGCAGAATGCCTGGAGTTGCCATCGGCCGGCCCATCAAAAACACCCTCCTCTACAATTGGGTCCTTAACATCCGCCAAAAGTTCGGCGGCAAAATGATCGCCCCGCAGAATGCCATCCGCGAGGGATTGAGGGGATTGAAGAAAGGCTCCTTCTTAGGCATCGTGGGAGATCAAGGGATGCCCGATAGCGGCTACTCTAGCCCCTTCTTTGGAAGAAACGCCTGGACCTCTCCCATTGCTGCTATGCTCTCCCATCGCACAGGATCGCCTATCATCGTTGCGACCACACAAAGAAAAGGGGGAAAGTATTTTATCCACTATTCTGACCCGATTTTCCCCGATCCGAGCGCCAAAGCAGAAGAAGAGATCGACCGCCTCATGAAGGCCTCCCTCTTACAATTGGAAAAGTCGATACAGGAAAACCCAGGCCAGTGGCTCTGGTCGCATAATCGCTGGAAGCAGCAGACTCCAGACAAGCTCAAACGACTCTTTCGCCATGAGTCGATCCTCATCATCTTACCTCAAGAAAAAGAGCGTTTAGAAACTATCCTCCCCGACCTCTCTACTTTCCGAGAGATCTATCCTCATGAATTCATCACCCTCTATGCACCTCAAGAGCATGTTGAGAAAATCTCCTTGGAAGGCGCTGAGATTTTTTCTTACTCCAATGAGTCCGATCTCTTAAGAAGAGATTTGCGCTTTAAACTCGTCTTCAATTTGACACAGTTCAAAGGCATTAAGCCCCACTTTAAAAACCTCGCCGCATTTAAAGTAGCTTCCCTAGAAGAACTCCAGCAGCTAGCCGGTATGCAATCTTCTTTTTCTGAAACCCTTAAAAAGGCCACCTTAAAAGAATATGCCCCATAACCGCTACTTCATCGACACTCCCCTGCAGGAAAATACACCCGTTTCTCTTTCTGGAGATGAGTACCACCACCTCGCTCGTGTCTCAAGGATTAAAAAAGGCGAAAAACTCGAGCTTGTGAACGGCAAGAACCAACTCGCTGTTGCTACCGTTTTAGAGCTGCAAAAAAACCATGCCGCGCTCCAAATTACCCACGTAGTAGAAAAAACCCCGCCGCCGCCTCTGATCCTCGCTCAGGCCATTACACGTATGAACCATCTCGAATGGATCGTGGAAAAAGCAGTCGAGCTCAACGCGACAGCCCTATGGCTCTTTCCGGGGAACTTAAGCGAAAAAGATCTCTTAAGCCACAACCAGCAAGAAAGGCTCAAACATTTGAGCATTTCCGCAATGAAGCAATGCGGAAGACTCGATCTGCCAGAGATTTTACTTAAGGCCCCTCTTACAGAGTGGAAACCCATTGAAGGGACATTGCTTTTTGGAGACACTTCAGAAGATGCCCCTTATTTTTGGGATGCCAAACTTCCCAAAGCGCTTCCCTCTCCCATTGTTCTATTCATCGGTCCTGAAAAGGGGTTTGATCCTAAAGAAGTTAGCTTCCTGACCCAGACCCTAAAAGCTAAAGGGATACGCCTGCATCCCAATATCTTACGTGCAGAAACAGCGCCTCTCGTCGGACTCTCATTAATTCAATCGTTAATTTAATTAACATGCAATTAACTGTAATTAAGTTAATTGAAATGCGTTCAATTAATTTATCTGTAAATTAAAACAGAAAAATAAAATAATAAAGTTACAAAGTGATCAACTAAAAGGAGTCACCCATGGCCGCATTACCATTACCCAAATCTTCCCCTCATGCAAGGGAAGCGCAGAAGATTAAAGAGCAAATCGATGCAACTGTCAGCAAAATGAACAAGAATAACCAGTACACCCCGACAAGAGATGAGCTGGAAAACATTGCAGAGACGATTATCCACTACATCGCTCAAAGACATGCCAAAGCCGTTCCCCATCACTCTTACTTGAAAGCAGCAGTGATCGATTTGACAGAAGTGCCTGAGATGTCTCCAGAAATGCAGCGCATCGCTTATTTGACTGCATTGCAAGACTCCTCGCATGAAATAGCGGTCTTTTTAAGCTGCCTTTAGAAAGTGTTTGAGCACAGAGATGAGATCATCTCATCGTCTGATGTGAGAGACCCTTTATAGACGATCCCTTTGTTGGGATCGAGGGTGACGATCTGCACGTCTTTGAGCAGCGTCATCGCGCCGTCAGCGCGTGTCAAAAGAGGAATATCCATATCCTTAGCAATTTTGCGCGCATATTCCTCAGAATCTGAGTCATCGGGATGGTTCTGAAGAACAATCCCTAACGCTCCTTTGAGCCATGGTACGTAAGACTCATCGCAGCGAGAAATGACCACAATGCGGCCTTTGGTCTCTATCGTCTGCTGTTCATTAGAAGCGTGCAAGAGAGCTACTTTGCCATGCACTCTTTTTCCTGGATATGCGTGACCTCTCACCAAAACATCGCCTATGCTCTTGACGAGCATCATGTTCGTCGTCCCAATGATGCCAAAGGGATCTCCCGCTGTAACAACGACAAGGTCTCCATAGTGAACAATCGATTTCTTCAGAGCAAAACAACTTGTGATATTAAAAGCCTCATGCACATTTTTCGCAGCAGCGGGATACACCGGGAAAATACCCCAATTCAAGGCCATTTGATTGTAGATCTTAGGATTATGGGTCAATACGACAATGGGCATTTCCGGGCGGAATCGCGATACCATGCGTCCTGTAAAACCACTGCTGGTAAAGCAGAAGATCCCCTTTGCCTGAGCTCCGTAAGCCGTTTTCACCGATGCTAGCGCGACAGAGTTGGAAACATCGTTAAAATCGGTGCGCGACTCCCGATTGAAGAAATCTCGATAGTTGAAATCCTTCTCCGTCTCTTGGATGATCTTTCTCATCATCTTTACGGTTTCAATAGGATACTGCCCCACTGCGGTTTCCCCTGAGAGCATCACAGCAGATGTGCTGTCGTAGATCGCATTAGCGACATCGGAGACCTCAGCTCGAGTGGGCCTGGGATTTTTGATCATCGATTCCAGCATCTGCGTTGCTGTAATCACAGGTTTTGCCGCTTGGTAGCACTTGCGGATCATCCACTTTTGCAGCTTGGGCACTTCCTGAAGCGGCATCTCTACACCTAAATCTCCCCTTGCAACCATGATGCCATCTGCCGCCTGCACAATCCCATCAAAGTTCTGAACCCCTGTGCTGTTTTCAATCTTGGCGATGACGATGATTTCTGACTTTTTGAACTCCGCGAGAAGACCTTTGATCTGCAGCACGTGATCCGCCGACCGAATAAAGGAAGCCGCGATGATATCAATCCCCTCTTTGCAGCCAAAAGCGATATCGTCCCTATCCTGATCTGTCATCGCAGGAAGATCGATATGGACCCCAGGAACATTCACCCCTTTTTGGCTCTTGACCATCCCCGCATTTTCAAACTCGATAACCACCCCATCTGCCTTCTTCTCGACAACACGAGTGATTAGGTAGCCGTCATCGATGAGTACCCGCGTTCCCACATCCAGTGCATCTAAGACGCTAGGAGGAGCGACATGCACCCCATTTTCATCGCCCAGGAGCTCCTTCTTCACTAAAGGCAACCTCTGACCGGCTTTAATGGGAAACTGGTCGTTCTTGACCATCCCTAAGCGAATTTCAGGGCCCTTCGTATCGAGCATGATCGCAAGAGGCACCTTCTTTTCTTCCCGAGCTTTCTTCAGGAATTGGATCACTTTCAAGTGATCCGCATGCGTCCCATGGGAGAAATTGAGCCTGGCAACATTCATCCCCGCATCAATCAGCTCTAGAATCTTCTCATAGCTAGCTACTGCCGGGCCAATGGTGCAAATGATCTTGGTTCGCGTCTGCGCCTGCATATTTATACCTTTTGCCTCATAGTAATGCGAGAGGGGCAATTTTGCAAGGCTCTAGAAGAGGGTAAAAGAAAAACCACCTAGAGCATTTAGCTCTAGGTGGTTTATAGAGTTCGCGGAAGCTTGTGTTTTATAGCTTCTAAGTGATGTTAGATGTGTACCACTTCTTCTTCTTTAGAGTTAGACCCTAAATTAATTTCAGAAACATCTTTAATGCTATCTAAATGATCAAAAAAATCATCTTCGAGATTGGGCATTCTATCTGAAGGTTGAAATGATGGAGCAAGATATTGAAATCCATCTAATGCTCGTTCAATCTTTGCATAAAGCTGACTTCCATTCTTAGGATCATAAACTCCGTACATTGCAGCGAATTGAAGACCTATTAAAGCGATCGGAAATGCAGCCACTTTCCCCACTAGCATTCCAGCATCTTTAACTAACTCAATGGTACGATCTTTAAAAGAACCATGGGATTTATGATCCCAAAAGTGACCTAATGTAGCCAATCTTAGAAAACGCCACGCAACATCATAAAGGAATAAAACCGTCTGAGCAATTGGGGTTGTAATCGCAAGCCCAAGAGATTGAAGTCTAACTATAGTTTCATTGAATTGATCAGGTTCAACCTCATCTCCTAAAAAAATTGTTGTTCCAATAGGCCTGTGGTCAGAAGAACAATCTTCCCAATTTCCAATAACTTGTGTTTTTCCTGTGGCTATACCCTTGGTAAAAATATAATCAAGCTCTCTTTCTTTATAAGTTTCTGATCTTGGATTGAGGTTCGTATGCTGCTTTGAACGATTAATCTTAAAGGGTTCCTTTGCTGTGAACACATTAAAGCGATTGTTATTTACAGATTGGAGGTCTTCAGGAGAAGCATTCATATCTGCACCAATAACGATAGCATCAACAGAATGTTGCTCTTTTAGAGCTTGAAGTTCTCTATGAAATTCAGCGCATTTTCTATCCCCATCCAATGAATCCAATACAGGTTGACCTTTTTCTAATTCACATCCGTTCGCGTGCGCAGAAACAAACATCATTTTTTTCTGTGAAGGAATATGAGTAGCGACCACAGCTGCCACTTGATCGGCACATGGTTTATATATCGATACGTTCTTACAATTTTCAAATTGCTTTTTATTCACAGCCACAAGATTATCGACAAATGTATCGTCTTTGCCACTTTTTGTTTTTGTTATAGATTGACCATGAAAAAATTCATGAGTTTTATTTAGTTCCTTTAAAAAAACCCTATTATTAAGCTCTGGATAATCTTCACTTATTTCTTGAAGGCACAATACTTCGACATTCGCCAGTTTCTTAGCAAGAGATCTTTCTTTGTTCTCATATTCTTTAGTAAGCCCTTCGTTATATTCAGATCTATTTCCTTCTAAATGCGATTTCTTTATTAAATAATCAGCTTCAAAACATCCAGTATTAAAGCTAGCAACATGCACCTTGCTTGTCATAAAACCATCCTTTTTATTAATTTATAGTTTATCCATTATTCATATAATATTTATTATACCGAATTCTAAATTAAATTAAAATATTTAGTTTACGAAAAAACACAAAATTATAGACGCATCTCATTCCATCTATGAGACTTATGTGGCAGATTATATTTTAGGATTAAAAAAGACAAAAAAAACAGCAATCAAATTAAGCTTAAATAACTGACAATAAATAAGATGCAACCGCTCATTGCGACCAGAAGGAACTAAAGACCTTAATTCCCCTTCCTTAAGGTCTTGTTCCAATTCCACTCGCTTTCGATGATGGTCTTTAGGTTGGAATGTTTGGGCTCCCGCCCTAAAAGCTCTCTAGCGAGCTCTGCATCAGCAGTCAGAGATGGGGGGTCTCCGATACGGCGAGGGACCAATTTAGAAGGAATCGGTTTGCCGGTAATTTCTTTGGCCATCTCGATCACCTCTTTGACGCTGGCGCCCTTTCCGGTGCCAAGATTGAGGATCACACTGGGTTTTTCCTGAAGCAGATACTTAAGCGCTTTGACGTGGGCATCGGCGAGATCCATGACATGGATGTAATCGCGAATGGCTGTCCCATCGGATGTGGGATAATCCGTGCCGTACACTTCAAGCTCTTTTCGTATCCCTTCTGCTACTTGAAGGATGATGGGAATCAAGTTATTGGGAATGCTATTGCGCTCTCCGCATTTTTTCTCGAGGTCGGCGCCTGCCACGTTGAAATAGCGGAAAATCACATACTCAAATCCATAGGCTTTCTCAAAATCATCGATCATTTTTTCTACCATCCATTTGGAGGTGCCGTAAGGATTGATCGGTTCGCAGACCTGATGTTCTTTGAAGGGAGAATGGCCATCTGCGGGTCCGTAGATAGCCGCAGTGCTTGAAAAAATGATCTTTTTGACCCCTTTTTCTCTCATCACATCGAGCAAAATAGCGGAGCCGCAGACGTTGTTGAGATAATATTTTGCAGGGTCGCGAACGGACTCCCCTACCGCTTTTAACCCGGCGACATGGACCACTGCGATGGGATGATATTGATCGATCACTTTTCCGAGCTTCTGCCTGTCGGAAATATCTCCTTCAATCAATACTCCCCATTTTAAATTTGCATCGTAGGCCCTAGAAAGGTTGTCGTAGATGATGGGGGAAAAACCTGCCTCTTTCAAAGCTTTGCAGGTCTGGGTGCCGATATATCCTGCGCCGCCGGTGACGAGGACATAGTTGTTCGGACGGGCAGTCCAGCCAAAGGAAAAAACACAAAGATGAACCAGAAGTAAAATAATTTTTATTCTCATGAGAAAGTTTCCGTCGATTTTCCAGATTCTTTTGCGTATAATTCCAGCAAAAGAAGATATAAAGCAAGCATGCAAGATACCCAAATCATCCTCAAAAAAGTCAAAGTCCACAACTTAAAAAGTGTCGACTTGTGTCTCAATCACAATGAACTCATCGTCTTTACTGGAGTTTCTGGCTCGGGAAAGTCATCGCTTGCCTTTGATACGATTTATGTGGAAGGACAACGCCGCTATGTCGAATCCCTTTCTACTTACGCAAGGCGCCATTTGGGGGATCTTGCCAAACCGGATGCGGAACTGATCAGCGGCATTTCTCCAACGATTGCCATCGAACAAAAAACAGCCGGCCGCAATCCCAGATCCACTGTCGGCACGATGACAAACATCTACGATTTCATGCGGGTGTTATTTGCACGCATTGGGATTGCGCACTGCCCTGTCAGCGGAGAAGTCGTCACTCCCCAAAGCGCTGAGCAGATTTTACGAACGATTCGGCAGATGCCTCAGGAAACGCGGATCCTTGTGCTCTCTCCTTTTGCAAAAAACAAGAAGGGAGAGTTTAAGGATGATTTCGTGGAATTTGTGCGCAGGGGTTATACGCGCCTTCGCCTAGATGGAAATCTCATTGATTTGAGCGAAGAGATCAAAATCGACGGCAAAGTGGCCCACGACATCGATATCGTGATTGATCGCCTTGTGCTGCGTCCTGAAGATGACAACCGTCTTGCCGAGGCTGTGACCCAAGCCTTAAATGAAGGCCAGGGGTTGATGAGTGTCTTAAACACAGACACAAAAGAAGAAACGCTTTTTTCTCAACATGCCTACTCTCCAAAATCGGGCCTTTCCTATGGGCCTTTAGAACCCTCTGCGTTTTCCTTCAACCACCCGCTAGGGATGTGTCCTGAATGCCAAGGCTTAGGAATCATTCAAGAGTTTGATCTGGAAAAAGTGATCCACCCCGATCTATCCATTGCAGAAGACTGCTGCCAAATTGCCAGCTCCTACAAAACTGTCCGCTACGGCAATATCTACAACAATTTGGCGCGGCTCTATGATTTTAAAATCGATACTCCCTGGAAAAAACTCTCTGAAAAAGCAAAGAACGTTTTTCTCTACGGAATTGATAAAAAATGGACGCGCATGCAATTCGTCCATCCGATCAAACGCACGCGGTGGATAGAATTTGTTCAATTCAAAGGCGTCCTACATGAGGCCAAAGAGCGTTTTAACCAAGCCCAAAGCGATTTCTATCGCGCAAACATGAAAGAGCTCATGCATGAATCCCTCTGCCCTGCATGCAAAGGTGCAAAAATCCAAGCCTATCCCGCAGCAGTAACAGTTGGAGGAAAAAAGATTGCCGAAGTTACCGCGTTTTCTATCGATGAAGCTCTTAGCTTTTTTCAGAATCTAAAACTGACTGCCCAAGAAAAATTCATTGCTGAAGAACTTCTCAAAGAGATTACCCAAAGACTGCAATTTTTATACGGTGTAGGGCTGCATTACCTCTCTTTAGAGCGCACAGCACCCACACTCTCTGGCGGCGAATCGCAGCGTGTGCGCCTTGCTTCTCAGATCGGCTCTGGCCTTGTCGGAGCCACTTATGTTCTGGATGAGCCTTCCATTGGACTGCATCCTCGCGACAATGCCAAACTCCTGATCACCTTGAAAGCCCTCAGGGACAAGGGTAACACGGTTATTGTAGTAGAACATGATGAAGAGACCATTCTAGCTGCCGATACAATTATCGATGTGGGACCTCTTGCGGGTCAATTCGGAGGGGAGATTGTTGTTCAAGGAGGCATTAAAGAACTGCTTGCTTCTCCGCGTTCAATAACAGGAGCTTTCCTATCCGGCAAAATGAAAATCCCCATTCCCGCTCGCCGCTCTGGAAAAGCCACGCTTACCCTCGAGAAAGCATCCCATCATAATCTCAAAAATATCTCTGTGGAATTTCCCCTTGGCACTCTGATTGCCGTGACAGGGGTTTCCGGGTCCGGAAAATCTTCCCTTGTCAGCGATACTCTTTTTCCTGTGCTTTGCAACCATTTGCACAATGCCAAGCTTCCCGTGGGCAAGCATAAAGGCATTGTCGGCATGGGCAATATCGATAAGGTGATTGCCATCGATCAAACCCCTATTGGGCGCACGCCTCGCTCCAATCCAGCCACCTTCATCAAACTCTTTGACGATATCCGCGATCTGTTTAGTCAGCTTCCTCAAAGCGTTGCCCTTGGCTACAAAGCGGGCAGATTCAGCTTCAATGTGAAAGATGGCTCCTGTCCCCATTGCTCTGGAATGGGCATGATCAAAATCGATATGGACTTCATGGAAGATGAATGGGTCCATTGCGAACATTGCAAAGGCCAAAGGTTCGATCCCAATACACTCTCTATCCTTTACCGCGGCAAGAACATCTATCAAGTGCTCGAGATGAGAGTCGAAGAGGGTTTAGAATTTTTCTCTGCAATCCCTACCATCCGGGTCAAACTCGAAACGCTTCTGCAAGTGGGCCTGAACTACATCAAACTCGGCCAGCCTTCGCCTACCTTATCTGGAGGAGAAGCCCAGAGAATTAAACTCGCCAAAGAACTTGCACGTCCATCGAGTGGAAATACCCTCTACATTCTCGATGAACCCACAACAGGCCTGCATTTCTACGACATCAAAAAACTGATCGATGTTCTGCAGAAATTAGTCGACAAGGGAAACACAGTGCTTGTGATCGAGCACAACATGGACCTTGTCAAAACTGCCGATTGGATTATCGATTTAGGTCCAGAAGGGGGAAAATTTGGCGGAGAGCTGATCGCTTCAGGGACGCCAGAAAAAATTGCCAAAATGGACACTCCGACAGGAACTGCACTTAAGACTTATCTCAAGCCCCAGCCGATAGCAATTCCAGAGAAACGTTCTGCAAAAGCTGTACAACCCATGGAGCATATCCTTGTCGAGGGCGCTGCTCAAAACAACTTGAAAGGCATCAACGCCACGATCCCCAGAGGTAAAATCACACTGTGTACAGGGCCGTCTGGTTCAGGAAAATCCTCCTTTGCTTTCGAGACGGTCTACGCAGAAGGACAAAGGCGCTACATCGAATCGATGTCCGCCTATGCGCGTCAATTTGTCAAACAATGCCCCAAACCCAAAGTCGAGCGTATCGAAGGCCTCTCCCCCGCTATCGCCATCGAACAAAAAAGCCATGCCGGCAACCCGCGCTCTACTATCGGCACGATGACAGAAGCTTATGACTTTTTGCGCATCCTCTATGCTCACCTCGGAACGGCATATTGTCCAGAAACCGGCGAAGAGATCCGCACCATCAGTAAAGATTACGTCGTCTCCCGCCTGCTCGAACTCGACGAGCGCACCAAGGTGCATGTCCTCTCTCCCCTTGCACTCAAGCGCAATGAAAAATTCGAAGACCTCAAAGAGAAATTGCAGTCTCAAGGCTACTTGCGCATTCGTCTCAACGGAACCTACTATGAGCTCGATCAGGAAATCCCTTACGATAAGCAAAGAAAAAATGAACTGTTTCTCGTGATCGATCGATTGCTCATTTCTAAAGGAGAGCAAAAACGGCTCTTTGATGCGATTGATCAAGCAGCAACCCTCTCTGGAGGCACACTCGTTGCCGCCACAGAAACCCAAGACCTCTTCTTCAACTTGTCGTTCGCCGTTGTCAAAACCGGAAAATCCTATCCTCCCATCACACCGCACACGTTTTCTTTCAATACAGAATCGGGAATGTGCCTAGATTGTCAAGGTTTGGGGTTTCAATATGGCTCCGATCTTTCTCGGGAGCCTGTGATTCTGAAAATGACTCCTGTGTCCCTTCTTCGCCTTTTATGGAAGGAACACATGACTAAAGAGGCGCTGGAGGTTTTCTTAAAATTTCTAAAGAGCGCCGGAATTAATTATAAGTCCAAACTCTCTGAGCTCACCAGTGACCAATTGCAGCTGCTTTTTTCAGGGCCCAAAGAAGACCTCAAAGTAAAACATGCAAATCTATCATTCCAGTGGCGTGGATTCAATACAGTGATCGCCATGCTGTCTAAAAGTTCCGATTCAGAAATCCGCGAGCCCTTGCTTCCTCTTCTAGATCAAAATGAATGCCTCTCTTGCAAAGGCTCCCGCCTCAATCCCCTAGCCCGCAACGTTAAAATTAACCAGTTGTCCATTTCTGATCTTTGCCGCCTGCCTATCGATGAGGCCTCTGAATTTGTGTCCGCTATCAAACTCTCAGAAAAAGAAACCACCTTCTTAGATGAGCCCCTCAAACAATTCAAACACCGCCTGCATTTTTTGCGCTCCATTGGCCTTGGCTATCTCTCACTGGATCGCAGCGCTCCCACTTTAAGCGGCGGAGAGGCGCAGCGAATCCGCCTCGCCAGGCAGCTAGGCAGCGGCCTCACCGGCTGTCTCTATGTCTTAGATGAGCCCACCATCGGTCTGCACCCCAAAGACAACGAACGCCTGAACCAGGCCCTTAAAGAGCTCTGCGCGCTGAATAACACCCTGCTACTCGTAGAGCACGATCCTCTGACCATTGCACTTGCGGATAAGATCATTGATTTTGGAGTTGCCGCAGGCAAGCACGGCGGAACGATTACAGCAATCGGCACCCTAGAAGAGATTAAGGCAAACCCCCATTCTCTCACGGGGGCGTATTTGAGCGGGCTTAAGAAAATCCCTATCCCTAAAACAAGACGCACATCAGACTCCACCCTCTCCTTGCACAATGCAACCTTGCACAATCTCAAAAATGTCACTGTGGACATTCCGATCCAAGCCATCACCTGCATCACAGGCGTCTCGGGTTCCGGAAAGTCAACACTACTCAGCGATCTTCTCAAGCCCGCTGCAGAAGCTGCCTTGAGAGGAAAGCGGGGCCGGGCCAAAGGTGCCAAAGAGATCTCCTTCCAAGGAGCGCAACTGACAGGGATGGACCATTTTGACAAGCTGCTCGTCCTCGATCAAAATCCCATCGGTCATACCAATCGCGCCGATGTCAGCACCTATGTCGATCTGCTCTCCCCTCTGCGCTACTTCTTTGCTTCTCTTCCCGAGGCCAAAGCCCGCGGCCTGGCTCCCAAAAATTTCAGTTTCAACCATCGTAAAGGGATGTGCACCACTTGCTGGGGATTGGGAACGCGTAACATTGCGATGCAATTCTTACCCCCCGTCAAAGTCACCTGTGAATCGTGCCAAGGCTATCGCTTAACCCCGCTCAGCTTGAAAGTATTCACCAAGGGAAAACACCTCGGCCATGTGCTTCAGATGACCGTAGAAGAAGCGCTCCCATTCCTTCCTCCCATCCCCAAAGCAGTGAGAATTTTAGAGACCCTCATTTCCGTCGGCCTTGGTTACCTTCAACTCGGCCAAGAGATCGCGACGCTCTCTGGCGGCGAGGCCCAACGCATGCGCTTATCCCGCGAGCTGGCCAAGCGCTCCACCGGCAGCACTCTGTATCTTTTTGATGAACCTACCGTGGGACTTCACGCAGACGACATCGTCAAGCTCCTTGCGATCTTCCAAAAACTCGTGGAAATGGGCAACACAGTCGTCATCATCGAACACAACCTCGATGTGATCGCCTGTGCAGACTATCTTATTGATATGGGACCTGGGAGTGGAAATAAAGGTGGCAAGATCATCGCCACCGGTACGCCTGAGCTGCTCGCAAAGAACCCGCACTCAGCAACAGCTCCTTATCTTAAGAAGATGTTGAAGAACTAAGAGGTGGCTTTTCCAAACAGGCTTTCATGTAGTTTGCTACAGCTTGAGGATTAAAATTGCGTGATTCGAATAGGTTGAGTAACCCAATAGATTCATTTTTTCCAAAATCCAGGCCTACAAGAATCATTTTTAATACAGCATACATCTGATTTTTGGATCCAGGGGCGGCTAGTTTTACAATGACATCGATTGCATACTCGATTTTCCCGCAATCTAACATGTTTTTATAAATAGGAATAAGCGCCTGATCTTTCTTAGAAAGATGAGTGATTTGATCAGCTAATTCTTCTGCTGTACTAAATTCACCGTTTGCTGCAAATGCATTAGCAAGAAATAAGCGAACTGAATTTTTACTCTTTTCATTAGTACATGCATCGATCATTGCAATTACTTCTTTTGCTGCCTCTTCTTTTTCTTTAGAGGTCAAATTTTTCATAAATGCCTTTAAAATAGGCCTGAGAGTCTCATTTCGTGTGACTGAATCACACTTGCTTGCCATCTCTACAGCTCGTATCAATTGACCCATTGCAAAGAACTTGTTTGCAAGATCTCGGAATGCATTAGATCGTTCATTATTGCGAGGGATAAGAGAGCTGATCATAATCGCTTCGCCAAGCTCATTATTTTGTAATAAAATTTTTGCGCGATCATAAAGCATTATGGAAATAGATTTACGGATCTCTTTTTTAGAAGAGTCATAAATCTTCTCAGCATTCAGCTTATTAAACAGTTCTAATGCTTCTTCAATCTTTCCAATGTTTATTAAAGCTCCACAAAGGCCTTTACAAACATCCAATTTATCGTCAATTATATCTGTATTTTCTATGATGGGCATTTGATCATACACTTCTCTTGCTTCCTCTAACTTACCCATTTTTAAAAATGCGAGGGCAATCATACAGTACGCATTACTTTTTCGCTTAGGATCAGATATTTCAACAGCTAGACCTTTCGCTCTTTTAACTTCATTATTTCTTACCAATTCTCTACAAATGCTATCATAGGCCATATCTCGATAAGAGGCTGCTTCAGGTATTTGAGGCAGTTTGTCGACTACCGCGATCGCTCTATCAAAATCGCCTATGTTTAATAACCTATTGCAGATCGATACAACTTCTATATAAGTATCCTGTTCGCTTTCAATTTCATTATCAATTCCAGCGCAATCTAACAATCCTTTACAACTTGAAGGACATACTGCAGATGCTAATCGCTCTTCTAACAAGAGAGCATCTCCTTCTTTCAAAGACTGGATGATTTCATAAACACGGGACCGTGCCAGCTTAAGGCATGTTTGAATGTCAGAGAGAGAAGTCGCCTCAAAATTAAAATAGAGATCCATTGACTTGCAAAGCCCTAACAACTCCTGTTTTTTCTCGCTGCAATGTTCATCCAAATTGGAAGCTAAAAGTTGAGTGTATTTGCTTGCCGCTACAACTTCATTGTGATTGACATACCCTACGCATTCTTGACACCAGCGCTGGCTTACAAACATGGCTGAATTTAGATCTTTAGGCTTTAGAAACGAAATAATCTTAAAAAAGATTTCGCGACATCCAAGTAGCATTCCAGTGAAATCTTCAGTCGTCTGAGATGTTACTGCAGGTTTTGCAATCTGAATCAGTAGAGTAGCTCCAATCGGTCCTTTTGTGATTAGTGCATTTGCCATATACTTTGCCATATCAGGCTTTTCTTCTTTAGGCAATGCAGAGTGGATTGCTTTAATGGCAAGTTTTCTGACCTTATCGAGATCTTGTGCGGAGGTTGAACCAAAGCTGGCTAAAATCCTGTGAATTTTTATATACAGCCTGGGTTGTAGGATACAATTATCCAAGACTTCAATAGCCTCTTCAGCCCTGCCGTTTAATTTCAGATATACCATTTGATTGATGTTTGCTTGACTAATTGTCATAATTCCTCAGAAATTATTTTAATTAAATTGTTCTATTTTAAGTTTTTATCGCGAACATATTTAATATTATACATTAAATCATTTAATTAATGATATTATAAAAATTTTATTTAGCGCAAGGGGCATTACAGACTTAAAACGCCTATTTTAAAGGACTTGAGAATTCATTACTTCATTTAGACCATCTCGCAGAAAATAAGACCTGGTAGTGGAAATAAAGGTGGCAAGGTCATTGCCACCGGTACGCATGAGCTGCCCGCGGAGAGCCTGCAGCCAACAACTGCTCCTTAAGGAGCACCTAGTTTTTCTGACAACATTTTCGTCATGCAGTTGACTAAATCCTCAGCGGTAGCGCCGGGTGATTCGACCAAGGAACTAAACAAGGCATCAAAGTTCGGATCAGCGAGCAAGGCAGCAAACCTCGGATCGATCATAATATCGTCATCATCGCTAGAATCCAAACCCTCATCAATTTCTACAACTACTGGAAGCTTCTCTTGCTTTTCCAAACAGGCTTTCATGTAGTTTGCTACATCCTGACGATTAAAATTGGGTGATTCCATTAGGTTGAATAATCCAGGAGATGCCATTAGTCCAAGATCCAGGTCAACAAGAATCATTTTTAACGCAGCATACATCTTGCTTTTGAATCCAGGAGCAGCTAGTTTTACAATGACATCGATTGCATACTCGATTTTCCCGCAAACTAACATGTTTTTATAAATAGAATAAAGCGCCTTATCTTTCTTCTCTATATCAGTGATCTGGTCAGCTAATTCTTCAGCTACATTAAATTCACCTTTCTCTGCAAATTCCTTAGCAAGAAAGTGAAGAACTGAATTTTTACTCCCTTCATCAGTACATGCTTCGATCATTGCAATCACTTCTCCCGCTACCTCTTCTTTTTCTTTAGAGGCCATATTTTTCATAAATGCCTTTAAAATAGGCTCAAGAGTCTTATCCCGTGTGTATGAATCACACTTGCATGCCATCTGCACAGCTTGTTTCAATTGGCCCATTTCAAATAACTTGTTTGCGGCATTTTCGAATGCATAAGATCGTTCATTCTCGCGAGGGATGAGAGGAATGATCAAAATCGCCTCATCAAACGCATTATTCTCTAATAAAATTTTCACATGATTACAAAGCATTCCGGAAATAATTTTACCGATCTCTATTTTATTAGAGCCATAGCCAGCTGTATAGACCACAGCATCCAGCTGATGAAACAGCTCTAATGCCTCTTCAATCTTCCCCATGTTTATTAAAGCTTTACAAAGACGTTTATAAATAGATACTTTATTACTAATTACAACTGCATTTCTTGTAGTTGCCATATTATCATAGACGATTTTCGCTTTTTCCCATTTGCCCGCTTGGATATAATTGAAGGCAACGTTAAACAGCGTCCGACTTTTTCTCTCAGGATCATCAGACATTTTCATGGCAAAACCTTCTGCTTCTTCAATCTTATTATGTAGAATTAAATTTGTGGAGATGGATTGATAAGCCATATCTTGATAATAAGATGGAGGCAATGACTCCGCCATCTCAATCGCTCTCGTAAAGTTGCCGATTTCTGCTAGCTTTCTGCAGATCAATTGCAAAGCCAGATATTTGTAGTCTCCCTCAGGAAGCGACTCAGCTATCTCAATCGCCCCCTCAAAATCTCCTATATTTGTTAAGTTGCTGCAGAGGGTTTGCAATTTCCTATATTTTTTTTGGTCTTCTGCAAGTCCATTAGCCTTCTCGATCTCCTTATCGATCCCAGCGCACTTTAACAAACCATCAAAACATAAAGGAACATGTTCATTAGCCAATCGCTCTTTCAACAAAAGTGCGTCACCCTCATCTAATGATCGGAGGATGTTATAGATACGGCCTCTTGCCAGCATGAAGCATTCTTGTATATCAGACACAAACTTCGATCCATGCTCAATATAGTTGACTACTGCCTCACGGAGGTCCAACAATTCCTGTTTTTGCACGCTGCAATGTTCATCCAAATTCGAAGCTAAGAGTTTGATATACTTGCCTGGCGCTGATACTTCAATATAGTCAGCATAATCGCTACATTCATTACACCATTCAGCGCTAACACAGGTAGCTGACTTGATATCTTTTGGCTGAAGATGCGACATAATCTTAAACCAAATTTCACGACAGCAAAGCAAAACCTCTGTGAAATCATCTTGCGACCCTGATGCTACTACTGTGATTTCTTTGGATTTATTCTGTGTTTTTGCTTCAGGTTTTTCTTCTTTTGGCAATGCCAGCATGATTTTATTAACAGTACATTCCGTGATCTGGTCTAGATCTTGGGAAGAATTGGGTTTAATATCCTGTAAAATGACATAAACTCTAGCCTTCAGAATTGGCTTTAGGATGCAAATGTCCAATAATTCCAATGCCTCCTGTTTCTTACCAGTGAGTGTCAGAGCTACCATGGTATTGATATTTGCTTTACTAATTGACATAATCCTCCAAATAATTATTTTACATTAAATGTTTTACTTTCACGGTTTATTTTGAACATATTAATATTATACATTAAATCATTTAATTAGCACTATTAGTAAACTTTTATTTAATACAAAGTGTATTACAAACATAAAGCACTTACTTTCAAATGACTAAGACATTTTCTTTAAAAGAGTGAGTTATAGAACGTCTTTCTATAACTCACTTTTTGGCATAAAATTGAGTTATAGAGGGCTGGCTCATAAGACAGGGGCATTTATATACAAAAGCTTGAAGTTTCAGACGATATCAGTATACAGTAGCAGAAAAGGAGCCTCCCCATGCACCGCATTGTATCGAAGAAACGCGCCAAAGCTATCTCTGTAGCCCTGTTCCTGATCGGCCTTGCGATCCTTTCCTTGACACAGCAGCCCTTTTGGCCTGGGATCATGCTCGTCATCGGAGTACCGCTTGCCCTCAGGCAATACCTCTTAGGCCGTCCTTATGATATGTGGGTGAGTCTATTTGTCTTTTTAGGCGTCTATGCAACGGTCCAATTTAACATCTCTTGGGAAATCCTTCTTCCCGTCCTCTTTGCCATTGGGGGGCTTTACATCCTCTTCCGAGAATTTCTAGAGAGCAAGGAAGAGCCTCTAGAAGAAGAGGAGGAAGACCTCAATCACGAAATCGAAGAAGATCAGCACAAATAAAAACACCCTCTTTGAGAGAGGGTGTTTTGAGAATGAAGGAGTTTAAGGGAACGGATTAAATATACCTATTTACATCTATTACAGATTTTCATCTACATACCTTTCATTGGCAAGGCTCACATCGAATTCATTGGTACTGTTTGGAGATCCATCTATTGAACGGTCTTTCGGTGCATTATTATCTGGAGCTTTTGATAATCCCAAGCCACTGTAAAGTGTGCCAATTGCAATAGTTAGTGAATCATCAAACATCTTTTCCGCAATGACTAAGCGCAAGAAATCGATAAAGAGCTGAGTACGGTGTCTTTCACTGATTCTTCTATCCACATCTTGAGGTCTACCCACCAAAAATCCCATGCAAAGATCGATAAATTCATCGACTAAAGTTGCTTGTTTGATCTTTAGTAAGTTGAGTTGTGTATCATCCCTTTCAGCTTCGATTTTCTCAGACAGATCTTTTATTTTTTTCATAAGGTCGATAAACTTGACCATAGCAATCAATGCAGCGCCGCGATCGATACACTGTCTACATGCAATAGAAATAACATCAATTTTTATTCCTTTAAGAGCACAGCTGGCTGTAATCTTGTGAACAATAGTTGCTTGAAGGAATAACTGCATGCTTTTTGCATGTTTGATTTGTTCTTCTGGAGTTGCATTTTGGCTCAATGGAAATACGCTAAAAAACCTAGCCGTCTCACTATAGCAAGCTTTTAACTCCTCATCGGTCAAGAGATATTCTGGAATACATAAGCGGTTTTTGTAGATTTTCTTTCCCGCTTTATCCAACTCGAAGTACTGACCCTCAACAGTAGGTGGTGTTCTTACTTTAAGTTTAGCTACTTCAATTTCATCAATATTTTTAGCTTCACTATCAACTGCCAGATGGTCTCTGGCAAGAAGAAGCATGTATTCATGTTCAAAAACGCCTCTACCTTTATTAGCAGCTTTACTAAAAGCATCACCTACCTGTATTCCCAATGTAGTACTCTTTTTATGTAAGGAGTCCATATCAAAAGGAAGTGAAACAAGATGCAAGGATTTCCCTTGGAATTTCTTTGTCTCTGCAAATAATCGGCCAGCAATCACATTTTCACCCTGACTTGAGTCACCCGACACGGTAACGAAACGTAGTTCAGATGTGCCTTTTGCTTCTAGGGCACGTAAAGATTCATTATATTTTTGCATGTCGGTTAGCGTTGGTCCCAAGGCCATAGGGATGTCAGTATTGGGATCAGCGGGATTTGCAATCCCTGAAATACGCGTAGTGTTATTTTTCAATTCCGCATCATAGTGTTTTGGTGAAAGCCTAAATATGGATGCATGTGCAGTTTTATCTGGATGACAAAGTGCCCAAGCCGCTCTAGCGAAAAAACCATTATTTCTATTAAAACTAAAAGAAGTTGCATAAACATTCTGCAAGTCATCTAAAAATTTATTGAGTTTGTCGTGAGGCGAAGCAGAATCGATCTTAATAGAATTAAAGAAGTCTCTTAAAGCATTTTTAAAAGCCTCATCAGGATCTTGAGAAATTAATGCTGCGCCGAGAGACTCTATTAATTTATTGACGAGATTTACACTGGCATCAGTAGCTTTGTAATATTCTGTTTCGAGAAGTGCATCAAGATCTTTCGAAATCGATTCCAGTGAATCTTTGGAAACGATTTTAACCAGAAGCGAAAAGAGATTTTCAGAAAATTCATTAAAGTCAGCCTCATTATATTCAATATCATTAATCTGTTTGGGTTTTATTGAGTCTTTGAATTCCAAGAGAGCATCCGGATTATTAATGCGGTGACCATACTTTTTAAAAGCCTGATCAGCCTTACCGGTATTACGTGCATAGACAAGTTCTAGCACCAATTTATTGATCGGATTTTTGACTAATTCAGAAGTCTCTATTTTAGTAGTTGCTTGGTAATAGTCTGTTTTTATAAGTGCATCAAGATCTTCTGTAATCGACTCAGCTGAGTCGCCTGAAGCGATTTTAAAGATGACGTTATATAGTTTCTCGGCAAATTCATTAAAGTCACCTTCAATACCAATCATCTTATGTTCTTGAATTGTATTTATAAAGCCAGCCTTGTCCATGGATGATTTTTCGAAAAATGGGAGCAATACGCCTTTCCATTTAACTTCTTTTAATGCATAAATATAGTCAGATCTTGGACATTTCTTTGACTGGACATCTTTCTCTATTTTGATGAAATCCTGTATCAATTTATTAAATGGACTTTCTCCATCGTTAGCAGTTGCTTTGTAATAGTCTGTATCTCGTAGTGCTTTAAGTTTCTGTTCAATCGATTCATCTGAAGGATCTGAACAAATTGTGGATAAAAGTGCATCGAGTGCCTGAGCGAATGCACCAAAGTCAACATCGACACCTTCAGGTTTGTATTTTTCCATTGCTTTACCAAAGAGGTCATTATCTATGGCTATGGAACTACCATTATCACTAGATGGCACAATAAATTCGCCCACCACGTCTTTCCATGTGACTTCTTTTAATGCTTTAAAATAGGCAGCTTTTCGACATTCATTGATTTCATTTTGCAAAAAGGGTCTATGAGTATCCGAAACAATCCATTCATAAATGAATGTGAGGGGTCGCAATATAATTCTCAAGCCGCTACCAATAGCCTCAATAGCTATTACAGCAACCTTCATAGCGGTTTCACTCCAATCGGATTCTACTTTTTTAGACCCTTCAACAGTAGGGCTGAAAACCTGCGAGTTAGGATGGCGATGTATTACTGAATTATGCTCCATTATTTCCTCTACCTTTATCAAGTTGTTTTATTTTTATTATAACATTATTATTAATAATTTATAAAGGTATTTTAAATTTATTTAATGATACTGCAAGAGACTAATAATCAATCAGCAATCAAACCAAACAAAACCCACCAAATAAGCAACATAAGTTATTCATAATCAGCGACTAACATCACACATGAAGTCGCACCAAAAAATAAATCACTTAACACATTCATATTCATCTGTTTACAGCTACAACAAAAACCCTCGCTCTTCAAATAAAGTTTTTAATATACATTTTTATGAGTTTATATTAAAATATACAATATCATTATTATTAAAAATAAGAGACTTAAAAAAAATGAACATATCCAATTATTTTAGTTTCGAAGATAAAACCATTATCAATGCGAAAAAGTTCATTTTCGGCTTTGATGATGAACTAGAGATCAGTAAGCTTGTTTATGCCTTTTTTCTCGATTCTTACAAGCCTGTGAAACATGCTGTAAACGACACGCTTAAAATCGAGCAAAAAAACAAAGAGATCTCTGATTTATCCAACTTTGAATTCTTCTCAGGTTCTTTAACCTGGAACCGCATGAAAAAAGAGATGGCGGCTTTTTTGGAGTCTGACCTGTCTAAGGGGCTATCTGCTTCCACAAGAGCTATCCTCTTGGAATATGTCCACCTGCTAGAGGCCTCCCAACCCATTAGCGACCGGATTGACCGTCTTCGCTCCTCTGAACTTAGATTGATCTTTCTGAGCAAAGCAGGAATAGGCCTTGGTTCTATATCGGATAAAATAGACATCGAGGCAGAAAGCCTTGAGTCCCTCGTTGCCTTAACTCTAGCGCAGCTAAACGCTTTAAATGCGGATCAAAAGGCCCTTTTTTTGATGGGCTCTAACATCCATGAAACTCTGCTTTGTGTAGAACGGGTGGATACAGATAGCTATATCGTCCGCTATTATGACTCCAATCGGAGCCCCCGGGAATACAGCTTCCAACGAGAATTCCTTTTTCAAGAAGCATTCTGGACAGGCCTCTACAATTTAAAATTTTCTAAAGAAGACTCAAAAGAATTAAATAACCTATTTAAAGAGGGTGAATCTTTCACAGATGATAAAGATGACCACCGCCGTCACCCTTTCCAAAAGAAAAACACCTGTCACCTTCAATGCCATCTGCACTTTTTAAAAGACCAAATTATTCGACATTCTGATCCTCGTCTGGAAACTGCTTTTACACAGTGGAAAGTATTTAAAGAGGCATTTGGGCAATTTATCCTCAAAAATGAGCATTTGAAAGATAAACAGCTCCTTTCTTTGTGCTATGAACAGCAAGAAAAACGTTCCGTAAGGACAAAACAGGCTCTCTCTTTTCATCATTGTATGGAGAAGGGGTTAGAAGAACAAACAATCAACGCTTATATCTTTACCATCAAGAGCTTGATGGATCGCTTTTTTGAAAAGTCTGGTTGCGGCTCGCCTAGTGGCAACTTGATCATTGATCTCATCCACTTAGAGAACATCCTTTTAGCTATGATGGAGGCACGCCTTGTCCCCCCTGAAAAATTAGCTCCTATTTTCGAAGAAGTCAATAACCCTTGGGTCCAAGAAACCTTCGAGAGGTTTAAGGAGCGTTACGTACAAAGACAAGCGCATTTTCAAAAGCGGCTCCAGCAAGAGATCGATGCCCATTCAACAAGTTCTTCTTTCGAGCTATGGGATCCTATCCACGATCAGCTTAACAATTGGGCGATGTCTCTTGGATTATTAGAGGGTAACACGGAGAAAGAAGAAGCTCTTATCCCCCAAGCTCCCATCGATCCAGAGCAAATCCTCAAGCTTTTAGCACTTTTTAAAGAAAACCCCGAATTGCTCCATTCTTTAAATCAAAAGCCTTGTCTACGCTCTGTATTATTCCAAGCTATTCTTCTTGGAGAAGTGCAGCAAGTGGAATCCATTATTAATAGGCTGCCAGAAGAAGACCAAAAAGCCTTCCTCAAAACAGTCCAAGAGGGCCTGAAGGGCTTTTATGCTTTTGACTTCTCATTATTTATTGAAAAGGGGCTTTTGCAAAATCTAGACTCTGATTTATCCATCGCTGTCTTTATGGCGCTTTGGATCGCATCTTATCAGCGCAAAGAGTTTTCTAAGTTCATAGAACTCACCTGTGAACTCAGTCCCCATTTAATCACCAGTGCAGACGGTAAACGTATCGATCAACTATGCGAACGTATTGAGAAAGATGCATTTTCCAGGGAGCAAATCTTGGAAATTTTGAAGACTCTTGAATCTCTGCAGAGTAGCATTGAAAAAAGAAGCTATGCAATTAGGATCCAAAAACTGCTGCTCTCCAGAATCGAATCCACTTTAATGGCTCCAGAACAATCGGATTTGTTCTTGCAATGCAAGCAATTTAACTTTCCTGCATTTAATGAGGTTTTAGAACGCGTCCATCTTATGCACCTTTATTCTCAATCTCGCTTTGATGAATTGAATCTATCGCTAACCAAAGTAAAATTAACCCACGGCTGTTGCTCTAGCCTTTCTTGCCCATTTAATGACGTCAATTTCGCATACGGCCTCGACTTATTAAAATCAGTCAAATGTCCGGTTTTTGGTTCTTTAATTATGAGGGATCTCTGGAAGGGGTCTTATCAGAACGAGTGGCAAGTTAGGAACGCAATCATTTCTTGTTATTGTGAGTTAAAAAGTAGGGTCTTAGCTTCGGCGATCCGTAATGCCATTGAATTCGATACCCTCCTTTCTCTTCTTACCTTCCTGATTAAAAATAGCGATCAAAAGGGCTATTTTAAGTTCGCCTCTTCAATTCTAAAATCCCTTGAAGATCGCTCTGATAAGACAAATAGGACTCAAAAATATCAAGCCATTAGCGAAACTTTAGAGAGATTCTCACCTGATTTGATCCGGCCTCTTATTATTTCCATGGGAACCTCTTTAGCTGATTATTATTGGGATAACCCTTCCAATCAGTATTTTCTTGTCCGCATGAATAGAGCCTACCTCTGCCATCATTATATTGAGAGCTTTCTGACAAACGAACAAGAAATATCTAAAGAAGCCAATCCCGATAGTTTGGAATTCAATGAGCATTACAGAGGTGTGCTTGCAGGCGATTTTGAACGAAAATGGGAGCTGCTCGAAGATCACTTAATCAAGGCTTCTCCAGCAGAACTCTATCAGAATGTGTTCAAGCCCATTTTTGGTAAAGAATTCTGCGTATCAAGATACAAGGAGTGGTCTTTACAGGGAATATCCTTTCTATTCGAGCGCGTTCCCTCGCTAGAACAATATCGCAAGTACATCGCTCTCGTTCGATTAGAAGAGGGAAATAAAGAAGAAGCTCTGGCAATTTTTCCCGATGAAGAGGCGCTTAACCAATTACTGACTGTCGTCAAAATCTGATAGAAGCGACATAAGCAAGCAGGACCAATAAAAGCTTAAGCGACTTGATTCCAGTTATTTACGAAAAATTGTCTATTAACTATTAATTACGTACACAATAAATCAGACCCCGTGCTAAAATGAAGGTATGAGAGAGCATAATTCAAAGAAAAAAAATCAGACCTTTTCGCTACCTTATGAAATTGCGGAAGAGTTGCATACTTACGTGAAAAGACGTGAGATGAGTGGATTTGTTTCCGAGGCAATTCGTAAAGAACTGGAACTAAAAAAAGAAGAACTTCGCAAAGCTTACCGTTCCGCTGCCAAAGATCAAGGTCAACTAGAAGCTCAGGAATGGGATACCGCGATTGGTGATGGATCGGAAGAATGGTGAAAAAATTCCCTAGAAGAGGCGAAATTTATTGGGTTGATCTTGACCCTACTCGCGGATCTGAAACTCAAAAAACCCGCCCGGGCCTAATTATTTCTAATGATATCGGCAATGAAATGTCAGATGTTGTAATCGTTGCTCCGATCACCAGTAAAGTTAAAAACATTTATCCATTCGAAGTGGAAATGCTTGTTGAAAATAAACGAGCCAAAGCAATGATCAATCAATGTCGAGCAATAGACAAATCACGTCTCAAGAAAAAGATCGACGAAACAGATTCTGAAACGATGAAAGCTATCGAAGAAGCTTTGAAGATCGTGTTTTCAATTTCTTAATAATCCAGCCGCATCGCTTTGCGTACATCCATCAAAGTCTGGTGCGCCACCTCGCGCGCCCTCTGGGTGCCTTTCTGTATGATTTGCATCACTTGGGCAGGGTCTTTAGCGAGCTCTTCGCGCTTTTTGCGGACGGGCTCTAAGAAAGCCTGCAAAACCTCTAGCAGCCTCTTTTTGACGATAGAATCTCCAAGGCCTCCACGTGTGTAATGGGCTTTCATGGCCTCTAGGCCTTCCTTATCGGGATCAAAAGCGTCAAGGTAGGTGAAGACGGGATTTCCTTCGACTTTGCCAGGATCTTCGACGCGCAAGTGTCCAGGATCGGTGTACATCCCCTTTATCTTTTTGGCGACATCATCGGGGCTATCGCTGAGGTAAATGCAGTTGCCAAGGGATTTGCTCATTTTGGCTTTGCCGTCGGTTCCTGGAAGGCGCGCCATTTTGGGTACATAGGCCTGGCACTCGACGAGCACTTCGGATTTGTAGATGCGGTTAAAATTGCGGACGACTTCATTGGTCTGCTCGATCATAGGGATCTGATCTTCGCCGACGGGAACTAAATCCGCTTTGAAGGCGGTAATATCTGCTGCCTGGCTGACAGGGTACACCATGAACCCTGCAGGAACGCTTTCTCCATAGCCTTTTTGCACAATCTCCTGCTTGACAGTGGGATTGTGTTTGAGGCGGTTCCAAGTGACAAGGTTTAAATAATACACCGTTAGCTCAAAGAGCGCTGGGATAAGGGATTGGATCAAGATCGTTGACTTTGTAGGGTCGATCCCGACTGCCATATAATCCATAGCGACTTGCAGGATATTTTCTCGGACTTTTTCGGGATGCTCATAGTTGTCGGTCAGAGCTTGGACATCGGCAATCATGACGAACTGATCGCACGTATCTTGCAATTCCACGCGATTTTTTAAAGAGCCGATGTAATGGCCCACATGCAGCGGCCCGGTTGGCCGATCCCCTGTCAAAATTACTTTTTTCCGAGCAGACATAAGCATTCCTTATTTCAATGGTTAAAGATATACCATAGAGTGAGGAACTAATTCAAGATCCTCCCAAGAATGAAAGAATTTGATCTTGCAACCCAGTATCGATCCGCAGGTGAGCCATGCTGCCATTTTCCGGATGGCGGCAGGTCACACATTTTGGAATGTCTGTTGAAGTTAGATATCCTTCCAAAGAGGATTGATCGATAGGATGTCTATTTTGAGGAAGCTCCTTTGCTCTAGGGTGAGAAGCATCGAATACTGGCATCGACATAATGTCCTGTGTGATCGGACAGATAAAATTCCCTGGAGTATTAGAAGGATTTGATGATTTCAATGTGTCAATTCTAGCTGCCTTACGTCGAACCTCTGCAGGAATGCTACTTGCATTATAGGGAACAGTATTGGGAATATCGTTACCTATGTTGCTGGCTTCTCTGGGGCGTGCGGATCTACCTACATTTCCTCCACCTCCTCGCCTTTGATTTTGATGAGCATCATTAGAGCCTAGAATCTCTTGAAGGGTACTAAGGACTTCCGGATCCCTTAAAATTTGTGTGATTGAAGACATGAAGTCATCACCCTCATCGTCAAAACTCCCCCAGGATTCATCTTCGCACTCGCACGCCTGAAAGCAGGAGAAGAAGCAGTGATGTACAGCGTAGATATTTTCCTGCAAACATCTGGCCCGCTCGCATTCGCGAATGATTTCCCCTCGAATGGTCTCTCTTCTTTCAGGATCGGTTGTAGAAACGTATTCCTGCACATAACTGCTGTCTGCATAAAACAGCAGGTCTTTTGCATCGTCTGAAATTTGGTTGAATAATGCTTGCACACCGATCGGCGGAATATTCAGCTCAAGAGCAAACTTCAAGCTAGTTAGCTGGGCAAGCCTGACGTTGACATCCATTTGCGTCAAGGACCAGCCCATCGAACAGCAGGAGCGGATAAGCATGCGAAAATCGGCATAGCGATGGACAACAAATTGAAAGATCATGTTGGGGATCGTTTGGAGATAGTCCCAGCAGCTAGGCTCTGGATTTGATGGGCGGACATTTTGTACGTAGTCCAATATATGAAAAACATCTTGAGCGCCGATGCGTATGGAATAAGTCATAATGAACCTTGGGTTAAGTGAGCATTGGAGTAAAAATTTTATTCCTCAACGTTTGAGGAGCCTAGCACAAAGTTCAAATTTAAAGAATACAAAAAGAAAAGGGTTAATTTTTATTTGATGCTCGCCTAGAGAAACATATTCTCTCGCCAAAAAGGGGCAAATACAGTACATCTTTGGAAAGAGGTCAGAAATTTTTCCAATGAACACAAATCCAGCTGAAAAAATCGATCATTTTCACATCGTGAGAAGCTTAGGCAAAGGCGGCATGGGAGAGGTCTTTCTTGTCTTTGACCCCGTGTGCAAAAGGCAAGTCGCTTTAAAGCAGATCCTCCCCAAGCTTAAAAACCATCCTATTATGAAAGAGAGGTTTTTAAGAGAAGCTAGGGTCGCAGCTCAACTGACTCATCCTTCGATTGTTCCTATTTTTTCTATCGATCCCGGTACGGAAAAATCCTACTACACCATGCCCTACGTCGAGGGAGAAACGCTCAAGCAGATTTTAAAACAGAGCTACGAAGAGGAAAAAGAAGGCGAGGTTTTGCATCCTATCGGCTCTTCCGTGCTTGCGCTCACGCGGATTTTTTTGGCTGTCTGCGAGGCGATTGCCTACACGCATTCTAAGGGGATTGTGCATCGGGATATTAAACCGGACAATATCATCATTGGAAAATATGGCGAGGTTCTTCTTCTCGACTGGGGGCTAGCTGATTTTATTGGGGCTGTAGAATCCTTTAGCGAAAGCGAGAGCGAAGAAAACAACTACACCGATCTTACGCGCCCTGGTAAAGTTCCTGGGACGCTGAATTACATCTCTCCAGAGCGCATTCGGGGCGAGCCGTCGAACACAAGCTCCGATATCTATTCTTTGGGGGTCATTCTCTATCAAATTCTGACATTGCGCATGCCGTTTCATCGCCAATCCGTCAATCACTTCCGTAAGTTGATGCATTTGGAACAGCTGGCAAACCCTTTGGAAGTGGCGCCATATCGCGATATCCCCGTGCATCTGGCTGACATTGCCAAACGCTGTCTTTGCTATGCCAAAGAAGAACGTTTTCAAACAGTCGATGAGATCATCGCTGAGCTTAAGAGCTTTTTAGAGGGAAAACCGGAATGGGTTCTTTCGAGCTATCTCAACATGAACGAAAAAGCCGATTGGGAATTTCAAGAGAATGTGCTTTTAGCCAAACATACTGCGATCACAAGGTCGCCCGATGTCATGGAGTGGGTAAGCCTGATGATTTCTACAGCTTCTTTTTCGGGAAATACGAAGGTGGAATCAACTCTTCAAATGAACAAGGAGTGCCAGGGTGTTGGCATTTTGATTGGGGTGCCCGATCGCAGCGAAAGGGATGGGTTTAACGAAGGCACGTGTATTTGGCTGGGCACGGAGTGCCGTTTGATTCACAATGGTGTCGAGGTCATGTCGGCATCGGACAATCCCCTTAGCGACGATCTGCCCCATTGCATTTGTATTGAAAAGATCGAGAGCCACCTCTACGTCTCTATCGACCAGAAGAAAATCCTGCATTACATGAGCCATGTTCCCCTTTCTGGAACGCATTTGGGTATTGTGAGCAAAGATGCTGATTTCGAATTAAGTCCTTTGAAGGTGATGGTCGGAAGTCAGAGCGTCATGGTGAATTGTTTGTCCATTCCCGATGCGTTTCTCTCGGGAAAAAACTATGCGAAAGCGCTTTTAGAATACCGAAAAATCGCCAGCTCTTTTGCAGGCAGGGCTGAGGGGCGCGAGGCTATTTTTCGGGCGGGCATCACCATTTTGGAAGAAGCTGCTACGCGCAAGAAAAAAGAGGATAGAGACAGGCTGCACCTCATGGCCCTGGATGAATTTAGCTCGCTTCGCTCAACGCCTGCAGCTCCCTTGGAATACCTCGGTAAATCGCTTGTCTACAAAGCCACTCATGAAATTGAAGAAGAGATCAAATGTTTGGAGCTTTGCATGCGTAAATACCCCAAGCATCCTCTTCTTAAAAGGATTCATGAACACATCACATTCCGCTTGCATGAGACATCGCTCAAAGACAGGATTGCTGCCTACCACTTTGCGCTCCTTGCGCTCCGCTTTCTGCCGCAGATTTTCCGCAGCCAAGACCACGCGGGGCTGATTTCCAGTTTGAAAAGACACTTAGAAAAAATGCCGCTGTTTTTATTTCCTGCAGAAGGAACAAATGATGAGGAACATTTAGCTGTTCAGCTGGCTTTTTGGCTTTCCAAACCGATTACTTTGCTTGAAATGATCGAAACTTCCTCCTCCCCTGTTTTGATCGCGAATGCGATGTACGCACTGATTGCGATGGGAAGAAGCGAATGGGTCCAAGAGAATTTTCATTATTTGCAAGGCGACAATGAAAGGCAGCTGCTCCAATGCGCTCTTCTGTATTTTAGCAGCGGTCCCAAAGCTGCTTTAGAGGCTTTAACGAAGCTACTATCTACAACGGCTTCCAATGCGCAGATGAGATGCGCTTATTCCATCCTTGATCGATCGCTTCTCGATGGCAAGAGCGAAGATGTCCTTCCCTTTTTTCAAGCGTTTCCCAGCACTCCTTTCTTCGACTCTCTGCACATCAGCGCTCATCTGCTGCAAAACTCCTGGAAAAAAGCGGGCGAGCTCCTGGAGCATTATCCTCCCGAGATCGTCAGCGATGAATACTCTCCTCTTTTTATTCCAATGGGATGTTACTTGCGCCACACCGAAGGAGAGGCCATTGCAAATTCTCATTTTGGAGGCTCGATCGATTTACCACACCCTCCAACGACTATGCTTCTCAGCTACTACCTCAGAGGAAAAATCGATAGTAAGAAGGGATGGATCACCCACGCTTTTATTTGGGAGAGGGTCGCTCTATTTCGTCAGCTTTTTCTCTATTTCCATTGCGCTAAAAATGCAGAACTAGAGAATGAAGCTAGAAAACGACTTAAAAAAGAATTAAAAACGCCTACCTTATGAATGAACATCCCTCCATGCCTTCCATCCGCTTGCCAGATGTCAAAAACCGAGAAACTGTCTATAGTGGGTATTTCGATGTGCACGTCGATCTGCTCCAACTCCACCACGGACCCAACCTCTCCTACGTCAGCGTCGATTTGAAAGTGCATGCCGCCGCTGTCTTAGCAAAAACAAAAGATGGAAAGTTCGTGATCAATAAGGAATACCGCCATCCCACGGGAAAATGGCTTCTCAGCTGCCCCGGAGGACGCATCGATACAGGAGAATCCCCTATCGAAGCAGGAAAACGGGAACTTCTGGAAGAAACAGGTTTCGGCGGCGGTACATTTCGCGCGATAGGCAGCGCCTATCTTTGCCCTGCTGTCTCCAATCAAGTGATCTACTATGTGTATGCTGAAGATGTGGAATACCTTGCCCCTCCTAGCCGCGAGCCTTTTGAGTTGATTCACACAGAGCTTAAAACCAAAGAAGAGCTGATGCAAGAAATCGCTTCGGGTTTTCCGGTCGATGGCGTTCTATGCACTGCTTTGCTTTTATCACAAAGATTCTGATTATCATTGAATTTTTTCATGAAAATTAATATTTTGAGAGCCGTTCACTCCGTCAAATCATGAAACGGTCAATATGTCTCTAGACAAACTCAAAAGACTCATTCTAAATGGTGAATCAGAACGTTTAGAATTCAAAAAAACCACAGGGCAAAGAACTGAGGCTGCAAAAACGGTGTGCGCTTTGCTCAATGGCCTAGACGGACACGTGATTTTTGGAGTGTCGGATAAAGGAGAATTAATTGGACAGCAAGTGACAAACAAAACCCTTGAGGACCTTGCTGTTGAACTGCGCCGTATTGAACCACCTGCCTTTCCCGAAATTGAAACAATGCCTGTTGCTGATGATAAAAAAGTGATCCTTGTGCGTGTTAACGGAGAAAAAGGAACTTATACCTACGATGGCAGACCGTATATCCGACATGGGTCTACAACACAAATCATGCCAAGAAGTGAATATGAGCGGAGACTGCTTGAAAGGCTTCATGCCACACAAAGGTGGGAAAATCAACCTGTCCCTGAAGGCATTACCATTCAAGATTTAGATGAAGAAGAAATCCATAATACTCTTCTTAATGCTATTCAAAAAGGACGCATGGATGAGCCTCCTCGCGCTGATACCGAATCCATTCTACTCGGGTTTAAATTGATCCATGAAGGAAAACTACTGAATGCAGCTTTAGCTCTGTTTGGAAAAAGTGAAAAACTCTATCCCCTCTACCCTCAATTCTCGATTCGACTGGCTAGATTTAGAGGCAGAGATCGATTGACGGACTTTTTAGATAACCGCACCTACTGGGGACATGCCTTTGCGCTCCTCAGACGAGGAGAATCTTTTTTGCGAGATCATTTGCCCATTGCCGGCAGAGTTCTTCCCGGAAAAATGGTCCGCGAAGACTATCCCTTGTATCCTCCGAGAGCTTTGAGAGAAGCCATTGCCAACGCCATATGCCATCGCGACTATACCGCTCCTAGCGGAGCTGTCGCAATAGCCATGTATGACGATCATTTAGAAGTGGTCAATCCAGGCTCTCTTCACTTCGGTTTTACCCCTGAAATACTATTGCGCCCTCATGCCTCTAAACCCTGGAATCCCCTCATCGCAGAAGTTTTTTATCGAGCAGGTATCATTGAACAATGGGGGACTGGAACTTTAAATATCATTAAGTTATGCGGAGAAAATCAAAACCCCGCTCCTCTATGGGTAGAGCAACCTGGCTCAGTCATGATCACATTCCTTCCTAGCGCCTTCTTTTACGAAGAAACAAAAGAGGCAATTTCCGGGTTCATAGCCAACGAAGATGAAGAGACCGGACAAGTCACCGGACAAGTCACCGGACAAGTCACCGGACAAGTTAAAGTCCTTGAATTCTGCAAACAACCTAAGACCACCAAAGAGATCATGAGACATTTGGGCTTAAAGCATCGAGAATCATTCTATAAAAACTACTTAAAACCTCTCCTGCAGCAAGGACTAATTCAGATGACACTTCCCGAGAAGCCCAACAGCAGAAACCAAAAATACTTCACTCAAATTCATTAACATATTGCTGTATCGGCCACCCATGCGCTGCCTTTAGCTTTACCTTCTCAAAAGCCTCCGCCAATTCTGCATTCATCGCTGTGAGCCGAGCGGTATTTCCATCTTTCAAAATCCAAGGATCAATGCCTCGGCTTTTGAACTTAACAAGCTCATCCGCAAAAGCGGGTTCTACACAGCGACAAAAATCCTGAGGCCGGTGAATTTTCTGCATGCGGTCTTGGACTAAGGTATCCTTTGAGGCGCACAATTTTTCCCACACGTTGTCATCCACTCCAAAATGAAACTCTTCCCAAGAGATGAGCCCAATGCTAAATCCATGCCAAATCGCCTCAGCTAGCCATTTTGATTGCATATGGTTGATGGGACTTGACCAACAGTCCTCTGTCATGAAGAGAGAAAAACGTGTCAATTTAGCAGCAATATCCACCCTAGTGGTAAGCCAATGTCCACCTGCAAATCGCAAGTCCTGTAAAAATTCCAGCGCTTCATCTTTTGTGATGAAATTTTGGTAGTAAGCGCCTTGCAAGTTGTAATCGATGCGGTCTGCACAAAGGTTAGGAAGCGGTTGTTCTAGCATCGCAAAGCGCTGCTTGCTGGGAATTACCTGCTCAATGGTGTAACCGTGTTTGTTCAGGATCTTCTCTAATCCAGAAGCGAGCAAATAAAAGCGAAAAATGATCGATTGGTAATCATCGTCGCGGCACTGTTTGTTAAAGACCCAATCGCCGACATGAGAAAAGACCGTGTGTGACACATCGTGCAAAAGGCCTGAGATTTGCTCTTCGAGGGCAGCTCCTTTTAATCTCAAAACGGTGAAGACTCCCAGGGAGTGCTCAAAACGGTTATATTCTTCGCGATGGGTGGTGTAGTAAGCCACCCCATATTGATGGACTTTTTTGAGTCTTTGCATAGGGGCGGAATGGATCAGTTCTAAAAGGATGGGTTCTTCGACATCGATTGAGCCGTAAAACGTCTCTATTTTTTCAGCAGAAAGGTGGACAGTCAGAACAATCAGAAGTAAGCGCAGTAAAAAATTCATTGTCGGCTCCGGTAAAATAGAAGCTAAAAAGTTTAACATAGCTACTCTATTCTTTGCACTTTTCCCCTTCTCCATGCTATTCTACAGTCCAAAGCATTTATAGGACTCAAAACGATGACGACCCAAGAGCAGCTCCCCAAGGCCTACAGCCCTAAGGAAATCGAAGAGAAGTGGTACAAATTCTGGGAAGAGAAAGGTTTTTTTAGCGCCGACAGCAAGTCGCAAAAACCCAGCTACTGCATTTCTATCCCACCTCCTAATGTCACTGGTGTGCTGCACATGGGTCATGCGCTCGTCGATACGCTGCAAGACGTCCTCATCCGCTGGAAAAGGATGTCGGGTTTTGAGGCTCTTTGGGTACCTGGAACCGACCATGCAGGGATTGCGACGCAGACTGTCGTTGAAAGGCACCTCATTGCCACTATGGGCAAAAGGCGCAAAGATTTTTCCCGTGAAGAATTCCTCTCCCACGTCTTTGCATGGAAAGAACAAAGTCAATCACAGATTTTAGGCCAGTTAAAAAAATTGGGTTGCTCCTGCGACTGGTCGCGTCTTAGCTTCACCATGGATGATAAGCGCAATCGCGCTGTGCGCACCGTTTTCAAAAAAATGCATGACGATGGACTCATTTACCGAGGAGATTACCTCGTCAACTGGGATCCTGTTACTCAGACGGCTCTTGCCGATGATGAGGTTGAGTATGAAGATAAAGAAGGCTTTATTTGGTATTTCCGCTATCCGCTCGCAGACAAAAGCAGCTTTATCACCATTGCCACCACCCGCCCTGAAACGATGCTTGGAGATACAGCGATCGCCGTTTCTCCTGAGGACGAAAGGTACCAGGATCTCGTTGGAAAAATGGTCCTGCAACCCTTGTCCGGGCTTAAAATCCCCGTCATTGCAGATCGATTCGTTGATCCTTCGTTTGGTACAGGTGCTGTCAAAGTCACTCCAGCGCACGATCCCAACGACTATGAAATGGGTCTAAACCATCAGCTGCCTATGATCAATATCCTGACGCCTGATGGAAAGATGAATGAGCATGCAGGCAAATTTGCAGGGATGACTAAAGAAGACGCAAGAGAAGCAGTTGTCGAAGAAATGAAATCGATCGGCCTTCTTGTCAAAACCGAGCCTCACAAAAACCGCGTCGGCATCTCCTATCGCTCCAAAGCTGTCATTGAGCCTTACCTTTCCAAACAGTGGTTTGTGCGCATGAGCGGTTTCAAAGACACTTTGAGAAAAGTCGTCCAAGATAAAAAAGTCCGCCTCATTCCCTCCAACTGGGAAAACACCTATTTTCACTGGATCGACAATTTAAGAGACTGGTGCATCTCTCGCCAACTCTGGTGGGGACACCGCATCCCGATTTGGTATTGCAAAGATCATCCTGAGCAAATGATCTGTTACGATGGACCAGGTCTTCCGCCTGAAGTGGAAAAGGAACCTGATGCTTATACCCAAGATGAAGATGTCCTCGATACTTGGTTCTCCTCTGCGCTCTGGCCTTTTAGCATTCTTGGCTGGCCAGACAAAACAGACGATCTGAAAAAATTCTACCCGAACTCCACGCTGATCACTGGACATGACATCCTCTTCTTTTGGGTTGCTCGTATGATCTTAATGGGCGAGTATACACTTGGCCAGGTGCCTTTCCCGGAGACATTTCTTCACGGCCTCATTTATGGCAAATCCTACTGGCGTCAGCAAAAAGGGGGATCTATTGCCTATGTGAGTCCCAAAGAACGCCTCGACTTTGATCTCGGCAAGCCTGTTCCTTTGGATGTGCATTCGAAATGGGAAAAGATGTCCAAGTCCAAAGGCAACATCATCGATCCCTTAGAGATCATCGATACCTACGGCACCGATGCGATGCGCATGGCCCTTTGCGCTAGTGCCACACATGCGCGCCAAATCGATCTCGACAGAAGGCGCTTTGAAGAGTTTAAGAATTTTGCCAACAAAATGTGGAACGGTGCTCGCTTTGTCTTCCTCAACATCGAGTCGCTCACAGCTGAAACTTTTGCCAAAGGGCTCCATTTATCTACTCTAGCGCTAGAAGACCGTTGGATCCTATCTTTGATGAACCGCACCATCCAAGATGTCGAGAAACATCTCTCCGATTACTCCTTTGATAAAGCAGCGACCGGCGCTTACGATTTCTTTTGGAAAGAGTTCTGCGCTTATTATGTTGAACTTGTTAAACCAATCCTCTTTGGCAAAGCCGGCACAGAAGAAGAGCGCATAACCAAACAAAAAATCCTCTGCATCGTTCTTTGCAACACGATCCGCCTGATGCATCCGATGGCTCCTTTCATCACAGAAGAGCTCTTTCAGCTGCTGAAACAAAAACTCTCCGGCCTCAAGGAAGATGCAAAAGTGGATCTGTACACCACAGAAACCATCCAGGCTCTCAATAAAGCAGCCTGCATCATCGCTCCTTTCCCCAAAGCCATTTCTGAAGATATCAATCCTCAGATTGAAGAGACTTTTGCGATTCTCGACAATGTCGTTTGCACCGTGCGCAACATCCGCGCTGAGATGCAGCTTCCGCCAGGAACATCGACCGATCTCAACATCTATGCCCCTCTAGATGATGCGGGCCGCAAACTCATTGAAAATCATTTAGGCATTGTTCAAGCGCTCGTCCGCGTCCAAAAAGTTACTTTTGCCGACAAAGAGCAGAGCATCCCCTTCAGCGTATCTGCGCTGGTTGGCAATGTCAAACTGGTCATTCCTCTTCCTCAAGAGTTCAAAGAGAAAGAAAAAGTGCGCCTTGCTAAGGAAAAAGACAAGCACATCGCACAGACCAATTCTCTAAGGCAACAACTGGGCAATACGGACTTTTTAGAAAAGGCCCCGCCTCAGCTCGTCGAAAAGCTCAAAAGCAATCTGCTCCAATCGGAAAAAGAGCTTGCTGAGACGATGAAAAAGATCGAGGAATTAGAGACTTAAATTGGATTTTAGTCATTGGAGGGAGAGTTTGTAGGGCCCCCTCCCCTCTTGCACAATTTAACCCAACTCTGCTACGGTCGAATCTTCACATTGACCCAGTGGAGATCCAACTATGCTCGATTTGCTTTGCACCCTCGCATCAACGCCAGAATGCGCTCAAGTTGCCGTTCCAGCGGCAACAGAGCAAGCGATGCGCTATTATAACAGCGGGAACATCCTATGGATTGTCGAGCAGCTTTGGAGTCTGATCGTGCCACTGCTCTTTTTGGGGTGGGGATTTACAGGAAAGCTGGGGAAATTTTCTACAAAGTGGGGGAAAAACTGGTTCTTTTCCATCGTGGTCTACCTGGTGTCATTCTTGGTGATCTACGATCTTTTGAACCTGCCACTAGATTTCTATGCAGGGTAT
>JAHFTO010000072.1 GCA_023269355.1 Chlamydiota bacterium | reverse complement strand
ATGGGTGTAATATCGAACTGCACGATGTTGTGTTTGTCGTAGGATCTACAATTGAAGAGACCTATCCACTCCTTGCTAAAAAGTGGTTTGGAAATTTGCAGGGCTTCCACATCGATTCCTATATTGAACTGCAAAATATCGATGGGTTTCGCATCGACCTTTCGAAAGAGCCTCAAGAAGAGTCTTTGAAGAAGCTCTATTTCATCAATCTTGGAGCCTATAAGTCGGAAGAATTTACGGAATACCATCAGAGCGCATTTTACGTGGCAGAAAACTCTCCAGATGCTGTGAGAAGAGCAAAGGGGGAATTATGCCAGGGTCTTCAAACGATCCATAAAGATGATGTAGTCTTATTAGATCGGGTGAGCAATCCCATGGATTACGATGTGGATGATGTCTTAGAACTTAGCCAAGTCGATGAGTATTACATTTCCCTAACGCCTGCAGCGTCCGCTGAGCAACCGGCGCCAGTCTCGGCATATATTAAGTTGGATTTCCTCGCTGTGAAATAGCGTTAAGACAGCTTTGTTGACATAACCTTGCTTGAAAGTTAAAATTTTGCCTCATTTGACCGGAGGTAACATGTCGCTGACAACTTTCACAACCGCAAGACCTAGCTATGAAGATCAGAGCTGCGCTTATAAGATCTATGAATCCTTAAGAATCGCCATTACTGACATCCTGCCCACGAATATCACCTGTATTCTTCCCAATGCACTTTCTTGGGGCTTCCGCACTCTGTATGCAGGAACTGTGAAGTACGAAGCTGTCACAGCAGCCGCAACGACAAAGACGGCCTCTTTATTTTCTCATACTTCTGAAAAGCTGAATACGGCCACTTCGGCTGTTTTATTGCTTCACGGCGACCATTCTCATCCTTTGACGATGTTGCACTTAGCAGATATTGCAGAAGCCCAAGGAAGAGCCGTATTCAGTGTCCATTTGCCTTATGATGACAACAACCCGGAGGAACATCACTTATTGCTGAAAAACTGTATCGATAGAATTGATCAGATGTTCACTCAAAGAGGCGGCCGGCTTTCTAATCTGCTCCTGGCGGGACATTCTCGCGGAGCCTTGGAAGCTGCCAATGAAGCCTTTGTGAAAAATAACCGAAAGGTCAACGGCGTGATCGCGATCGCAGGAAGATTTCAGGTGATCAAACCATCGCTGCGACCTTGCAGAGAATCCTTAGAGAGCAGCGTGAATGCAGTGTGGGAAAAGCTGCGCAATTTAAATCGCGACCTGCGCGTACCCGTTTATCAAATGGCTGCAGCTTATGACTGGTGCATCGATCCAGAAGCATCCATTGTTTGCCATGATTATCCTCATCTTTCAGTAGAAGCAAGTCATTTGAGCATCATTAACCATCCTGACACTTTGAGACAGTTTAAGGCATGGGTCGCAGTTTAAAGACTACCTCCGCCATCCACGCAAAGCGTTTGTCCCGTGATAAAACTGGCATCCTCAGAAAGCAAAAATTCAATGGCAGCAGCCACTTCCTTAGGAAGTCCCACTCTGCCCATAGGAATCTCCTTAAGCACTTCTTTTTCTAGGTCACTACCAACTGGGCGGATCCTGCGAAACATTTCAGTTTCGATAGGACCCGGAGCGATTGCATTCACAGTGATGGCAAAGGGAGCCAGTTCAAGCGCCCAGACACGCGTGCATCCAATCAGCGCACTCTTTGCAGCAGCGTAACTCGTACGCCCAGCCACACCAAAGATGGCTCTAGAGGCTAAATTCACAATGCGCCCCCATTTACACTCTTTCATTCTACCCACAAATCCTTGAGTCATTTGGACTGCGGTACGAACATTCATATCGTAGAGTGTTTTCAAAGAAGCAAGATCGATCGATCCCAAAGCTTGAGGCCCGCCGACACCTAGGTTATTCACTAAACCGTCAACTTGGAAGCGATCTGCAATTTTCGCAATGATGCTCTGGGTTTCCTCTTCGCTACTTAAATCACAAGAAAAGAACTGACCGGGAAATGCTTCCTTTGGTTCCGTACGGGCAATTCCAATCACACTGTACCCAGCGTGCGCTAAGCGCTGGCAAGTGGCTAGCCCAATCCCTTTAGAAGCACCTGTGATCACCACTGTTCTTTTCCTCTGCATAGAGTATACCTATTTATCCAAGGCTGTTTCTAAAGAGTTTAAAAAAACTTGACTGTACCATTATTTACTCCTATACGCAAGAGTAGGGAATGAAAGTAAATATACCCAAGTTGACTCTAAATTTGGTCGATAGGTGGGATTGAAAGCTGCCGCAAATCGATTCCCGCAAAGAGGGTTGTATTAGTCAATACTAGCCCTCTTTGAGGGAATCGATTTGCGGCGCTTTGAACCCGCTTATCGACCAAATTTTGAATCAACTTGGGTATACACCTTCTGGAGGATGGCATGCGGGTAATTTCAAGGATGAGAGCTCTTTTTTCAGTGTATTTCATCGCTTCCATAGACAACTGCGGCTATGCGATGGTTTTTGTTCTCTTTCCTTCTTTACTGCTTAACCCCGAATATGGATTTTCACCCCATCATCCAAGTCTTGTTGAAAAGTTAATTGTGATGGGGGTTCTTTATGCGGCATTTCCAATTGCTCAACTGATTGGAGCTCCGATTATTGGCGAACTTGCAGATCGCTATGGCAGAAAGAAAATTTTTTACATCACAATTGTGGGCACTATTATTGGCTATTTTCTCACAGGGATAACTTTGGCTATAAAAAGCATTTCTCTGGTTTTCGTCAGCAGATTGATTACGGGCTTATTCTCCGGAAATCAAGGACTTTGCAATGCCTCGATCGCTGATTTGAGTCCCGATGAGAAACAGAGGGCAAAAAACTTTGGCATTTTAACTGTAGTGTGGGGAGTCAGTTTTCCTATAGCTCTCCTATTGGGGGGATTTCTTTCCGATCCTACCCTTTCAAAACACTTTAGCCCCTCACTTCCCTTTTACATTGTTGGATTGATCACTATTTTAAGTTTGATCACTCTTGGACTTTTTTTCCCTGAGACTTTTAAGCAGTCAAAGCAACGATTTCACATTGATCTGGTCAAGGGTTTTCACAATATCAGAGATGCTTTCAGAATGCCGAGCACGAAGAGGCTATTTCTTCTCATGCTCATTTGGACAATTGGTTGGGGATATTCTGTGACTTGGTATGGGGCCTATTGTATCCAAAAATTCGGCGTCTCTCAACAACTCGTTACGTTTGGTCTGATGGTGCAAGGGGCATTTTGGACGTTAGGGGGAGGGGTCGTCAAACCTCTTCTGCTCAAATCGATGAATGTCATACCCATTGCCAAAATGACGTTTATTCTTGCAGCAGTTTTGTTGGCAGTGAGCGCATGGATGCCCACTTTTGACACATTTATACTCGTCTATGCGTTATCAGCTGTGATGGGTTCCATTTCTCTGAGTTCAACCTTCAATCTCATTTCAATCGCATCCCATGCATCCGTTCAAGGAAAAGCCATGGGAATTGCACAATCTATGATGTCACTCGGTTTTTTTCTCGTTCCGATCTTAGGTTCAGTCTCAGGGGCAATAAGCATTGATACTTTTTATCCCATTGCCGCTTTCTTCATGGCATTAGGTTTTTGTGTCTTGGTCAAGATCAAGACGTAGATACTAAAACCTATACCCAAATTTTGAGTCAACTTGGGTATACTTCTTGGAGGCTTTTTTAGATGTAATTTTTCTTGGTTTTTTCATTTTTACCATTGAAAGCTTGTTCAGCTCTTGTTCAATTTCAGTCACTGTGGGTAACTTGTCTTGTAATTTTTGGGGTAGATCTTCGACAATCTTTGTTTCGTAGCCCACTACTCCCATGGGCTTGCGGATATCTTGAAGAGCATACTCAGCGACAAAGTCATTCTTTTTCTTACAGATCAACAGGCCAATGGAAGGATTATCTGTTTTATGTTTGAGGAGTTTATCTACAGCTGTGAGGTAGAAGTTCATTTTCCCAGCAAATTCAGGTTTAAAGTCAGTAGCTTTCAGTTCAATAACGAAATAACAACGTAGTCTGACATGATAAAACAACAAATCGATGAAAAAGTCCTTCCCTCCCACTTCAATGGGGACTTGGCGACCGTAAAAAGTAAAACCTTGGCCTAATTCGCGCATGAATTTTTCGATATGATCCAAAAGGCCATCTTCAAGCTCTCTTTCATCATGTTCATCTTTAAGCTCTAGAAAGTCAAAATGGA
>JAHFTO010000071.1 GCA_023269355.1 Chlamydiota bacterium | reverse complement strand
CAGGTGGCGCAAGCAGTCTCCTACCTCCTACGGATAGTTTTAATGATATTTATTTCCATGCAGACAAAATGAATCCCATTAGGGTTCAAACGATCCAACTGGATGATTGGTTAGATGAGCAGAGCTTTTCATTCTCCGCTTAAAGATTATGCACCCTATATTTTTTCTGGATTAATTCTCTGGGAATTCATCACGACAACCGCTATCAGCGGCTGCTCAGCCTTTACCAATGCTGAAGGCTATATTCGCCAGTTCGCTCACCCTTTGCTGATTTATTCCTTACGCGTCACCCTTTTATCTTTAATTAATCTAGGTTTTGCTTTCATTTTATTTCTCAAGCAAAGATCTTGGTACTTGTTTCCCATGACTTTGTGGCGGTAAGAAATTTTTGCCAGCGTGTTTTGCTGCTAGATCATGGCTCTCTCATTTTTGACGGCGATGTTGAGGAGGGAATTGCGATGTATCAACAAATTGTTATTCAAGGTGCGCCTTTGAGGGTGTCGAAAAATTTAGCTTCCGTCGATTTTCGACTTCTTTTTCGGGGAGTAAAACCAAACATGCACATATGACTTCTCTTAGGAGTGTTTTAGAATGCCTCCTATACCCAGAATTCTTCAAGGGTCAGGTTGGACAGCCCCCAGTTTTCCTTATTGTAAATAACACTATCTTTACCGCTTTCCAGCTCTTCAACTATTTTAGCTAACCTAACATTGCTCAGATAAGGGATTCCTTTAGACTGAATTCTTGCAAATAATTGATTCTCCCCCTCATGGGTATATCCTGAACCGATCTCATGTTCAATATGATAAATCGGCCATTTTTTGGGGAGATCCATTTCTCGGATCCCATGATTTTTGGCTTGAAAGAGAAGGACTGTATCTAAGTGCCATGAAAAGCAATGCCATTCGGGATATCCCCTTAATCTCTCCCAATCTTCCGCAGCTAAAAGAGTAAAATCGCCACAGGCGTTTGTATGCAAAGGGCGATATCGTTTTGGATAAAGAAAGTCAAAATATCGCGGAGTAAATTTTCTTATAACCTTGAATGGGAATGTAATAAACTTGATGGGCGGCGTATAGAGTATTAGTTTAATAAATCTAAAGGGACCTCTGAAGAATATCATGATCATCTTAAAGAAACTTCGAAAGAATTCCAATAAAGATTTGCAAAAGATACTACGTACAAATGACCCTAGTTTTCTTAATCGAGTCCTACAGAATCTCGTAAGCGATCTTTTGTATCGAAGCGATGAGCCAAATCTTCCGTGGACCCGGAAAAAGTTTTTCGCACAAAACCGCAGAATCTCATTAAAGGAATGAAGTTCAGGAAGCCTGTCAGGTACGTCTAACCTATCTACTCGATAAAGTGTGCCAGGTTTTAAGCAGCGTCGCAAAAATTGGAATAGTTGATTGGAAAAAAGGATATCTATATTTGTTGCTAAAATAAATTTCCCCTGTGCGCGCCTGATCCCTACATTTTTTCCGATCATCTGAAAAAGCGGGAGTTTATCGGCGTGTTGGAATTTCATGTGGATTTCATTAGGCACACGAATGATGCGAATCGCACAAGGCCCTTTCTCCGAGGGAAAATTCAAGGCGTCTAAAAGAGGAGGCCTGTCTTCTGGAGGATTCCATTCCACGAAAATAAGCTCAGCTTTAAGATCATAGCGCTTACATTGCGCTACAAATCCATTAAGAAAATGCTGCATTCTATAATTGAGATTTTTCCCATGGTCGTCATTTCTCGTGGTGACAACAACGCTTAAGTGAAATTTGTCTTTCAAGATCTATCCTTTGTAGCAGTAATACACAGATGCCAGCCTATTTTATTCTCTAACCAACGGAATAGTTTTGGAGGGATCCAACGAAAGTACCACTCTTTTACGTAGCGGTATTGAACATACTCTTCAATCTGATAAGGAAAAATATGTTCGACCTGAGATTCTAGTATTTTAAAATCATTCGTTTCTAAGAGGTTTTTTGCCTCTTTTTTGCTGTAAGTATAGGTAATAGGACACCCCGTCTGAGCTTCGGAATAGCATGCCACTAACTGCCTTAGTTTCCAAAATTGGAAGCGGCCATATTTCAATAATATCCAAATTGCCTTCCAGGAATAGCGGTAATATACCATGATTTTTAGCCTGCCTTTCGACGAGAGATAAGTTCGAAGCTCGTCTAATACCTTTTCTGGATGAGGGGTATGATGGATCACTCCGAAAGAAAAAATCAAATCATAGGTATCAAGAGGCACAGTTTTGGATAGTTCTTCGGCATTTGCCTGATAAAATTCAATCTGATCGGAAAATCCATAAACTGCGGCGCGTTTTTTAGCCAATTCTAGTGATTTTTCCGAGAGGTCCACTGCAGTAATTTTCTTTGCGCCAGCTCGAGCAAAATTGATTGTTGTCGTTCCCATCCCACATCCAATTTCCAAGACTTTTAACCCTTTTACAGAAGGAAAATCTGCGAAATCGACAAGATGAGGTTCTACAAAGAACTTTCGTTTTTCTACTTCGTCAAAATACTCTCTGGTGCCAAGAGGATTTTTAGAATGTCTTAAATTACAAGGACGGTCATCCCAAAATGCTTGTACATCTTGAATGGGTACATTTGCAAACATGGTTTTCATCTAGCACTCAATTTATAAAGGATTTCTACGTAGTGGAGCAACATGCCATTTATTTAAGGAAATGGCAACCCAAAGGTGATCCATTTATTTAGCTGGCATGCTTATACCCAAAGTGACTCAAAAATTGGTTCGTAGGCTGCGTCAAAGCCCCGGGGTTGAGACTCCCGCAAGTAGGTCCATATTTTGAGAACATAGGACCCACTTGCGGGAACCAGGCCGCGGGAGCTTTCACGCAGCCTACGAACCAATTTTTGAGTCACTTTAGGTATAAGAGGGTGTTGTAAAATTAAGCTTTTGTCGATTTTCAAAAATAGCCTCTAAGCTGATCAGCTTGAGCAGATTGGGTCATTTGCTGGTAGATCCATTGATAGGTTTTGCTTATTCCTTCTTGTAACGGGATGGAAGGCGCCCATCCAAGCTTTTGTTTGATGAGAGTGTTATCGCTATTGCGCCCACGAACGCCCAATGGAGCATCAAGAATATAATTTCTCTTCAGTTTGATTTCAGCGATTTCTTCTATGATATCTACAAGCTGGTTGACAGTTACTAATTCATCACGTCCAAGATTGAGGGGTTCCAGGATAGCACTGTTCATGAGCGCTTGGGTGCCAAAAATGCAATCATCGATGTACATAAAACTACGCGTTTGCTCTCCATTGCCCCAAATTTCGATGGCATGATTTCCCGATAGTTTTGCTTGGATAATTTTTCTGCAAAGAGCCGCAGGAGCTTTTTCTCTTCCGCCATCGTATGTGCCTAAGGGTCCATAAACGTTATGGTAACGGGCAATACGAGTGATCATTCCATAATCTTCATAGAAATGACGGCACATCCGTTCGCTGAATAATTTTTCCCATCCATAGCCATCTTCAGGCATTGCAGGATAGGCATCCTCTTCTCTTAAAGGTATCACATGTGGAGTAAGTTGCTTTTCGGCTGCATAGACACACGCAGAAGAGGCAAAAAAGTAACGTTCAACCTCATTTTTTTGGGAAGCGAGCAGCAGATTTGTATTGATCAATACCGACAACATGCACTCGGCCTTATGAGTTTCAATAAATCCCATGCCCCCCATATCCGCAGCAAGATTATAAACATGGCGAGCGCCTCGGCAAACATCATCGCAAGCTTTAGCATCCTTTAAGTTACTTTGAACATTCTCAATCTCAGGAAATTTCTGATACCAATCAGCTAAGGGTTTAATATCAACAGCTCGGATTTTTTTGTAACCTTGCGCAAGGAAACTAGCAGTCAAATGCCCTCCAATAAATCCCCCAGCACCAGTAATGATGATTAAATCATCCTTATCCATAAATAGTCTCCATAATTTAAAGGGTTGTCAATGAGTCTTGCAATATGTAGGAACTTCCACATCCTAAATAGATTAGATCGCAAACTTCCATAAACGATGCTTTGGAAAGCATCCGCCAGCAGTCCAAGATCACTTTTCTAGAATCCAAAGATTGCAAGATTTTTGGGGTGATTGCTTGTGAAAACTCAGGCCACGGTATCATGATGAGCAGCGTTTCAGACCGCTCAAGGCATTCTTGAACTGAAGAAGCGATGTGCGCTTTTTCACTAAGAGTTTTTTTTGCTTCCGTCA
>JAHFTO010000012.1 GCA_023269355.1 Chlamydiota bacterium | reverse complement strand
GTCCTACCGGGGCAACCGGATCTACGGGACCAACTGGACCCACAGGTTCTACGGGACCTACGGGCGCTGCCGGTTCTACAGGTCCGACCGGACCAACTGGACCAACTGGTCCCACCGGACCTACAGGTGCTGGACCCACAGGACCTACTGGACCTACGGGCGCTGCCGGACCTACTGGACCGACGGGACCCACCGGTGATGACGGACCCACAGGACCTACTGGACCTACGGGCGCTGCCGGACCTACTGGACCGACGGGACCCACCGGTGATGACGGACCCACAGGACCTACTGGACCCACAGGACCTACTGGACCCACAGGACCTACTGGACCCACAGGACCTACTGGACCAACGGGACGTACGGGACCCACAGGACCAACGGGACGTACAGGACCCACCGGGCCCACTGGGCCAAGAGGATTCCTTTCTATTGACTTTGGAATGGCTTATCTTCCAGGTTCAGCAGGTGGAACAGCGGTTGCAAACAACGCGGCTGTGCCGTTTACAACGCTTGTGAATACAGCACCAGGAACTGATTTTACGATACCATCTAATGGGCAGCTCAGAATTGGTGATACTGGCTTCTATCAAATTACTTTTGGTGTCATGGCTTCAAATGCCGTCGTCGGAACGGGCGGAGTGGGACGATTTGATTTGGTGGTAAATCCAGCAACAACTGGTCCCGTAGATCGAATCATATCATTTAGACAAGGTGTCTCTACGATGCAGCTCATGTATAGTTTAACTTGCTACATACAAATCACAACGAATCCCACAATATTACAAATATTTAATCAAACAGGCGCGTCAGTAACATTGAATAACTCACAAGCATCGGCGACTAGCGGTCCTGCTGCATATATATCGATTACTAAATTACAATAGGCTTCTCTAGTGAATTTTGTGAAAATAACAGGGATCTTCCTTTTCATCCTTTTGCGGTGTTCTTTACTGATTTGCGATGATGTCGACTGGTCATTCCCTCCCTACACACTTTCTTCTCTTTCTCAAAATGCTTCAGATCCACAACTTGCTATGGATACTAATGGGAATGTCGTTGCAGTTTGGATGGAAGATGAGTGGGTGACTTCTGCATCAATGCTCATTGATGGGATGTGGAGCGATGCTGTAACAGTATCAAATTCTGGGGCTTCTTCTCCCAGGATTGCTATTGATGCAAATAGCAATGCTACTGTTGTATGGGTCGAGAATGGATTCATTAAAACAGCAACTCAGCCCTTAAATGGAAATTGGAGTTCTCCGATAATCCTGTCAACTGCTAGAGCTTCTTCTCCGGAAATTGCAGTTGATCCCAGTGGAAATATTGTTGTTGTTTGGGCAAGAGATGGGGGCATTGAATCTGCTACAAAACTTATTAATGAGGACTGGCCTAGCTCACCTGATATTATATCAAGTGATGGTGGTGATTTTCCGCAAGTTGCCATCGGGGCTAGTCGCCATGTAGTAGCAGTGTGGCACGCTTTTATAAACTCTAAGCAGAGGATTTGCTCAGCAAGCAAGCCTGTGAATGGACAGTGGAGTACTGTTGAGATAATCTCAGATCCATCTCATAACAGCACTCGTACACAAATCGCTGTCGATTCAAATGGAAATGCGATTGCCGTTTGGTATCGTTATGATAGCATTGATTCTATCTATTCGAATGTGGTTGTTCAGGCTGCCTCTCAACCGGCAAATGGCAACTGGACTGCTCCCGTTGATCTTTCAGATCCAGGGATCTACAATCCTTTTAAATTAATTGCTCATGTTGCCTTTGATGGCAGTGGCAATGCGATTGCAGTGTGGAATCAATCCTTTGACGGCTCCACTTTTAGTGTTGAATCAGCTATCCGACTTGTGAATGAAAATTGGACCCAAAGTGTGGAAATCGCAGCTCTGAATTTATATGCCTTAGATGTGGATTTGGCGGTCAATTCCTTAGGAGATGCGTTTATCAGTTATATGTTTTATGACAAAGCTAGCTCTACCATTTGTATTCAAACAACAGAGTCGGACCTGACTCCCTATACAAAAAATAAATGGCCTGGCTCTACAATTATCTCAAAAGAAACTAATAATGCTTGGCCGCGCATAACAGCCTGTTTTTATGGAAAAACAACCAATGTTGTTGCCCTCTGGATGAGCTTCGATGGCACGACAAACATCATTCAATCCGCTACGGGAGTAGATACGTTTTTTTATCCTCCTACAGATCTTTCTGTAACACAAAAAGAGAAGGATTGGGGTGTTTTTAAAGAGTACTTCAACATCTTGAGTTGGCAGCCTAGTCTCTATCCTGATACGGATGGATATCTCATTTATCGAAATGGTGTTCTAATTAATACCGTAGATGCGTCCACTTTACAGATCATTGATCATAATAGAGGAAAACAAGAGTCTGTCACTTATGGGATTGCAGCCTGCGAAGGCATTTCGCAAAGCGCTATTGTCTACATCACTTTCCCCTGACTGATACGCTTCCTTGAAAATAACACTTTCCCAATTCTCCCGAGCTTGCTTATAGTACTGCAAACACTATTCCAATGGAGAATTATGTTTAGGAATGCTTGTATTATAGGGATTACGGCTCTACTCTTTAATCAATATATATGGACAGAAGAAAGACCAATCGTTACTTTCACCAAGAGAATTTTACTAGAAGATTATTACGATGCCTATAATCCATCAATTATAAAAATAGATCAAGGTTTTTTACTGTGTTTTAGATATCTAGGAGACCGCAACAATCGCCCCAGCCTCTCTTACATTGGCGTCGTGCTCTTAAATGAAAACTTTGATCCTATTTCTGAACCTCAATTGCTTAATACACGCTCGTGGAATAGCAAAACTCCATCTCAGTCTGAAGATGCAAGACTATTTTTCTATAGAGGCAGAATCTTCCTGATTTACAACGACAATCTTGAAGTCACCGAACCGGGCTATTCGGATAGACGTGACATGTTTATCGCAGAACTCACGCTCAGTGATCATCAATTCACGATTTCCTCTCCTCTGAAATTATGCTACGAAAAGAATTACAACTCTCGATTGTGGGAAAAAAATTGGATTCCTTTTGAATGGAATAATACCCTTATGATTACTTACATGTTAAATCCACACGAGGTCATTTATCCCAATCTTTATAATGGAACTTGTTATTTTTGCTATAAGACGGATGCGCAACTTGATTGGAGCTGGGGTCCCATCAGGGGCAGTACCCCTCCTCTTTTCATCGATGGCGAGCACCTAGCTTTTTTTCATTCAGGGGTATGGACCTCATCCCCTGCTTCATGGGATCTAAATATGTGGCATTACTATATGGGCGCCTATACTTTTTCAGCTGAGCCTCCATTTCACCTTACCCGGATATCGCATTCCCCAATATTTGCAGAAGGCTTTTACACTCAGTCTTACTACAACAAGAGAATCATTTTTCCAGGCGGTGTTGTACAAGGTTCTGAAGGATCTCTTTACGTAGTTTATGGAAAGGATGACTGCGAGATGTGGGTCGCTGGCATCGACAAAGAAGCCCTCATGAATTCATTAGTGCCTGTGAATCCACCCCAATAGAAAGTTTCCGTCGACCTTTCGGTTCTTTTGCTGAAAAGAACCGAAAGATCAGCAGACCCGTGCCTATTTTTTCTGCTTTGCAATCGGCGTAGAAAGTTTTGCCATAGGAAAGGCTTTGTTGAGTTCTGTTTGACGGTGCCATCCTTCAGGCAGTTCTTGCATTGCAAGCAACTTGTTGCAGGCATCCAGCGACTCTTGATAATGTCCGATATAATAGGAACAAATAGAGAGCTGAAAAAGCAATCCGTAGTCTTCAACCCAATCTTCATTAAATAGGATGTCTTTTTCAGCAGGCTTAGGGATCAGCTCTTGCAATTTAATCCATTCATAAGCCTTGCTATAGTTACCTTCTTGATTGTTAACAACACTTAGATAGTAAATGGGCTCTGCTCTGTGGGGGCGATACTGGTGCGCATCTTTATATGCTTCAATCACGATACTTCGTGGAAGGCCCATTTCATTTAACAGGTGACCAATCTGCAATTTAGACCAAAACACCTCTTCATCCCAGCCACCCATTGCGATCCGTTTTTGAAACCATTCAAGCGCTTTCCCTTTTTCACCCGCATCGCGATAACTTTCCGCAAGATAAAACGCATAACGGTAATTATCCGGTTCGTTCTTTAATCCATCTTCCAATAAGGCAACATTTTTGAGGAATTTTTTGGGATCATAAGTGCTTGCTCCCCCACTCCCGGTGATATATCTGATCTCCTGCAAATGCTCCGAAGTATAAGGAACGGCGCAATCTAAATATTCATGAGTAACGCCCACCCATCGCCAAGGTAAATCCGCTCTGACAAGCTGGGGTTTTTGATAGGAAAAACCTTTAACACCCCGCCACATATTGTAAAGATCTGCAGTAAGAGGGGGAAACTGAAAACCTTCCTCATATTCCAAGGTATCATCAGCGTCCATAAATAAAATATAATCGCCCTTTTCCTTTGCCAGCTGAAACGCCTCTGTGCGGTTTTCTCCAAAGTTTTTCCATGGACGCTGATGTAACTCGCCAGGAATGCCTTTCATATGTTTCTTGATAATCTCTTGGGTCTTATCACATGATCCTGTGTCTATAATCACCCAATAATCAATCAGATGCTTTACAGAATCTAAGCAGCGCGTGATCACTCGACTTTCGTCTTTAACAATCATATTGAGACAGATTTTGGGAGAAGTTGCATCTTCTGTCTTTGATTGTGATGCAGCTCCGCCTGTATTAGAGTTGCACTGCGTACACAAAAGTGGCAGGAAAAATAGACTCAAAAATAAACGCAATCGACGCATTTTTCTACTCTGGTTCAACTTTACATTTTTTTAAGTTGAATTTATCCAAGTCTTAAAAATAACGCAACTGTCACTTTGCCCAATTCTTGAAACTATTACTGGGGTAAATTCTTAGAGACATTCTCCGAATTAGGCTTGGAAACATTTCATCGCGGTAACGATATCTTAAAAATTAATAAAAAAATCTTTACCTACAACTATTTTGATTGTAGAAGTAAGGAATAGGAGTTATTTAATCTAAGAGACAGAAATAATGGAATTGACACCCAAAAGATTAATTTCATTAATTTTCAATGCGCCTCTTCTATTGTCTCTGATCCCCATTGAACAAAACCTGGAAGATGTCGAAAAAATATCGAGTCCTGAATTATATTCAGAAACAACAATTCCTCTGTCTCAAATAAAAAAAATGCAAGACAGCTTGCATATTTCAATGAAACCCGCTACCCCAAAACAACGACTCACAGCGTGTTATATTGCAGAATGCAACAAAGATCTTGCTGCTGAGAAAATTGACACCCCACCATCTCGTTTGCAGCGAATCATCGAAACGAAACAATCCCTACCCAGCTATATCGAGGATAGCGAAGATCCATTTCCTGATCTGATCTTTCTCGAAGATGAAATGGAGAACGACATTCTTGATTTGGGAATGAGCTCTCCCGAAGAAGAACCATCAAAGTCTGCCCCTTCCCAAATGGCAGACACTAGCGAACAAAAAAAAGAACATTCCAATCCTCTTGCAAATAAGGAAAATCTCCCTTCTTCCTCATCCTCCTCTTTATCCTATTTCTTTAGTGATTGGTTTAAAAAAACAGATGAGGATACTTGCCCTCCGAAAGGCGCTCGAAAAGATTACAAAACAAACAATTTCTTGCTCACCCCAAAATTGCTGACCCTTAGCCATAACCAGGGGTGGGGCCATAAAATCAATACTCTTTGGGGCTATTCCACTTTTGCTGTACTTTTTGCTCCTGATTATCGTTTAGGTCATTTCCTTCCGATGGTCGATTTGAGAGGCCACCGTTTCGACAATAACACATTTGCAGCAAATCTTGGAGTTGCAACAAGATATATCCCTGAATGCGATACATTTTGCGAACTTTTGGGAGTCAATCTCTTCTACGATTATCGCCATGGCCATCAGGGAAATTTCAATCAGATTGGGTTGGGATTGGAGGTGTTAGGAAAAAATTGGGATTTTCGAGCTAATGGATATGTTCCTCTTTACAGACTCATACGCCACGAAACACGGGTGTGGGATTGTTTTGAAGGAGGATTTGTTGCAAAGCGTAAAAAATACGAATATACCTCCTACGGCTACAATCTTGAAATAGGTTATTATCTTTTACAGAGGAAGGACTTCTTTCTTTACGCTGCAGCTGGACCTTACTACCTAGCAAGAAGAAGTTTTCAGAATACTACAGGGGGTGAAATTAGGTTGCGTCCTCAGTACAAAAATTATCTGGCTCTCGATCTGAAATATAGCTACGACCCAGCTTTTAAATCGGTTTTTCAAGCCACTGTCATCCTTTATTTACCTCTGTATCAAATTGCCAGACAAAATACTGCCCCTTGCCGCATCACAGACCGTCAAGTCTATCAACCGATTGAGCGCTTCGAGATCATGCCGCTGGGTAAACGTTGCTGCTGGAGAGCTAATTGGTAAAATGCTTGGGGCTCCGATCAGGAGATGCTAGAGCCCCAAACTTATTATCCATTCCGACTGATTTGCAAGCCCATTCTCCTTTTAAGTTCAGGCGCAAAGCGAATGATCGCTCGTTCCTGGTCCTCTATCTCATAACCAATCTCCAACAGATCGCCTGCCTCTTTTTCTGTGAGCAAACGATTGTCGACATGCAGTCTGTCTTTAAGCTTATGAAATTGCAAGGAGCCCTTATATCTATTCACATATTTGTTAATGCGCACTTCCGCTTTGCTTGCCTTCGGAGCTACCTTATTGTCTTTAAAATTGCACTTGAAAGGCGGCCAAGAAACTGAGGTATGCAACTCTGGTTTAAAAATCATCTTCTCAACGCTTCTTTGAATATTCTTCTCAGGAGCGCCCGTCAACTCAGTGGTTGCAATCAATAGCTCTCGTCTTGGAAGCACATCTATATGAGAAGCGTCAAAATAATCGCTAGTGAGTTGAAGGCCTGGGTGTTCATCATATCTTTCCAACACCTCTGTTAGAGTCTTTGTATTGACAGGAACAAGATATTCGTCCACGTCGATGAATGCCAGCCACTGCGTATCGCCTAATGCCACGTACTTCGCTGCATTTTCATAGGCAGTCAATTGCGTGCTGAGCACCCAGCAAGCAGGTTTCTCAGGATCTTTCATCGGACAGAAATCAGGCCAATCGATCAATGTCACGGAGCCTTCTTTAATATAAGGGACTAAGACCTCGAATGAGCGATCTCTGCTGCCATTATCATACAGATAAAAATGTTCTACTCCAATGAGTTTATGGTATTCAATCCATTCTTTCAGATATCTCTCTTCATTCTTAAAAAGAGCGCAAATGGAAACCGAATATTTCTTCTCCAATTGCAATTCATCAAATTCATCAGCTTGTAAAAATAGAGACGAGACAACTGATAAAAATACAAAACAGATCAACTTCCATCTCAATATCATTTTCCAAAGCATCCTTTCCTCCAAAAATCTAAATCCATTTCTCGCTAAATAGTTCATCATATAGGTCTCAGGTAAATGATTGATAAAAATGCACCAACACCTGTTCCTGTACCAATGGGAGGAATAATCGTATTCCCTGGTCCAATATCCATGATCAATTGAAGAATATCACCTGCACCTAAGGCGACAATCGCAGTCATGCTAGTCATATCACTCGCATTCACCGATCCTAGACTTGTCCCTGGTAGAAGGGTGGGCCCTGTATTATAAAGTGAAAACCTTGTTGGTATAGCGCCAACGAGTGAAAAACCAAAAGAGACCTGATAGTACCCTGCTGTCGTGACTAACACTGTAGTTCCACCGCCTCCCAGAGTAATTCCTGACCCTGCTGGAGTAAGGGAGTTATCCCAAGTTACAGGGATTCCCACAACGATCGGAAGATCTGCAAGCCTCCAAACAAACAAAGCGTCATTACTGCATTCACAAGTTCCCGTTGGACCTGTCACTCCTGTCGCGCCAGTTGCCCCTGTGGCTCCTGTTGCTCCCGTAGCACCGGTTGCTCCTGTGGCACCGGTTGCGCCCGTGGCTCCCGTAGCTCCAGTCGCTCCAGCACCCGTGGCTCCAGTTGCACCGGTCGCTCCAGTTGCGCCCGTTGCTCCGGTTGCACCTGTGGCACCTGTTGCTCCTGTCATTCCCGTCGCTCCGGTTGCACCTGTAGCGCCGGTTAATCCTGTGGCACCGGTTGCTCCGGTCGCGCCTGTGGCACCCGTTGCTCCAGTCGCTCCGGTTGCTCCCGTCATGCCAGTAGCACCTGTGGCTCCAGTTGCGCCGTCCGCTCCCGTCATTCCAGTGGCCCCGGTTGCCCCAGTCGCACCTGTGGCACCGGTTGCGCCGGTCGCGCCTGTGGCACCTGTTGCTCCAGTTGCACCTGTAGCTCCCGTGGCTCCGGTCGCGCCTGTGGCACCTGTGGCTCCGGTTGCTCCTGTGGCACCGGTTGCTCCGGTCGCGCCCGTGGGACCGGTGGGCCCTTGCTTAGGTTTTTTACCACATCCGGTCAGCAAAATTTCCACTTCCCCAGTCTCGCCCTCAGAAATAGGATAATGTTGCGATTGTGTTGAGATAGAATTCTGATCTAAATAACGTTTCGAAAATTTTAGAATGGATGGGCTGGAATCTGATCCCATCGATTCAGATTCATTGCTACTACTGCTATAGCTTGATCCTGCAAATGACGGCGAAGGTGCCGACAATAAAACAAAAATCACCAGCATAAAGCATGAGAGCATCTTGCATTTGAAAAACCCTTTAACAGATTGTTTTTGCATATGATCACACTGTTTATATTGATAAGAAATTGCACTACTTTGTAACGAAAATGATTCAAGAATCAGCACCATCTGATTCTTGAATCTAAAATTTCTTCCGAAAGAAATTCTCTTTGCGTAAACATTTCGTTTTAATCTTTGAATATAGCAATCGACCAGGCTTTTGTACACAAAAAATTTTAGTGATAAGACTGAAGGCACCACCATTGGGCGATGCCTTCTAAGAAACTACTTAAGAAGCGCCTTCATCAAAATTGGAAATCATCTTGTTCAAATAGCTGTCCTGATATTTTTTCAAGTCATCTAAATGAACTACCCAAGCAGAGCCTTTTCTTGTCGCCTTCAAAAGTCCAATTCGCGTGGCATAGTAGATCTTTTGATAGGGAACGTTTAACATTTTAGATGCTTGCTGAATCGAGAAGAATCCTTTCTTGTTATCGAAAATGAGCTCCCCATTATGCATGGACTTTGTGCGAGAGTATTTAAGTTTGCGATAATGGTCTAAATCTTCCGTGTCGATAATCCATCGGGTTGGATTCTTGTAAGCACGTAGCTTTTTTTGCTTAATAGCTACGTAAATTGCTTGGCGCGTCACATTGTTGATTTTTGCTGCCTCAGAAAGAGTGACGAATTTCTTGCCTGCAGGAATTTCCGTCATAAAATGTTCTGTCATGCCATTCTCCATGTCTGTTTTTGTTTAATTGTAATGATAAAATATAAATTTTTCGTAAAGGTAGCATGAAATGATTAAAAAAATACAGTGAAAAGTGTCAAAGAAGCTAGATGAATTCTTTGAATTTTTTGACTAAGCCATTTAAATCAAGCAAGTTGAAACCGCGAAAGAAATTAAATTTTTTTATCGATCGAGAAGATTTTTCAAACCAAAAAGACTTGTTGCAAAGAGAAAAAGGATATGCCTGATGTAAGGCAAAAAAAAACCGCCGAGGCACTTTTGCCTCGACGGTTTCTGTAACGCGTTTCATTCTCAGGGATATTCTTTTTTCACTCTCTATCTTAGATAAACCCCCCGAGCGGATTCATCCAAGATTACATCGCTTCAGAACGCTGAGCTTTCTTACTCAGATAAGCTTCTTGGTATTGTTTCACATCAGTGATGTGAACAACCCATGCAGCACCTTTGCGATGAGCCTTCATTAATCCTACGCGAGTTGCGTAATAGATCTTTTGGGCTGGAACATTCAACATTTTGGCCACTTGATTGACCGAATAGTATCCTTTATGATTGTCGAACAGAAGCTCTCCATTAAACATCGACTTAGAACGAGAATATTTTTGTTTTCTATAATTCTCGAGATCTTCTAAATCAATCGTCCAACGCGTATCATCTTTCGAAGCTTTCAGCTTCTTTTGCTTAATAGCAACGTAGATAGCTTGGCGAGTAACGTTATTAATTTTCGCCGCTTCTGTAATCGAAACAACCTTTTTGCTAGGCATAGGCATTGCAGCGCCCTCTCCTAGATGAGAAGTTTCTTTTTCCATTGTTACATCCTCCATGAATCAAATAAAAAATTTTAAATCCGCGCCTTCAATCAGTGTCACAAACTATATCAGCCTCAAGGCCAGAAAATTATGGGCGCTTTCTTATCAAATTTGTAAATTAAACCAATCTAATACTGTCTTTGAAGATTAATTATCCCATATAAACGAATTGTTTTCAAGCACATACAGATTTTTTTGTTAACATACACAAAACCAACTCTCTAGAATAGGTTGAATTAATATTTTAACTAGCCACAAACTTCTAAATTACTATAAGCTACGTGAAAATGAGGGGTATATTATATGCCCTTTATGGGAGAGGCACCAATAAGTCCCTGCCCCTTAACCGGTTACGCTGCGATACCACGAGCAAAAGAAACTATAATTTGGTAGTTATCGCTTTTATTGCATGATTGTAAATCATTCAATATCAAGGCTCTAAAGAACTGCTGAAGACTTAAGATTGCAGCCTACCTAACCAAAGGTTCACTATGCTCTTTCGGCTGATCACTTTTATCTGGATATTGGCAACTCTCACCCCTTCCCTAGACGCCAGACCACCCCAGCTCACCCCCAGGGACACCAAAATTAAAATCGAAGAGATCCTTCAAGCTCATGTGTCGCACCAAAAATTGACCGAAGAAATCGCTGCTAGAGCAATTCAAAATTATATCGATGAACTAGACCCTGGAAAACTCTATTTTCTTGAATCGGATATTATAGAATTTACAACCCCCTCACAAATGCTTTTAGAGCAAACCCTCTCTGGATATAAAAGAGAAGATTTTTCTGTTTTTGAAAGAATCCATGAGGTGATGCTTCTTGCGATTGAAAGGCGCAATAAGCTGGAAAAAGAAGTTGAAAATGCCCCCCTTATCAAAGAAGCTAAAGCCTCGGACCTAAAAGATATGCCCTGGGCTAAATCAGAAGAAGAATTGGTACAGCGGCTTGTTAAAATCAAATCCCTCCAATTGCAAACTGCTGAAAAAATCAGCCCTGAAACAAGAGATCAATTTGCCCAGCGCTTGATCAAAAGACGATTAAGCCGTGAAAGCGATTTGATAGGCTCAAATCTTGCGGAGAGAAAACAAGTCGTTTTATCCTACGTCCTTAAATCGACAAGTTCTGCTCTTGATTCCCAAACGATCTATTTCACTCCTTCAGAAGCGAGTCAATTCATGATCCAAGTACAGCAAAAGCTATTTGGCATTGGAGCGCAGCTACGCGATGATTTAAATGGCTTCACCGTTGTCCGCGTCGTGGAAGGCAGCCCTGCAAGTCAGGCGAATAAACTCAAAGTGGGAGACAAGATTATCGCTGTCGATCAAGAAACTGTTGTGGGTATGGATATCATCGAAGCCGTTGAGCTGATCCGCGGTCAACAAGGTTCGAATGTCATACTGACCATTTTAAGAGAGACAAAAGAGGGAGAATCTACAAACGAAGAAAAATGCAATATCGAACTGGTACGCGGTGAAATCGTCCTTAAAGAATCTAGATTAGAAACTACTTATGAGCCCTATGGCGATGGCATCATTGCTGTCCTTCATCTTTATTCCTTTTATCAAGACTCCAATAGTTCTTCCGCATCAGACCTTGCTGCTGCTATTGAAGAACTCAAAAAGTCACATCAAATCAAAGGCATTATTCTTGATTTGAGAAACAATTCTGGAGGACTCCTTCCCCAGGCTGTTTCAGTCACCGGATTGTTCATCTCCAAAGGCATTGTAGTTTCCGTGAAAGATAACAACGGCAATGTGCAACACCTGAGAAACCTTGAAAACAGCAAAATTTGGGATGGCCCTCTTATTGTCCTCACAGCAAATACAAGCGCTTCTGCAGCTGAAATCGTCGCCCAAACACTTCAAGATTACGGTAGAGCCATAGTCATTGGCGACCCAGAAACTTTTGGCAAGGGCACATTTCAGACTTTCACCCTCGAATCTGCAAATTTTGACAAAGTCAATCCTAAGGGAGAATATAAGGTCACACGAGGCAGGTACTACACAGTTTCAGGTAAAAGCCCCCAGCTTGTCGGCGTAAAAGCAGATATCGTTGTCCCTAGCGTCTACTCTGGGATGGAGATCGGGGAAAAATATTCTAAATTCCCAGTCGAAACTGACCAAATCTCTGCTAATTTCCATGACGATATGTCTGATGTCCCCTCTTATCATCGCGGCCAACTCACTCGCATTTACCAGACCGGGTTTCAAACAGTTCAAACAACCTACCAACCCTATCTCGAAATTTTGAAAAAGAACTCTGAAGACCGTCTCGTGCAAAATAAAAACTATCAAAACCTTCTTAAGGAAATTGCCAAAAAAGAGGATTTCACCGATCCAACGAATTTTTTTGGTCAAAATGACCTTCAGCTCACCGAAACCGGCAATATCATGAAAGACCTTATTTATTTCATGGAGATGAGTCGGCAGAATGCTGCTGCTTAAGAATCTTGCATTCTAAGCCAAAAACAGAGAAAATGGATTACCTATTTAAATTCTTTCTTTGTAATTGGTTTTTAGAATTATGGAAAATGTTCGCGTTAGAATCGCTCCTTCGCCAACTGGCGACCCGCATGTAGGCACTGCCTATATCGCGCTCTTCAACTTAATTTTTGCTCGCCGCTTTAAAGGGACATTTATCCTGCGGATCGAAGATACCGACCGCACGCGCTCTCGGCCTGAATATGAGACAAATATCTTTGAGGCGCTGAATTGGGCTGGCATTCATTGGGATGAAGGTCCAGATAAGGGAGGACCGTTTGGACCCTATAGGCAATCCGAGCGCACAGAGATTTACCGTCAGCATTGCCAAATGCTTCTAGACCAGGGCAAAGCGTACAAATGTTTTGCAACCCCCGAAGAGCTCGCAGAAATGCGCGAAATGGCATCAAAACTTGGCCAAAAAGTCGGCTATGACAGAAGATACCGCAATTTAAGCGCAGAAGAAGTTGCTCAAAGAGAAAAAGCGGGACAACCCTATGTCATCCGCTTAAAAGTTCCCCTCACAGGAGAATGCACCTTCGAAGATGGGATCAAAGGGCGCATCTCATGCCCTTGGGCCGATATCGATGACCAAGTTCTGCTCAAATCCGATGGCTTCCCCACCTATCACCTCGCAAACGTCGTCGATGACCACTTGATGCAAATCACCCACGTTATCCGCGGCGACGAATGGATCAGCTCGACCCCAAAACATATCATGCTTTACGATAGTTTCGGATGGAAACCGCCTGAGTTCATGCACATGCCGCTTCTTCTAGGGAAAGATGGCCGCAAACTCTCAAAACGCCGCAACCCCACCTCCATCTTCTACTACCGCGATAGCGGATACTTGCGCGAGGCTTTTGTCAACTTTCTGACCCTTATGGGCTATAGCATGCCTGGCGATAAAGAAATCTACTCCCTCGAAGAGATCATGCGTGAATTTGATCCCAAGCGCATCGGGGTTTCCGGCGCCTACTTCGATGTGCAAAAACTCGACTGGATCAATCAACAGTATCTGATCAACTCCATCTCCCAAGATAATCTGTGGCAGCGAATGAAAGAGTGGATCTACAACGATGCTTTCATGACAAAACTGATGCCCCTTTGCCATACGCGCATCAAGACGTTCTCTGAATTCATGGAGCTTAGCTATTTCTTCTTCGTCAACCATCTAGAATATTCAGAAGAACTTCTGTGCCCCGTCCAAACACCTAAAGAAAAAATCGCCATGATGTTCCAAGCAATCATCTGGAGCATGGACGAACAAGAAGATTGGAAACGCACCGGAATTGAAAAAGCGGCAAAGGATGTCACTGAAGCTTTTGGCGTACAAATGAAAAAAGTAACGATTCCGATCCTCTACGGCTGCATTACAGGCAAAAAGCACGGTCCTCCCTTATATGACTCTGTCGAAATTCTAGGGAAAGACCGTTGCCGCGCAAGACTCTTGAACGCCATTGAATTTTTAGGCGGGATCTCCAACAAAAAAATGGACGCCCTGACTAAAGCCTGGCAAAAGAAGGATTGCAAAGAGCTTTAGAATTTACTGACGCTCTTCAGCCGATTCAGAAACTACTTCTGGATTGGCTGCATCAGAAACGATATAAGAGCGGTTATAGGTCGAGCCTCCGCAAGCGGTTAACAATTGAAATGCTGCAATAAGAAAAGTGAGTTTAAGTATTTTATGCATGACAAAACCTCTAAAATTCCTTCTTTTACTGATTTCTCCGTAAGCTGTCTATGATAATTTCAGATTCTGAAACAGAACTTCCTCTCATTAACAGACATCATCCGGCAATAGCCACGATCAAAGATCGTTTTCTCCTCACAAAACAAGGTTCTACTAAAAACACCTATCATGTGACCTTGGACCTCTCCTCTGCTCCCGTTCGATTCCAAGTAGGAGATTCCATCGGCATCTATCCGCAAAATGATCCCATCCTTGTCCAGCATTTGATCCATGCGATCAAAGCAAAAGGAAATGAACAAATCACAGATCCTCGCAGCAAAGCCTCATTGACCTTATGGGATTTTTTAAGTCACAAAGCCAACCTCGCCCGATCGACATCCTCTTTCTTGAAGCTCTTTCATGAATATGAACAAGTGCACGATAAAAAAAACAACTTGCATCGCATTCTGCAACAGGAAAACAAACCGCATCTCATTCAATATTTGGCATCGCACGATCCTCTCGATCTTTTTAAAGAGTACAAAGACGCTAAGGCGCCTCTGCAAGAAATTTGCAATCAATTTAGTCCCTTGCTCCCACGCTTTTATTCCGTCGCCTCATCTCGCCTTCTGTACAAATCAGAAGTGCATTTAACCGTCGCCCTATTTACATTCTCCCACCAAGGGGAACAGCGTTACGGAGTCGGCAGCCATTTCCTTTGTCATCTAGCCAAATTAAAAGAGACTCCGATTCCAATCTATGTACAAACCGCGCCTCACTTCACTCTTCCAGCAGATAGCAACACCCCCATCATTATGATCGGACCGGGAACCGGAGTCGCTCCATTTCGCGCCTTTATGCAAGAGCGCATTGCCAAAGGAGCCAGCGGAAAAAATTGGCTGTTCTTTGGCGAGCGCAATCGCACCACAGACTACTTCTACCAAGAAGAATTTGAAAGTTGGAAATCCAGTGGCAAACTACGCCTGGATCTAGCGTTCTCTCGCGACCAAAATCAAAAAGTCTACGTTCAAAACAAAATGGCAGAAAACGCCAAAGATCTATGGGCTTGGCTTCAAGAAGGAGCTTATTTTTATGTGTGCGGAGATGCGCATCGCATGGCAAAAGATGTCGAACACGCCTTGCAACAAATTATCCAAACCCAAGGCAATAAAAGCGAAGAAGAAGCAAAAGCCTACATTAAATCCCTGCGCGCGCAAAAGCGCTACCTCGCAGATGTGTACTAACCTGAGTTTTGATTAGACAAACCCTTTGATATGCCGGATGTCCTCATGCAGTTGCTTTTGCGCAGCAGGATTGTCCGAAGCGATGAATGACTGATAGTCCTTTTCTAGCTTCGCCTCTTCCATCTGCCCGCTTTGATTCAGAAAACCCCTGGCGGACTGATTCATAATGGTCAGCGCCTTGTCCATGACATCTTTAAATTTCGCTTTTTTCGCAGCTTCATCATTAGATGTCGTTTCATACGCGTTTAAACTTTCCTCAAACAGCTTTACCCCTTTCGCAAACTCATTGCGATAGGTCTCTTGTAAAGAATGGGGAAGCGGCTGTCCAGAAACAGGGTCAGTCATCACACACCTCGTTTTACTATTTTTTTCATCCTATTAAATTCTACTATCATATAGTATCTAAATTTTCAATCTCCGAGGACTTTTATGCGTAAATACTGGCTTATCTCTAGTACAATCCTTCTTTCAGCGTCTCTTTTCTCTCAGGAACAATCCCCTAAACCCCAACCCCTTGTTCCTCCTGAGCAAATTGAAAAAGAGATCAAAGATGCGGAAAAAGAGTTCCAAGAAGCAAAAAAGATGTTCAACCCATGGTACACAGGACCTCTCTTAACTCCATCAGCTGGTGTGTTGCAGCCGGGTCATTTCGTCATCCAGCCCTACTGTTTTTTTACTGACAATTACGCACACTTTGATAAGCATGGCAAATCCCACCGCGTTCCCGATCTCGACCAAATCAAACCTTCCCTTGCTCCTTTCCAATATGGGATCACTAAGTGGATGGATGGTACGATCGGCTTTGGAGCTGTCCACAACCATCAAAAAGGGCAGTCCTATACAAACTGGTCAGATACATCGGCAAGTTTCGGTTTTGGGCTCTTGCAGCAAACCGCTTACCTCCCTGCAATCAAATTCGTTGTGCAAGAGAGCTTCCCCACAGGAAAATATAAGAACTTTAAGACCAAAAAAGCAGGCGTCCAATCGACAGGTTCAGGATCTTACGAAACCCAGCTCAGCTTGAACATTTCAAAGGTTGTGTGGTGGCTCACATTGCACCCTATGAATATCCGCTCTTCCATCAGTTACACCATCAATTCCAATGTCGATGTCGAAGGGATTAATGGCTACGGTGGGGATAAAAAAACGCATGGAACTGTCAAAGGAGGAAATATGTTTGCCTTTGACTTCGGCTATGAATACAGCTTTACACAGCAATGGGTCGCAGCACTTGATATTGTGTACAACTACTCCCAGAAAAACACATTTTCCGGACACACCACAGCCCCCGTCGGAGGGCCCTTTAACGATCAACTGAGCTTTGCTCCAGCGATCGAATATAATCCAAGAGCAGATACAGGGCTAATCGCAGGAGTGTGGTTTACAGCTTGGGGACGCAACTCATCGAATTTTATCTCAGGCGTCTTCAGCTTCTACCATTATTTCTAAATATCACTCCGTTGTTGTTAGAATGCAAAGGGCTTGCAGACCATCGCCGCAACCAAAGTCGGTGAGCCCTTCTCCAGAAATAACACTCAGTCCCACTTGATCTGATCGCACCTTTAAAACATGCGCAATTTTTTTGCGCATCTCTTCAATACGCTGCTCTATCAAAGGTCTTTTCGCTTCGATCGATAGTGCGACGTGCTGGATTTTTTGCTTCCCAAGAAACTCTAAAGCTCTTTCTAAATAGACCTGGCTGTCCGTGATGCCCCCTTTCTGGCACAGTTCACTGGCAACTCCGTTCACTATAGGAACTCCGGTGAGTGAAGTGATCGCATTGCATATGCTGTGAAATACAACATCGCCATCAGAATCCGCTGCCAAACCCGGAACCTCTTCAAACACCAGCCCTCCAATCACACACGGCTTGGTCGTATCAGGAGGAAGAAAACGACGAGAGTCTTGACCCATACCCACCCGCACTTTAGGAAAACTAGACGCAGACATAAATCAACCTAAAATGTGGTCTTCAGAACAGATTCTTTTTGATGGCGCTCTATCGCAAGCTCAATCAGCTTATCGATAAGATCGGAGTAAGACAGTCCGCTCGCTTTCCATAACCTAGGATACATGCTCTGGCTTGTAAACCCTGGAATCGTATTGATTTCATTCACGTAAATAGCGCCGTTTCCCTTGAGAAAACAATCCACTCTAGCCATGCCCTCGCAGCACAAAGCTCGATAGGCATTGATTGCCGTCTGTTGGATTTTCTCAACCAGATGCTGGGGGAGGATAGCAGGTATGATAAATTCCGCTCCGCCGTCTGCCATATACTTTTCATCATAAGAATGAAAATCATGCTTAGGAATAATTTCTCCTGGCAATGAAACGATGGGATGATCATTGCCCAAAACAGCGCATTCAATTTCCCTTCCCTGTACATATTCCTCGACAAGCACCTTGCGATCGTACAAAAATGCCTCGTTCAAACACTTTTCAAACTGCTCCTTGCTCTTTACTTTCGAAACGCCGACTGAAGATCCTGCATTTGTCGGTTTCACAAAGAAAGGAAGCCCTAGCTCCTCGACAATTTTCTCAAAAGAATACGCATCGCGGTTGTAGTCGCGCAAAAGGATAAATCGTGCGACATGAATCCCCGCATCCCGCAGCAAACGCTTTGTCACGTCTTTGTCCATCCCCACCGAAGAGCTAAGCACACCCGCTCCCACAAAAGGGATATTGGCTAACTTTAATAATCCCTGAACCGTTCCATCTTCTCCGTAAGTCCCATGCAACACAGGAAAAATCACATCGAGCTCAAGCGGATTTTGCAATTGATTGTCTCTGCACTGAACAATCTCCTTGCGGTTGTTTTGAGGAACGAGCGCGACGCATTCTTTAGATTCATTCAACCTAACCTGTTTTGGATTGTCGTGGTTCATGAGATATGAATAACCATCTCTTAATTTCCACTCTCCCGTCTTATCAATACCAATGAGAAAAACATCGTACTTATCCTTATCCAGCGCATCGACCACATTCTTTGCCGAAATCAAGGACACTTCATGTTCTGCGGATCTGCCACCAAAAAGAATACCCAGACGAATTTTTTTAGATGCCATAAGGTTTTTCTCCATTCGTAACGTTAAGAATCTTTCTTAAGGAAATCATTCATGCTAAATGCTATTCCCTTACAATTTTTCAAAACTTCTTTATCTTCCGTAATCAATGTTATATCGAAATCCAGGGCGAGCGCGACAAAATGAGCATCATACACACTAATTTTATATTCGATAGAGATTTTTAAAGCCTTTCTGCTATCTACAGCAATTTCGCAGCCGCGAAGCTCGTCTAATACATAGCTAAAATGCTTAATCACTTCATGAATATCTCTAGATTCCTTTCTTGCTAATTTTGAAATCACATTAGCATATTCCTCTTGCCATAGGGGTGGAAATATCCAAGAGGCGTCTTTTTTTTGAATTTTCTGCGCAATGCCTGTGAGTTGCGTTTCATTAAAAAGATGCACGACAAGGCAAGTATCAGCAACGATCATGCTCGGCCTTCATCAATAGCTTTTTCAATAAATTGACCAGAAATTTTTTGCCGCCATTTAAAAGGTTTGGGCTGCTTTATCCGGTGGCCATGGATAGATAAACCCGTCGTAAGGGCTACAATTGCCTCTTGGGTTTTGCTACGATTATGCTGCTTGGCTGATTCCTCTAAGAGATTAAATATCTCTATGGGTATATTTCTGATTAAAAAATCACGAGTTAACCTTCGTTTCATAAGCACCTCTCATACAATCATGATATCATTTTGATATCTCTGTTTCAAGAGCAAATTGTAAAGCTCTACTTAATAATGGGTTATGAAACACATGGATCAAAAAAATACGAAAAAAGTGAAACACCGAGTAAATAAGGAATATGCTTAAGCTGCACATCGCCAATACCTTCTTTGAGTGGGAGCTTGAAACCCATCCCTCATGTCCCTTAAGCGAAGGTTTTCTTCAACATAACATCTATCGCCAGCTGCAATTTCTCCCCGCCTTGTACGCAGCGCCAGATGAGGGCATGTTCATTGTTGACTCTCCTGAAGAAAAGTACTGGGAGAAACTCCAAACACTTGGCATTGCACCTCCCCAAGTATTTTTGCTATCTGAATCCGATTTTCCCGCATCTGCCGAAATCGAAAGCTGGGGACCATCCAGGCTCATCGCTGCCTTTGCAAAAAAACACAAGCTGACCTACCACATGCCAGACTTTGAACTGGTGCGCAGAGTCAACTCCAAGCAATTTTCCTTCGAAAACAGTCCTAAATTGCCGCACGCCGCTTTACTCTACGACGATTCGCAATTAAAACACTGGCTGCGCTCTTTCCAAGGGAAAAAAGTGCTTAAAACTTGCTACGGAGTATCTGGAAAAGGCCACTTGATTATTGAAAATGACTCGATGGATGAAAAACGCGTGAGCGGTTTTCTACAAGAACAATGGAAAAAATCGCTACCCGTCATCGCAGAACCCTGGGTAGACAGAGTTCTTGATTTCAGCACTCAATGGTCAATCAGTAAAAACCAAGAGATCAACTACCTCGGCTGCACCATTTGTGAAAATGATGAACGCGGACAATACCAATCCAACACCATCGGTGATGAACAAAAACTGTTTGGATCTTACTTACCCTTTCTCTATGAACACCAAACCATCGTTCGTCCCATTCTTACACACATTGCATCCCTTGGATTTTTTGGAAATCTCGGCATCGATACCATGCTTTATAAAAATTCCGAATCCATCCATCTACATCCCGTCGTTGAAATCAACGCGCGAAAAACCATGGGATGGGCAGCACTTGAGTTTCAGAAGAAACATTACCCTAACCAAATGATCCGTTTTAAATTTGCACGAGCAGCAGAAGGTTATTTGCCTCACTCTGTCACAGAAAAAAACGGTAAAACCACTTTCTTCCAACGCAATCTCGCAATAGACGTTTACAATTAAATCTCAATCAAGCTAAGACTAATGATAAAACCTCTACAAAGTAACTCCATGGACATTCTCAAAATTAAAGGCGGCAAGCCGCTTGAAGGAAAAGTAAAAGCTGCAGGCGCAAAAAATGCAGTGACCAAGTTACTTGTCGCTTCTCTTTTATCCGACAAACGCTGCGTCTTCTACAACGTGCCTGACATTGCTGAAGTAGAAGTCACCGTCGAACTATGTAGAGAAATTGGATCAGAAGTGCAGTGGGACCGCGCAAGCGGCGTTCTTGAGATCGTCACCAAACATCTTAAAACATCGTACGTACCGCAGCGCTTCTCTGGATCCAATCGCATTCCCATCCTCATGATCGGAGCGCTACTCGGCCGCACCGACGAAGACATCATCGTTCCAACCGCTGGCGGATGCAAAATCGGCAAACGTCCCGTCAATTTTCACATCACCGCTCTAGAAAAACTCGGCGCATCCATTGAATTCCGCGAAATGCGCAAAGAAGGCGCCTATTTTGCAAGAGCGCACGAAGGAATGAAAGGCGCCATCATCACTCTACCTTTCCCCTCCGTCGGCGCTACAGAAAATACCATTCTAGCTTCCGTGCGCGCCAAAGGAACCACCATCATTAAAAATGCAGCCATCGAACCAGAAATTGTCGATCTCATCCTCTTTTTACAAAAACTCGGCGTCACTATTGGCATGGACGTCGACCGCACCATTCGCATCCAGCAGACCAATCAATTTCAAGAAGTGGAACATGTCGTCATCACGGATAGAATTGAAGCAGCGTCCCTCGGTCTTGCAGGTATTAGCACCAAAGGTAGAGTCCTTGTCGAAGGCGCGCAGCACGCCCACATGATCACCTTCCTCAACCGCCTACGCGAAGTAAATGCCGGCTTTGAAGTCAAAAAGGAGGGCATCGAATTTTTCTACAAAGGCCCGCTTAAAGGCGGCATCCACATCGAAACCGACGTGCATCCAGGTTTTATGACCGATTGGCAACAACCCTTCGTCGTCCTCCTCTCTCAAGCGCAAGGCGCCTCCGTCATCCATGAAACCGTCTACGAAAATCGCTTCGGCTACACAGAGACACTCCGCCTCATGGGCGCAGACATCGAAGCATTCACCCAATGCCTCGGCGGCAAAGAGTGCCGCTTCTCCTCCCAAAACTTCCAACACAGCATCGTCATTAAAGGACCTACACCACTGCAAGCAAAAGACATCGTCATTCCCGATCTTAGAGCCGGCTTTGCTTATGTCCTCGCTGCTCTTCTTGCACCCGATCAAAGCAACATCAGCGGAGTCCAGTACCTCGATCGCGGCTACGAAAAAATCGTGGAAAAGCTCTCCTCACTTGGAGCAGATATTGTCCGCGAGAAAACTTCCGATTCTGTCCTCAAGCCACTGGTTAAAGCCTTGGCGGGCACCAAGCAATAATTTTAGTAGCGCGCTCTCTGTTGACAAAAGGCAGACATTAGCGTACTATTAATTTTAAATATACGAGGAATAATGCCCAATTACAACTATTCCCCAGAAAAAAATCTCAAGTTGATACAGGAACGGAACATTAGCTTTGAAGAAATTATTGTGGCAATTGAAAATGGGCTGATCTTAGACGTCATTGAGCACCCTAACAAAAAAAAATATGGCAACCAAAAAATGTATGTGGTTTATGCAAAAGAATATGTGTATTTGGTACCATTTATCATAGAAGCTAACGGTGATGTGTTCCTGAAAACTATTATTCCAAGTAGAAAAGCTAAACAAAAATACATCTAAGGATAAAAACATGAAAAAAAACAAAAAACCGCGCCAAAGTGCCCTTGATCGAGAAGAAAAGGAACTGCTTTCTTCTTTTGAAAAAGGAGAGTGGCAAACAGTTAAAAATGTTGAAAAAGAAAAAATTCGTGCTCGGAAAATTGCAGCTAAAACTCTGCGCAAAGACGTTCGCATTAATATTCGCCTATCAAGCACTGATATATTAAATATTAAGCAAATAGCAGCCCTTGAAGGATTACCTTACCAAACTCTTATTGCAAGCGTCTTACATAAGTATGCTGCGGGGCACTTATAGAAAACCTCTGATTCTGTCCTCAAGCCACTGGTTAAAGCCTTGGCGGCCCCTCTAAGTAAATAATTTTAAAAGAGCTTGCCCCCTTAAGCCAAGATCTTTGTTTTTCCAGCTCTACTTAAATTATTTTTTAAATACACATCCATTTGATATAAAAGACGCCTTACTAAAATATATGCTATACATTGAAATAAAACATAAAATATCCTATAATAGTTAATAACTTTTTAACGCAAACAGTAAAAATTGCAGGTATATCATGAATCAAATATCCCCTTTAACGACACTTACCTCCTCAGAGCAAATTAGAGACACCGCGGAACAATTCATTGCTCACTTTAGCCAATCTGAACCCTCAAACGCCCCAACTTCCCCTTGGAAGGAACTTTCCGAACAAGACAAACAGCGCCTTGTTAATGATCTAAAACCTTGCGAAGAAAGAAGCACTCACTCCTACGATGATAACGTCTTGCTAAAAGGCACGGGCTATTATTATATGGGAAGGGGAAAGCACCACAACGTGTGGGGACATCAGGATTTCCCCGACCGCGTCTTTAAAAGGATGGATTCAGAAACCGCTTTGACCCAAGTTCAAGTAGCCAAAGCAACACATGGCTTTGTTTCCAAGCAAAATCCCTTTTGGTGCCGCTGTCCATTTGCAGAAATCATAGAACTACCCAACTCAAAAGAAGTTCTCTATGTCGAAGAAAAACTCCACATTGGCATGAGCTTGAATGAACATGACGAGTTTTGGACACGCATCTTTATTCATTTGGATTCCTCTGAATGTTCTCCCCTTTTTAAAGAAAATCTCTTTGCCCTTGTCAAACAGATAAACATCTTGATTGAAGAGTTTGGATTTTGGGATGTGGGTTTGCACAATCTTCCGGAAGTGGCTTACAATGGGACTTATGTTTGCGTCACAGATTTTGAGAATATTGATCCTAACAAGAAGTCTCTTCCCGATGGGATGCGTAGACTAGCCTCCCTTTTTTGCCACCACTCTTTTCAGACCTATTTTTCAGAAAGGTACAAGCAAGCAGCGCTTGAAATACAATCGCAATGGGAGATCGATAACTACAACCAGCGCAAAACGCTCTATGGAGAAGATTGTGATTGGATTAATCAGCCCAAATCCCCCGAGCAATTGATGAGTGATTTCCATGATGGGGTGAGCCGAGGTCAGCAATCGACATCAGCTAAAAAAGAGGCTCTCATCGCCTATGATCAAAAGGGATGGATCGATGGGAGTGAACAAAATATTCCAAGCACCTTCGATACTAAAGAGATGACTGAGAAACAGATTCAAGTAGCACAGCAACTACTTTCTAAATTTCAAAACCAATTAAAATCAGACAAAAACGAACCGATCACCCAAAAGAGGCAGTTTTATGCACAAGCCTATAGCTACGATTGCTCGACTGAAATCCTAGCCCAAGTCATGGGTCACTTAAAATCACAAGGGATCCTCATGAGTTGGTATCAATCATCGGATGACTGCTTCACTATGTGGTTCTAATAAAGCCCTGTCTGTAGATCGGGGGGCTCCTAAAGGAGATTGGGGCCCCCTATATCGCGAAAACCGCCCCCTTTAGCCAAGATCTTTGTTTTTCATTTCTTATTAAACTATTTTTTAAATACTTATCTATTTGATTTAAAGGCGCTTAAGCTGCTTATTTGAATGATAAATAATATTAATATTATATATTTAAATAAAATATAAATTAGCTTATAATAATTAATAACATTCTGACATAAACAATAAAAAATAAGGAAATTATGAATAGCACAACACCAACTAGCAATCAAACAGGCAGAGTTATTAGTGACGTGACTGTAAGAAGAGCCATTAACTTATATCGCCAGGGCAACACAAATGGGGCTTTTCAACTCTTGGCACTGCAAGATGTACAAAAACAAGCAGATATCAATGCTATCTTTGAACGCTTTAAAAACGGCACCCTGTTAGAGTCCCAGTTAAAAACTCATATCTATGTCATTTTGAATGGAGAAACAGCTCAGCCAGGTCCAGAAAACGAAGCATCCACAAGCACAGCGATTACCACAACAACCCTTCAGCAAAATGAATGCGAATCCGTCTTTCCTATTAACGACCTGCCACTAGAGGGTTTCGTCGGAGTTTTTTCTCATCTAGATAAAAGTTACGTTATAACAGTCTGTAGAAGAGTGAACAAAATATGGGAAGCAGCAGCAACATTTACAATCATAGGATTTGAAATTCCGGCGCATAAGAAATTTATCCTATCTGTTGCGAATCAGCATGGAGGTGAGTTAGGCCCGATGCAAGGGGCTTTAACTCTTTGTCAGCCTAATGAGACTTCATCGATTGAATTCTTTTCAGACCTTAATGAGCACGTGATAAAGATTAAGACGTGTGTCTCTGAAGTACTCATAAATATTGATTCTACCAACCTCTTCTCTATTGAACTTTGTACTAAACAGCAAAACACCTCTCTCTATTTCCCGAATTTTATTTACATGCTTGCTATGGATAAGCATGTAAAAGAAATCATCAGCAGCAAGCTTCTGTCTGCAGAAGATAAGAATCAGCAACTCACCCACCTTTGCAAATGTTTAATCAATAAAAACCTCTTTAAAAAAGCGTTTGAAGTTGGCAAAAAAATTAGAGATGAAGAGGCCCAAGGCGATGTATTTTGTGATCTATGCCTAGCTCTATTAAAAGCCGGCAAATTTGAACAAGCAAAAGAAATAGCCTTTAATATCTCAGATAAAAAATGGAATGGCTGTTCTAAAGAGTTCATTTTCAAATACATGATAGCGCAGGGACAGTATGAAGAAGTGATGAAGCAGATTTCTTCGCTTTCGTCTGATTGTTTAGAAAGAGACTGTCAGATTCTAGTCGCCCTCGGTTTTAGATTTGCTAATGAAAAGCGTTTTGAAGAGGCTCAAAAATTGCTCACTTTAGCATTAATTGCGTACGACAGGGCGGTAGAGGAGAGCCATCCTTGTGATTGGAATTTACTAAGCGATAGTCATCGCGGTTGTAAAACATTAAAGAGATTGATCGCTGAAAACACCGAACAAAAAAAATAAAATGCGGTAAAAAATATTCCAAATTGCGAAGTAATGGCCAAGAGAGTACCCTTAACGGCTGTTACTTTCGCATTTTGGAAAATTGAATGAGTATCCTCTTATGGAGGCAAATCCAACGAGAAAATTTTACAGATTGGAAAAAGCTTCTTACCTATCTCGAGTTAGATCTAACTGCAGCAGAATCCATCGTTCTGCAAAGTTCCAAATTTCCTCTTAACATCCCGAAGAGACTAGCTCAAAAAATCGATCGCGGCAACTGGGAAGATCCCATCCTGTGCCAATTTCTCCCCACACTGAAGGAACAGGAACCCTCTCCCTTATTTGTCCTCAATCCCATTGGAGATGAAGAGTCCCGAAAAACCTCCAAACTCCTCCATAAATATCACGGCAGAGCTCTTCTTGTATGCACAAGCGCCTGCGCGATGCACTGCAGATTTTGCTTTAGGCAACACTTCCCCTATGAAACAGAAGTCAAGCCCTTCGATAAAGAATTGGAAGAAATCGCAAAAGACCCCTCCCTCAATGAGATTATCCTTAGCGGCGGCGACCCCCTCTCCATGAGCAATGCTCAGCTGGAGCGCCTATTTAACGATTTGGGCGCTATTTCTCACCTCAAAAAAATCCGCTTCCATACCCGTTTCCCCATGGGAATCCCGGAAAGAATCGATGAAGAGTTTTTACAGATCCTCAAGAGTTGCCCCAAGCAAGTGATTTTCATCGTCCACTGTAATCACCCTAAGGAATTTGACGCAGATGTCTTTCAAAGCCTGAAAAAGGTCCAGAAACTGGGGATCCCCATCCTTACCCAGTCAGTCTTGCTCAAAGGGATTAATGACGATGTAGCAACTCTGCAAGAGCTATTTTCCCTGCTTGTCGACAACGGCATCCTCCCTTACTACCTACACCAGCTAGACAGGGTCCAAGGGGCTGCGCACTTTGAGGTGTCTGAGGCTAAAGGGCTGGAGCTGATGCAACAGGTTGCTACCTTACTTCCTGGATACGCCCTTCCCAAGTACGTCCGCGAGATCGCCGGCGAGCCCATGAAGACGCCTGTTTTCTGAAATCCTCATGTTAAAACAAATATTTAACTTGTCAACCTGAACCGAAAAGCCCTGAATCACAAGGGCTAAGATCACCCCTTTTCAGCTCCAGCAAAGCTTATTTTAAGTTGAATAAATTATAATATTTATATATAATATAATAAAGTTAATTAACAGACGATCATTATTTAATAAATAATCAAAGAAATAATTGAGGGCGATAAAATGGCAATTAACACAAATTCAGAATATTCAAAATCCATAAACAAATCCGTGAATTTGTTTTGCCAGGGGAATTCAGAAGGCGCCCTTAAAATCTTAACTTCCATTTGTACTGTGCCCCAAGCAGACACAATCAAGGATCTTTTTAATCAGTTTCAAAAAGATCAAACCACAGGAAAACCTGATTTAGGGACTACATCACAGCCCCAGCTAGCACAACAAGTCAAGGTCATTCTATGTGGAAAAGTTGGGGAGTCTCAGAATGGGCAACAGACGAGTAATGCTTTAGCAATCACAAATTTTAAGCAAAACAATTGCCAGTTTCTCACACATACCGACCATTGTCCTCAGGATATATTTCTAGAAATTTTTTCTCATTTTGACTTAGAAACTCTTTTGTTGTGCACAAGAGTCTGCAAAGTATGGAATAAGATTGTCACCGCTTGCTTATGCCGCGTAGAAATCCCATCGCAAAACGCATTTCAACTCGTAATCGCACAGAATCTTAATGCAACTTGTAAAGATGAAAAACAGGAACTGATCAAATTTTGTGAATCCAATAATGAGATAAATATTTCCTGTTTTTCTGATTTTATTGAGCGTGTAATGCACATTCAAAATAGCATCTCCAATATCTTAGCAAGCTTGACTACTACTGAGCTCAAAAAACTGGAAGAAAAATTACACAACCAAAACACCCCCTTATTTTTTAAGCATTTTATTTTCATTCTTGAAATTAATAAAAAAACAGAAGTTCGGAATAGGATTGGAGATAATTATTTCTCATTAGGGAATGAGTTTTCTGAATTAATCCATAGAGGTCTATTTAAAACAGGTCTAGAGATGGCTCTAAAGCTACAACCATTTAATCGTAATTCCGGTATCATCCAGATGCTTAAAACATGTATAGAAAACAAAGAATTTGCACAGGCACTGAAGCTAGCCCTTGCTTGCCCCACCATAGCATTGCAAATTTCAGCCCTTGTTTTGATCAGCGATGCATTAGCAGATGATAATCAGCCTGGATGGGCCTTGGAGATTATCAATACCGTACCTGAAAAAAACTGCAGTATCGGGAGCGGTCCCTGGGATATAGATGGAACCTTCGCAAAGATTTGTATTGCATTTGCTAACAAGGGCAATTACGAACAAGCGCTAGAGATAGCTAATAGTCTGCCCGCTAATACTTTTAAAGATTATTCTCCTCGTTATCTGAGATATTCAACTTTGCGTGAAATTTTCGTACTCATGGGAAAAAGCGGCTTAGATGAATTGAAGATACAAGAGTATCGGTCATTATACCTAGAACCTGCAGAACAAGAATATCGGTCATTAGAGTTAGAGAGGGAAAAAACTGAAAGCTTGAAGCCTACCCTGCCTGATGACAATGCGATATATTTTCATTTTGCGATGGCGGTCCTATTGTCCCCATTCCTCATCACCGCAGATGTTATCGGTTGGGCGTATAAACAATACAGACAGCAGTAAAAACAGAACTGATCACATCCGATCTAGGGTCTTCAGTCCGAGCAGATGAAGCCCCTTTTCAAGAACGCGGGAAGCAGCTTCGCAAAGCAGTAACCTGCTCTCTTCTTGCTCCGATCCTTCCACCCTGCAGTCGCGGAAGAACCCATGGAATTTTTCTGCAAGCTCGTAGAGGTAATCGCAAAGGCGATTGGGCAATAAATCCATCGACATCGCTTGCAATACCTCGCCAAATTGCCTTAGGTGCATCGCAAGTGCAATTTCTGAAGGGTGTTCTAAAACAACGTGCGATCTCTTCATGACATCTGAGATCTCTTTGCCCACTTTGCGCTTGATCCCTTGGATACGCACAAAAGCGTAGAGAAGGAATGCGGCAGTGTTGCCTTCGAGTTTCAGCATCCGTTCGTAGCTAAAGACGTAATCTTTAATGCGATGGCAGGAGAGGTCTGCGTATTTCACAGCATCGATGCCTAGGATCTGTGCCGATTGATTTAATTCTTCTTCGGATAGATCAGGAAGACGCTCTTGCATGATTTTTTTGGCGTGGCTAACAGCTTCTAAAAGCAAATCGATCAACTTCTCCGTATCGCCTGAGCGCGTTTTGAATTTTTTCCCATCGGTGCCAAGAACAACGCCAAAGGGGACGTGGTCAAAGCGCACTTTGGAAGGATCGAGGTATCCCGCTTTCTCCGCAGCTTTGGCAAGCATCGCAAAATGCAAGCTTTGGCCTGCATCGGTCAAAATGATAATGCGATCTGCTTTTTCCACTTGCACGCGATGGCGCATGGCTGCCATATCTGTCGTATCGTAATTGTAGCCTCCGTCTGACTTTTGAACGATCATGGGCAAGGGTTCGCCCTCTCGCGTCACATACCCGTCGAGGAAGATGCACTTAGCTCCATTGGAGATCGTAATTAGACCTTTCTTATCGAGCTCGTCGATTACTTCTGCGAGATAAGGATTGTAAAAAGATTCTCCGCGCTCATTCGTCTTCACGTCGAGTAAGGCGTAAATTTCTTGGAAGGCTTTGCGAGAAATTTCACAAATGGCAGCCCAAGCCGATCTTGCTTCCGGATCTCCGCCTTGAAGTTTTACCACCTGCAGCTGAGCTTGTTTTTTAAATTCAGGATCTTCATCAAAGCGTTTTTTAGATTCTCTGTACCACTGCATGAGTTGTATGAGATCCGTTTGTACGTTGCCCTTTAAAACATCTGGCACGGTCTTCTGCATATAGGCAATCAGCATGCCAAACTGCGTTCCCCAGTCGCCGATGTGATTAAGTCTGAGCACATCGTGGCCTAAAAACTCAAATAGGCGAGCGATGGCATCTCCAATGATCGTCGAGCGCACATGCCCCACGTGCAATTCTTTGGCAATGTTAGGAGAGGAAAACTCTACGATCACTCTTTGCTTCTTCACTGGAAGCGGCACGCCCAGTCTGTCATCGCTAAGCAATGATTCGATTTGCTCTGCTAAAAAGGCAGAAGATAGCGTCATGTTAATAAAGCCAGGGCCTGCAATTTGCAGATCTGCAATCATCTCTGTTCCATCGGAGGTCTTTCTGTCGATGAGAGCGGCAATTTTTTCCGCAACTTCGCGTGGAGACATGCGCAATGCTTTACCTATCTTTAAGGCGCTGTTGCACTGATAATGCCCATACTGCGCTGAAGTGCTCGGAGTTACTTCCGATTCCAGCAATTTTGGGTCTATGTCTGCAGAAGCAAAAGCGGAGTGAATGGCTGCATCCGATTTTTCTAAAAGTTCAGTGATGATGTTTTTCATGGGGCCCGAAAGGTAGTGACATTTGCATGCAGCGAGATCCTATAAAGGATCTCGCTCAGGGAGATTTAGTTAGAGCGTGGCTCTTTAGCGTGATGGAAGCAAGGAGGCTCCACGCGCTTTCCAATGCGGTATTTCAAACGGTAATCGGCGAGCGAAAGCGCTGCGCGATGCGTTGAAAAACGGTTCTGCTCAGCAATGTCATAGATGATCATCAGCTGATCGTAAAGGCGGTGCACCTTGTTTCTTGCTAAGCTAGGATTATATCCATCAAAGTGAAGCTCTTGAGTGACATTGATCAAACCGCCAGCATTAATCACAAAGTCGGGAGCGTAGAGAATGTTTCTTGCAGCCAGTTCATCAGCATCGGAATCTTTGAGAAGCTGATTATTAGCGCAGCCTGCAATCGCTCTGCATTTGAGTTTGGGGATGGTTTGGTCATTCAGGATGCCGCCCATGGCGCAAGGCGCAAACACATCGCATTCCACTTGCATGATTTCTTCTGGAGAAACGATGCCAGCTCCTGTGAATGCAGCGATACTTTTGCACTTTTCCGCATCGATATCGGAAAGGATCAAACGGGCCCCTGCCCAAAACAACATTTTAGCAAGTTCAATGCCAACGCTTCCTAATCCTTGAATAGCGATCGTTTTGCCTTCTGGAGAATCTGTGTCATAAATTTTCTTAAGAACAGACTGAATACCGCGGTAGGTTCCCCAAGCTGTAAATGGAGAAGGGTTGCCGCTACTTTTTTCAGAAGGAAGGCCAACGACATAGGGTGTAGCCTGACTGATCACAGCAACATCTGCCGGCGTGCATCCGAGATCTTCAGCACAAATGTACTCCCCTTGGAGCTTTTCAACAGCATGGCCGAATGCGAGGAGCATTTCTGGAGTTTTCTGTTTTTTGGCATCGGCAATGATGACACTTTTTCCACCACCCCACCCGCACTCAGAAACTGCAGACTTATAAGTCATTCCTTTAGCAAGTCTCATCACATCGTTCATGGCGGCTTCAAAAGTTAAGTAAGGGTAAATCCGGATCCCTCCAAGAGCTGGGCCCATTGTAGTTGTGTGAATGCAAATGATCGCATTTAAACCCGCTTCTTTATTAGAAACCTTAACGACTTTCTCATAGCCAGGAACAAAAATTTCTTCTAACTCTAGCGCCTGCTCTAAAACAAGGGTCATATCTCTCCTACAGTTGTGGAATTTGGCGACTTTGAACCTATCCCGATAAAGATTTTCGTCGATATTCGGGATTATTTTGGCCAATTTCTGGTTCTTTTGCTGGGGGTTATATTAACTGCGTATATTACCCCCAGCAAAAGAACCAGAAATTGGCTCAAAAGAACCCGAAAATCGACTGAAACTTTTTATCGGGATAGGTTCTTACAAATAGTGATATCATAACAATTTTGGACATCAAAATCAACCCTGTTGTTGATTACGAGTAACAAAGCTCTTGAAAATAAAATAGATCTGAGCTACTCTTTGTCCTTCATTATTACTAGCCATTCCATTGCATAACAACTTCACGAAAAGGGGAAAAAATGGCATCGAGCATTATCTCTGAGACGCTTAAAGATGAACTACTTAAGTTCATTAAAAAAAATAAAAAAGCGGATCTCATCACCGTTTACCTCCTTTTTCTCGAAAAGAAATTTAACGTTCGACCCGTCCTTTTCATACGCGATAAAACTATTTTTCAGAGCCAAGATGAGCTCATTAAAAATTTAGAAGCACAAAACAAGCTGTGGCGCGAGACTGAAATTAAAATTCAATACGGGCAAGAAAGCGTCAACGATCAGACAAAAAAAATCTATATCTGCCCTTTTACAGGCAAAGTCTTCGGCGATAACACACACCCAAATCCTCAAGATGCCATCTATGACTGGGTCTCCAAGTGTCCAGAGAATAAAGAGCGCGTTGGAGGCCTAAAAGCAAAGCGATTCTTTGTATCGGAAGATCGTGATGTGATCCAAAATTATATTGTCAAACGCAAAGAGCCTATCACTAAGATCGTGTACTCTTCCGCAGTGACTGGAAAGCTATTCAACAACAAACAAGCCGTTCTCGATGACTTCATCAAAAACCAACTGAGATCCATCCCCTTAGAAGAAGTTCCAAACCAGAACCGCTTCCAAATCGAAGAGCATTTTCTGGCCTTCATTCAAAAACAGCTCGAAGAGAGCAAGATCAACGCTTTCGTTGAAGAGCTATCTCACTATGAAGAATTCGAACCCTATATCAATCTTTGGCTCGTAGAAGACAAGGAAGAAGCTGAAGATGAATAATGGTATTAGAACAATATACTGTTCATTCAGCGGATGAAACGCACGAGTTAGGGAAAAGCCTCGGACAAACTCTCCCCAAAAATGCGATCATTGCCTTTAGCGGCGACCTCGGTGCAGGAAAAACAACTTTTATTCGCGGCATTGTGGAAGGACTTGAGATCGATCTTAACACCGTCAGCAGCCCCACCTTTTCTTTTCTCAACATTTATTCAGGAAACCTTTCGGTCTATCATTTCGATCTTTATCGACTTCCAGAAACAGAAGAATTCTTTAAAGCCGGTTTTGACGAGTATTTTACAGCAGGCGGCGTTTGCTGCATCGAGTGGGCAGAAAAAATTGCAACCGCTCTTCCCATGGATACCATTACAATCACTATTTCCAATTTAGGCGAAGAAAAAAGAAGCATAGAAATAGCAAGGGGTAAATAGTGAAAAAAATCCCCTTTCAATCCGCCAAATTTGTAGCCTCTGCCTTTGATATTAAGAGCTTCCCTAAAATGGTTACGCTGGGCGGAAATCCTATGCCTGAAATCGCTCTTGTAGGAAGATCAAATGTGGGCAAATCTTCTCTCATCAACCACCTTTTGAAAAACTCTACGCTTGCTAAAACCTCTTCCACACCTGGGAAAACCAGATCGATCAACTTTTTTTCTATCGACGACCTGCTGGGCTTGATCGACCTTCCAGGCTATGGCTATGCGAAAGTGGCCAAAGAGATTCGTGAGGAGTGGTCTGGCATGATCGACCATTATCTAGAAAACCGCGCGACGCTTCGCATCGTCTTACTTTTAATCGACTCTAGGCGAGAGCTGACACAAGAAGACCTCACTCTCATTCAATGGGCAGCTTTTCATCAAAAACCTATTCTCCTTGTTTTGACCAAAGCGGATAAATTAAAGGAGAATGAGAAGAAAAAAAATGCTGCTGCTACTATACAAACCATTAAAAACCTCCATCCCTCTATCCTCGTCGACTTTCTGCATTACTCAATAAAAGACGCAAGATGTAGAATGGAGCTCATCGATCACATCAACGCACTATTGAAGGACTATGGGACTCATTAACAAAGATGTATTTGTCTGTTTAGATTGCGAAACTACAGGCTTGGAAACGGACAAAGACCGAATTATTGAAATAGCGCTCGTACGATTCAATTTCGATGGAGTTATTGATTCTTTTGAAACCCTCATCGATCCTTTAATGCCCATTCCTGAAGCTTCAACCGCGATTCACCATATCACAGATAACATGGTCAAAGGCAAGCCCCAAATCAAAGAGCTTTTGCCTCAGATCTTTGCATTTATTGGCCATAGCATCATCGTCGGCCACGGCATAACAAACGACATTGCCTTTCTCTGCGCTGCTGCCAAGCAGCACAGCGTCCCTTGCAAACTCGCTTCCCATCCCTACCTCGACACCTTGCGCATGGCGCGCCTTTACGGAGAAAGCCCCATCAATTCGCTCGAAAAATTGCGCCAGCACTTCAACATCGCCGAAGAAGGTGCGCACAGAGCCATGAATGATGTAGTTGTCAACATCGAAGTTTTCAAATATCTTTGTAAACGCTTCAAAACAACGGAACAGATCGTCAATCGACTTAAAAGCCCGATTCAACTCAAAACAATGCCTCTTGGAAAACACAAAGGTAGATCCTTTTCTGAGATCCCTGTGGAATATCTGCGTTGGGCGGTGAATCAAGATTTTGATCAGGATCTTATGTTCTCACTAAAGACGGAGCTCAAAAAGCGCAATAAAGGCGCCAATTTCGGACAAGCCTCTAATCCTTTCGCAAATCTTTGAATAGACTCAAAAACTATTTGCATAAAATATCTTTGTTTTGATAGTTCGGTTATTTATAGAGCACAACTCTTAAACAAGGGAAGTTTATGAACATAACAAAACTCGTTGGTGTCATTTTTTTAGCAGTTTATTTAATCCTAACTGGACTTGCTACAATGGCAGAGGTTTCGCTTGCTCCTATGGCAAAAAACATCGTTTTGCTTTTAGGCGTAGCTTCAGGAATTCTTATCCTTATCTCCGTTGATAAGTTTGCTAAAGACAAAAAATAATCATTGCCAAAAAGGAAAATCATGAACATTACCAAAACTATTTCTGTGATTCTGTTGGCAGCCTATTTAATCTTCAGCGCAGGTATGGCTCTATTTGGATTTCAGCCTACTCCCTCTGTCGATTGTTTATTAGGTCTAGCAGCTGTGGGATCTGGCATTCTGATGTTAGTTACCGCTAAAAGATTCCTGTATCTTTCTGAAAAATAACCCTCGGAAGGTTTTTCAGTAGCTTCGATTTTTTTGGTTCTTTATCTTGAGGATAAAGAACCAAAAAATTATCCAGCCCATGAGATTATCCCAATATTTATCAAACGTGCTTTTTGGGTCTTTTTTCGTAACTTTTAAAGTCGCTTCTTGCCCTACTTTCTCGAGTATGTGCTGCGAAGCGACTTTAAAAGTTACAAAAAAATTCTCCAAAAATCATCATTTTCGAATAGCGGGATAATCTCATGTCCAAACTTTTACTCCAAGATCTCGATCTCAAAGACAAAAAAGTGTTGATGCGTGTCGACTTTAATGTCCCACTCAATGCAGATGGCACCATTTCTGACGACACACGCCTCAAAGAATCGCTTCCCTCTATTCAACATGTTCTCAAATCAAAGGGAAGTGTCATTTTGATGAGCCACTTAGGACGTCCTAAAGGCGCCGATCCCAAGCTGTCTCTCAAACCAGTTGCTACAGCGCTCTCTAAATTGTTAAAAGTTGATGTGCTCATGGCCCCTGATTGCACCGGTGAGAAAGTGGAGAAAATGGCATGTGATCTCAAAAATGGCCAAGTCCTTCTCTTAGAAAACCTCCGCTACAATCCCGCTGAAGAAAAACCCTCTACGGATCCTTCATTTGCACAAAAACTAGCAAGGCTTGGAGATCTTTACGTCAATGACGCTTTTGGCACAGCCCATCGAGCTCACTCTTCCACAGCCATCATCGCGCAGTATTTTCCAGGAAAAGCCGCAGCTGGACTTTTGATGCAAAAAGAAATCCACGCCTTTGAAAATCTCATGCACGAGGCCAAACGCCCCTTTTATGTCATTATCGGCGGGGCTAAAATTTCTACAAAAATTGGCGTCCTCAAATCCCTCCTTTCCAAAGCCGATGGTTTTTTTATCGGTGGGGGAATGGCCTTTACCTTCTACAAAGCACAAGGAAAAAAAATTGGGAGTTCAATTTGCGAAGAAGACCAAATCCCTGTCGCCACCCAATTTTTAAAAGAGTGCTCTGAAAAAAAGATTCCTTTCTGGCTACCGACTGATCTATTGATTGCTGATGCCTTCAGCAATGAAGCTGCTATCAAAACTATCTCCGCATCCGAGTGCATTCCAGACGGCTGGCAGGGAATGGATATCGGCCCTCAAACTCTAAACGAGTGGAAAGCAGCTCTTCAAAATTCTGCTACTGTTTTTTGGAATGGACCTGTTGGCGTTTTTGAATTTTCCCATTTTGCTCAAGGAACTCAAGGTCTGGCCAAGATCCTTTCTAGTCTCCATGCCATCACCGTTGTTGGCGGGGGAGATTCTATTGCAGCAATCAACCAGATTGGGCTTGGCCCTAAATTTACCCATCTTTCTACAGGGGGAGGAGCCTCACTAGAACTTCTTGAATTTGGACATCTTCCCGGAATTGATGCACTCTCTGATAAAAAATAACAGGGCAATAGGATGATCAGGATTTTTTTTCATCCTGATGATCCTATTGCCCTGTTATTTTTTCTTTGATTGAAATATCTCATCAGCATTGCATACTTGAGACTGTTTAAAAATAAATTTTTAGTCTTTGCTTGATCTTAAAAAGTTGAAAATTTAAATCAAAATCAACCATGCCTATTACAGGTTAATTTATTTCTTAAATCATGCTACAATTTTACTTTACATTCTGCCACTTGTTAATCGTTGTCAAATAAGGGAAAACCCTTATAATAAGGTCATCTTTGACTCATTGATGGCAAGACATGTCCTCCACAAAAGGATTTAGTAGACTCCGAGCCTACCTTTGGCCCATCTATCCCCACGAACTGAAAACGTTCGTACCCATGTTCCTGATTTTCTTTCTCGTTGGATTCAACTACAGTCTCTTGCGCGCAACTAAAGACGCATTTGTCGTGACAGCACCATCCGCTGGCGCCGAGGCTCTTCCCTTTTTGAAAGTCTGGGCGATTATCCCCATGGCGCTCTTGTTCACCTTTATATTCACACGCGTCTCCAACCGCTTGACAAGGGAAAAAATCTTTTACGTCATGATGAGCATATTCATTGCCTTCTTCCTGCTCTTCATGTTTATCCTTTATCCTTATCGAGATACGCTTCATCCTCATACTTACTGCGACAAAGTACAACAACTACTGCCGCAGGGTTTTCAAGGATTTATTGCTATCTTCCGCAACTGGACATATACACTGTTCTACATCATGTCTGAGATGTGGAGCACATTCATTATGACTGTTCTCGCCTGGGGATTTGCCAATGATGTGACCTCTGTAAACAGCGCCAAACGCTACTACGGGCTGCTCGGCATCGGCATCAACCTCTCTGGAGTCTTTGCAGGTTTTGTTGCTACCTCGATGTCTCAAAATGTTTTCAACGCAAGCCTCCCCTTTGGTTTGACAGCGTGGGATCAGACTGTCTTTATGCTCAACGCCATCATCATTATGGCTAGCTTCGCTTGCATGGGACTTTTCCGCTACATTCACGCTCAAGGCCACGGCTACAATTCTGCTTCTTATCATAAAGAAAATAGCGGCCCTGATGTCAAAATGGGGCTACGTAAAAATTTCGCTTACCTAGCTAAATCCAAATATTTGATCTGCATCGCGGTCATTGTCATCACGTATAACATTGCGATGAACCTGATTGAAATCATCTGGAAAGACCAAGTCAGACAGCTCTATCCTAATCCAGCCGACTTCAATGCCTATATGGGCCAAATTTTAACTTGGATCGGTGTGGTAGCTACCGTTGTTAGCATCTTTGTCTCCGGGGCCATCATCCGAAGATTTAGCTGGACGACAAGCGCTCTAATTTCACCGATGATCATCTTGGCCACGGGGATCGCCTTTTTCTTTTTCTTTTTCTTTAAAGACTCGAGCTTTGCGGCCATATCTACCTGGCTTGGAACAACTCCGCTTGTCCTATGCGTCTTCTTTGGGTCTTTGCAAAACTGTCTTGCTCGAGCTTCTAAATATACCCTCTTTGATGCGACGAAAGAACTCGCCTTCATTCCACTTAGCAAAGAATGCAAGCTGAAAGGAAAAGCAGCGATTGACGGCGTGGGATCTCGCTTGGGTAAATCAGGCGGATCGGTCATCCATCAAACTTTGATTATGTTCTTTGGCAGTGTTGCCCTTAGCACTCCTTACGTGGCCATTTTGCTCTTGATTGCCATTGGCGCATGGACCACAGCCGTACGCTCTCTCGGCAAACGCTTCAACTCTTTAGTTTCCCATCAAGAAACAATTAAAGATCCCGACGAAGACCTTCAAACAGATGCAGAACCTGCCATTGCTGAAGCCATCGTAAAATAATTGTTCCACTTACATTCTAACGACCATAAAGGTATAGACCCAGTCAGCAAAAGCATAGCCTACAAGAGCTGACATGCATCCCGATAAAACGCCTAAACAAGTCCATTCAATAACACCTTTGAGACGATAGCCGAGAAAAAGGCTTCCTACAAAAATCAATGCATCAAACGAAATCGAATATTTTGTTGGAATATGAAGGCTTGCTCCCATGCAGGAACAAGGGAGTTCTAAACAATGCCAATACAGAGCATAGCCTCCCCACGCAGCAAAAATTACTGCAGCAACTGTCCACATCTGCCAGCGCTTTCTAAAATAAATAATAGCAGGCACAAACAAAAGTTCAAATGCACCTATCCATCGGTCTAAAGTTTTTAAAAACTCTGAGGGGTATAATATCTTACCAACGGCTGCTAAGACAAGAACAGCGCTAATTGTTAATGAAAAATATAACGATGCTTTTTTAATAGTTTTATTATCAGAAATCTTATTAAAACAATTATCCATAAATAATTCTCCAAATATTTTCTAGCTCGGCCAAATTTCAAGGCCTAGCTCGTGTACTTGGGGACAAATGCCATACTATGGTATAATACGCAATATGGAATATTTGACAGATTTGATCGCACGTCACGCGCACCATGCGCATTGGTATCTTTTTGCAGCTATTATGTTAGCCGGATTTAATATTCCGTTTAGCGCAGACATTCTCATTTTACTTGCCGCCGTTTTAGCAGCTACAGTCGTTCCTGAACATTTGTGGCTATTATTTGGAAGCATTTTGCTTGGCTGCTACTTTTCAGCTATGTGTGCGTATTGGTTGGGTAGGCTGCTAGGGGCATCTCTTTCTAAATCAAAATTTTTGTCCAAAATCATGCCCCCCAAGCGATTAACGAAAATCAAACAGTTTTACAATAAATACGGGTTATGGACCCTCGTTCTGGGTCGATTCATCCCCTTTGGAGTGCGCAACTGTATTTTTATGTCTTCAGGAATGAGCAAAGTGCATTTTGGTAAATTCATTCTGATGGACGCTCTTGCCTGCACTCTTTGGTGCAGCACCACCTTCTACTTATTTTTTGCGCTCGGAAAAAACTATGAGACTCTGTGGCACTACCTTAAGACATTCAATCTACTGATTTTTGCAGCTTTCAGTGTGACGGTAATTGGCCTTATTTGGTATAAAAGCAGAAAGAAGGCTCAGAGAATGTCTACAGAGTAGTTTAAAAATCAAAATGGCAATGCTAAGTCTATCCAACAGTTTGTCTTTTCTTAGGGCTCCTTTAGCCTTTTTATTTCTCGTTGAAGACGTCACATTTCGCATTTTAGCGATTATTCTGGCCATGCTCACAGATAGCATCGATGGATATCTCGCTCGCAAACGTCAATCGGTCACCCGATTTGGCGCCATCTTAGATCCTGCAATGGACAAATTCTTTGTCCTATTCACACTGTGTGTTTTATTTACAGAAGGGAAGCTAGAGCTTTGGCAAGGCTGCTCGATGATCTCTCGCGACTTTTTCCTTTGCCTCTTTGGGTTGTATCTCAGTCTTTCAGGGTATTGGGAAAATTATAAATTCACATCCATCCGTTGGGGCAAGGTCACCACGGCACTCCAATTCATCGTCTTAATCGGCCTGACGCTTGGGATTCAATTTTCCAGCTACTTGTACTGTATCTTCATTCTCTTTGGGATGCTGGCCTTTGTAGAACTCTGGCAAATTCGAAGACAAAATCATCCTGCACATTGAACCTATCCCGATAAAGATTTTCGTCGACTGAAACTTTTTATCGGGATAGGTTCTTAGACCTCCTTTGTATACTGAGGTCTAGGAAGTAGTAAGAGTGCCATTGATGGTTACAATAGGCGTTGGAAGCTGAGCTCCTTGCTTTTGAACAACCTTATAAACTAGGAGCAAAATTTCATGATTAACAAGCAGATATTTGTCGTAGCGGGTTTGCAAGGTATACACATCGATATAAAGATCCAGCGTGCTACTGCCAAAACCGTTCAATACGACAAGCACAGGTAAATGCGTATCGATATCAGGATGGTTTGCAATCTCTTTTTGAACCTCTTCAACAAGGGTGGGTATTTTGGCAAAGTCTTCGTAACGCACTCCTAACTTCACCTCAATTCTCCGATGGGTCATTCGAGCGCCATTGATAACCGCAGTATGTGCAAAAGTTGAGTTAGGCAAATATACCGGGCGTTTACCCTTATCGCGAACAGTTGTCAAATTCCAACCAATCTCCTCTACATGCCCTTCTAATTGCTTGTCAGGGAGATAAATAAAATCGCCAACCACAAAGGGGCGGTTAAGATGCAGCATCAACCCGCCGAAGAAATTAGCGAGCACATCCTTACCCGCAAAGCCGAGCGCAGCAGCTCCGATGCCTCCAAAGGCAATCAAAGGAGCAATATCCAATCCCCACACCCGAAGCACAATCATCAATGCAATGACAATGATGATGATCGCCATGACTTTGCCGACCACATGCACAACACCTGCATCCACCTTGCGGGCGTTTTTATCTTTATTCACGAACTCTTTTTGAGCCACTTCCTTCCAACGCAGCAAGCCCCAAGCCACGCAAACGACAAATCCTGAACTTCGGAACGCATCAATATACGATTCAAAAAATGAAAAACCAAACCTGCGCCCTAAGACTTCAATAAGCAGCGTACACCCAAGAATCCAAAGCAAAACATGAAATGGCAGATAGAGAATGTAATCAATTTTCTCTTTCCAATCAGAAGAGAGGGAAATGGAGCGCTGGCGGACATGTTTGACAAGGCGTCTAAACACTAGGTTAACCGCTATCAATACCAATATGCCAATGATGATTTCAAAAAACCAGAGCCTGTCAGATACAGGAATTTGGCAGGTCAAACTTGTCGTTGTTGTGTCCATTTATTTTCCTAAAAAAAAGAAAAATCATACCCCCAAAGGGGGTTTATTGATAACTGGCAAAAACACCCCTTTTAATCTTAAAGCACAAAATATGTAAAGAAATCTATACCCAAGTTGATTCAAAATTTTGTCAAAAGGCGGGTTCAAAGCGCTGCAAATCGATTCCTGCGAAGAGGGTTGTATTAGTCAATACTAGCCCTCTTCGCGGGAATCGATTTACGGCGGCTTTCAATCCCGCCTTTTGACCAAATTTTGAGTCAACTTGGGTATAAAATCGACGAAGCCTTAATTCTTAAACACCCTCTAACGGAGTACTTAAGAACGATTGATAAGCCGTTGAGCTTCTTCCTGAACGAAAAGAGAGATTTCTGGATAGTTTTCTCTTGCCCAGGTATCAAGTCGATCCGCAACTTCAAGAACCTCCTGACGAAAGTTCATCGGAAACTTCATGGAGCTATCTCGAGTAAGAGTTGCGCAATCAAACTGAATGGCTGAATTACCGATAAATCCAAAATTGTTGCGAATACTGATATCGTGATCGACAAAACCTTTTTCGCAGCGAACAGCAATCAGCTGCAAAAATGAACGAAGGGAAGCTCTGAGGTCCTCAAACTTTTCCTGTTCTATCAATGTTTTGAGATGTTCGAATACTTTTATTGCCTTTTTCTGAACGATGTATTCAATCCCATCTAATTCAACGATGTATTTTTTTCCTTTGCTATCGATAAGCGTGACTTTTCTACCAAAATCCCGCGTCTTATTGAAATGGATATAGACAAGCCCCGTTTCTTTTCGAAGGGTTTCATAAGCATCTTTATAACTGGCAAAAATCCTTTCTGAAAAAAGTTGATTGTTCTTGTCGTGGTTAACCCCAAGCGGCCGTAAAAGAGAAAAAGGGAATCCCTTTTTCAATTCCTTGGGAAAAAGATTTTGCATCTTGAAGAATTTGAGTACGTATTGCCTATCTTCACTGATGAAAGCATAGCATTGATTACCTGAAGCTAAATAATAGTATGTCTGTGGAAATACTTTTTGAATCAATAATTCCCTCTGTTTATCTGTGATCGACTCGATCTCCCATGTTCGGTTAAAGGAAAGATTTGACGTAATTTTGTCGATGCTGAATCCCGTAGATCGGCAACAAAAGAACAGCCCGCTCCCCATCAGAAACAGAGGAAACAGAAAGAGGAGTAAAAGAAATAAAATATTTGACTGCTTTTTTTTCATAGCTATAACCAAATAAGCAGGTTGCAACTCCTGCAAAAGAGAAGCACCATCTTGTAGCGGAATAAAATATCAGGATCTCAAGATGCTGAGCAAGTCAATTTTTAGATTCTTGAATTTCATTTGAAATCAGGATATAATTTATTCTCAAAAAAAGCTGAATTTTAATGAAAGCCAAAGAAATATCAAGCCTGCAACATCCTCTCGTCAAGCATCTTGTCCGGTTGCGTGAAAACCGCGAGTACAGATACGCATGCAAGCGTTTGGCTTTGAGCGGAAGCAAGCTGATCCAAGAACTATCTTCTCAGATGCGATTAAAAACGCTCTTTCTAGAAAAGGGCTCAACATCTGTTGTAGAAGCAGATGAGATTTATTTTGTCACTCCGCAAATTCTCAAAAAAATTACAGGGCTAGAAAATCCAGAGCCCATTGCTGCTGAGATCGAGATGCCGCAGAATCCCGATTTCAAACAAGTCAACTTTCTCCTCATTTTAGATGGAATCTCTGATCCCGGCAATTTAGGGACGCTGCTGCGCACAGCTCGTGCACTCGGTTGGGATGCTGCTTACTTGACAACAAGCAGCACAGATCCCTACAACGAAAAAGCGATCCGAGCTGCCAAAGGTGCAACTTTCACTCTCCCGTGGAAATCGGGCTCTGTAGAAGAACTTCACACTCTTTTGCAACATAAGAAAATGACGTTGCTCGCTGCAGATGCAGCGGGTAGTGATTTTTCCTCTAGCAAAACATCTTCTCCTCTTGCTCTAGCGCTCGGTAATGAGGCTCATGGTTTGTCATCCGAGCTCAAACAATGTGCAAAGCTCATCGGCATTCCTATGATGGGGCGCATGGAATCGCTCAACGTAGCCACAGCTGGAGCCATATTAATGCATGCATTTAGAGGATCACAGCATGAGCAAAGATGAAAATTTTTGGCGCATAGAAGAGGAGTATTTCTCTTACGACCGCAAAATTGCACGCAAAGAGAGAAAACTAGCCTCAGCAAAGGATCGCTCCAAATACAAAAAATCGGATCAAGATCAGCTTAAAAAACGCATTTCTTCCGATGACTCCAATGAATACGACCATCTTCAACAAGGGCGCGTCCTAGCTATCCAGCCTGAAGGGATCATCGTTTGCTCCGATCAGAAAAATTGGATCTGCAGCCTTAAGGGTTCTTTGAAACAAGATAAAAATCGGATTAAAAATCTCGTCGCTGTGGGTGATTTTGTGCGCTTTGAAGAGACAAACAGCGACCAAGGATGCATTGTGAAAGTGATGCAGCGCCATTCTATCCTTTCCAGAGCAGACAACCTCTCTCGCAACAAAGAACAGCTAATCGCTGTCAATATCGACCAGGTGCTGATCACAGCTTCTGTTGCTTTCCCTCCTTTAAAACCTTTTCTCGTCGACCGCTACATCATCGCAGCTCAGAAAGGAAATATGGAACCGATCATCCTTATCAACAAAATCGATCTTTTGAACTCTGACTCAAATGAAATTGAAGAAGAAAGAGCGCTTTACAACGAATTTGTGAAAACCTACCAAGATTTGGATTTCAAGGTGATTCCCATCAGCGTGGAAACTGGAGAGGGAATTGCAGAGCTCAAAGCTGCAATGTACCAAAAAACATCGGTCTTTTCCGGACAATCAGGCGTCGGCAAATCTTCTCTCATCAATCTTGTCACTGGATCCTCTTTTGCAACAGGTTCCGTCGTTCAAAAAACGCAAAAAGGGTCTCATACAACCACAACAACCCATTTAGTGCCTTTAGAAGATGGTGGCTTTTGCATCGATACGCCTGGGATCAAAAGTTTTGGCGTTTGGGAGCTCAAAGTGGATGAAATCGCATCTTATTTTTCTGAAATCACCTCTTTTAGCTGCCACTGTAAATACCCTGATTGCGCACACATTAATGAACCTCAGTGCGCTGTTAAACAAGCGGTGGAAGAGAATAAAATTTCTCACTTGCGATTTGCTTCCTATTGCGCTTTAATGGCCTCTGTTTCAGAAGAACATCGCCAGAGATAGCAATGCCTACTATTCAATCTATACACGCTCTTGAAATTTTAGATTCAAGGGGCAATCCCACGCTTGAAGTCGTTTTACGCGCAAGCGATAGTTCCATAGGAAAAGCAGCTGTTCCTTCTGGCGCTTCGACAGGAGAGCATGAGGCTGTCGAACTTCGCGATGGCGATACCAAACGCTACTCTGGCAAAGGCGTTTTAAAAGCCGTTGCCAACGTCAACGGACCTTTAAGCAAACTTCTCATCGGCCAAGATCTCATGGACCAAAAAAAGATCGATGCGATGATGATCCAAGCAGATGGCACACCCAATAAGGCGCACTTTGGAGCCAATGCGATCTTAGGCATTTCGCTTGCTGCTGCAAAAGCTGCTGCCGCCTCAAAAAAAGAACCCCTCTATCGCTATCTCGGCGGACCTTCTGCCAAGCTTCTTCCCGTTCCCATGATGAACATCCTTAACGGAGGAGCCCACGCTGATAACCTGCTCGACTTCCAAGAATTTATGATCCGTCCCATCGGCGCCCCATCATTTGCCGAAGCTGTTCGATGGGGAGCTGAAGTTTTTCACACTTTGAAAAAACTGCTCAGCGGCAAAGGGCTTTCTACAGCTGTTGGCGATGAAGGAGGATTTGCTCCTCTTTTAGGGTCCAATGAAGAAGCTCTTGATATCATTATCCAAGCCATTCAGCGCGCTGGATTCAAACCTGGCACGGACATTACGATTGCTTTAGATCCGGCTTCTTCAGAATTTTACGACGCTTCATCCAAAACCTATATCGAGAAAAAAAAGAAACACGCCAAAGAACCCTTTGCCTCTCGCAATTCTTCTGAACAAATCAACTACCTGGAAAAACTCTCTTCCCTTTATCCCATTGATTCTATCGAAGATGGGCTCGATCAAAACGACTGGCAAGGCTGGAAAGCATTCACAGCCCAAATGGGATCCAAAATACAAATTGTCGGCGACGATCTTTTTGTCACCAATTCTAAATTTTTACAGAAAGGGATTGATGAAAAAGTCGCCAACGCGATTTTGATCAAAGTGAATCAGATTGGAACGCTCTCAGAAACGTTGGAAACCATCGCTCTTGCAAAAAAACATGGCTATGCAACGATTATTTCACATCGTTCCGGAGAAACAGAAGACACAACCATCGCTGACCTTTGCGTTGCCACTTCTGCCGGACAAATCAAAACAGGCTCGCTCTCTCGTTCCGATCGCGTCGCCAAGTACAACCGGCTTCTCGAAATTGAAAATGAAATAGTTTCTACAAAATGAAATAACATTAGTCGTACTTCTCAAGTTCCTCCATCATAAATGCTAGCGCATCTGTGACGTCCTCAGTATCGTCTGCAAAGTGCCCGGCTTTGTGCTGAACACGCAATAAAATTTCTCTCTTACCAGCCTGAGCCTCTTGCAAAGCGGCTGCATATTTATAGCTATGCAATGGCGCTACTCTAGTGTCCATATCCGAAACCATGACGAGCATTGAAGGATATCGCGTGCCTGGTTTTACGTTATGATAGGGCGAATATTTCTTGATAAAATCAAGCTCTGCGGGATCATCCGGATTGCCATACTCTAGTACCCAGAATCTACCCAGTGAAAATAATGGATAACGGATCATATCATATACACCTCCCGTTGCCACGATCGCACCAAACATTTCGGGCCTTTGATTTGCACAGACTCCAGCCAACATGCCACTATTACTAAATCCGTATAACGCTAATTTTTTCGGATTTGTATATTTATTCTCTATTAACCATTCAGCAGCTGATAACAGATCATCCACAGAATTTTGCTTTTTTTCTTTTACGCCTGCAAGGTGCCATTTTGTACCATATTCCCCTCCTCCTCGAATACTTGCAGAAGCAAGTATTCCGCCTTGTTGCAACCATGCCATTTTCATGGGATCATAGTGGGGATGGTTGGTCATGCTAAAACCTCCATACCCACACAACATAGTTCGCGTTTTACCATCCATCACAAGATCCTTTTTATGGGCAATGAATAGGGGAATTTTGGTCCCATCTTTAGTTGGATAAAATATCTGTCGAATAGAATAGTCGTTAGAATCTACCTCAATCTTTGATTTTCTAAAAATGATAGGCTCGCTTGCGCCTAAATCAAATCTATACAAAGCAGGAGGGCTCACAAAGTTGCTAAATGAAAACAATACAGGCCCTGTTTCTCTAAAATCTCGAGACCCATGAGAATCGGGATGTCCATGCCAAAATTTTACTACGCCAATATCTGGCAATGGAATTTTGCGAATCTCCTTCCCGTCATGATCGAATAACGAAAGTTTGCTACAGCCAGCCTTCTCATAGGAGACCAAAAAATAGTTGCCAATGGGGAAAACATCTGCCAACAAACGGCACTTTTTAGAAATGATGACCTGTCTCGAAGAAGGATCCTCAACATCTACAACGATAAGTTTGCGGTAAGAAGCATCTTTTGTCGTGGTAAAATAAAACTTAGAGCCTCTATTACATACAAACCAATAAGTGCCTCCATCAAAAGGAATCAAATTAATTAAAGGCGAGTTTAAATGCTCCAGATCAAGGCATAGAAAAGAATTGGGAGCCATTGAACCGGTGATAATATCGATCAATAAATAATGATGATCCGAGCTAATTCTAGGAATGTAAAAGTAACTTTTGTTGTTTAAGTCCTGATAGATAAGTTGATCTTGATCCTGGGCATTGCCTAAACGATGGTAATAAACTCCATGGAAGGATTGATCATCAAAACAAGAATAATAAAAGCCAAGACTATCAGGAGACCAACAAACTGTTGAAAACTTAGTTTTCCCTGTGGATTCTGAGCAGCTCAGCTTCGAAGCAACGTGTAATATATGCCACGTAGTCGCATCAGATCCATTTTCAGATAATCCATAGGCCACTAATTGACCATTTGGACTGGGCACGTAACCTGCAAGGGTGAATGCAGCGTTTCCCTTTATGTTATTGATATCTATCAACAGCTGAGGCTTTCCTTCCAATCCGTCCTGGATATAAAGCGCATTTTTTTGATGAAGAAGGTAATTTTCGCCAATGCGAACAAAATTTTTCGGGAAATCAGGATCGTCCAAACTCTGAAGCGTAGTTTTGATTTCCTGGGTATAGAGATTAGATAGTTGATATTTTTCAAACTTGGCTTGTTGTTCAACTAGCCAATCTTGCGTATCCACACAATTTGAGTTTTCTAACCAGAGGTAAGGATCTTGAAAGGACGAAAGAAAAGAGAAGCAAATACAGCCAATCAAGAGAAGCGGCACTCTCAAAAAATTAATTCTAATCACAAATTCACCTAGTCATTTTCGTGGTTGGGTATAGTCTAGGAATAAAGCGTAAATTTTCACACTGAAAAGTTAAAGGCGTTCAAGGCTTCGTCGAATTTTCTGAAAACTCAACATCGAGCAGAGCTTTTGAGAAACGAGGCTGGCTGCACATCAGAAAGGTATGCGCTGTCAATGGCTTGAGTCTATGCAATGAAGTTAAACAGTAACCGGTGCCAAAGAGTGTGCCCACTTTGGAGACGATATCTCCTGTATAGACATAGCTTGTCAACCCCAGGCGTCTATTACCCTGCAAAAGTTGCCAATCTTCGATGACTTTTTGGGAAACTCCAGGCGGGCAAACAGCGATCGATCCCTTCTCTGCAAGGGATGCATTTTCATAGATGAAAGTATAAGCGGCAAGCGCTCCTCCCAAACTACATCCCATCACTTGGGATGCTTTCCCCATTTTCTTCGTTTTTTTTAGCCACGTTGAAAGAGCATCCTGTGCTTTGTGAAAGGCATGCAGTCCAGGTCCTGCGATATCTAAATCGCTGATTAAAGAAGCCCATCCTCTTTGCGAATCGAAAGAAAAATCGGTTCCTCGAAAAAGCAGAATCGAGGCGAGGCTTTGCTTTTCGGGAATAAGCCCAAACGCAGGCATTCCATGCCAGATGTCGAATACGGCATCCACAAGGAACGACTCAAAAGCAACAGTGCCTTGCGATTCGATCGGGATAGAGATCTTTTGTCCTATTTTTAAGTCTCGGTAGGCGAGGATTTTCGTGAGAATCTCTGCCACGGCGATTTGTAAATAGTCTCCCTTTACACCTTTTTCGTATAAAGTTTTCAAAAGACAACAGGTGAGCTCGAGATCCTCTGGATCAGATGTGACTTTAGAAACAATGGGTCTATTCAAAGAGAAGTAACCGTATTTTTCTACAAATTCTCTGACTTCAGGGATATCAACTTCGATCCATTTTTCCTGCAAAGGTTGAGCTAAAGGATAAGTTCTGGTCTTCTCGCTCGTGCCCAAATACAGTATTTGATCTAGATTTTTCAGAGCCTTGAGACGCAATGCACCGCTCCAAGTCTGCTCATTTTCCGGCAGATGGGGAGGGCATAAGCTGCTGCAATCGGCAGAAATGGATATGGGAAAAAAGATACAGCTACTAATGAGAAGACGGGAAAATCCGATCCAATGCTTCAGAAAATTCTTCATAAATCGAGTCTATTCCTTTCTCGAGGTTTTCATCATTGAAATTCTTCGTCGAGAGAACTTTTAAAAAGCGCGAATTAAAGATGTTTCCCTCATCGCTAAATTCTGCAATCATTTTTTCTTTGCCATTATGAATGCAATATTCATGAGGAGTGCGGCTAGCATTAAACCTGCTTATTACCGTGTAAGGCCATCTATCCGCCTTGAAGATAGACTCGCCCTGAAGAATATCTCCCATTAAATCTTCTCCTGTCAGGTAATGAAAGAGGGTGGGGAAAATATCCATATGGCACGTCATGTTGCATTGTATCTTGCTTTGGATCGCACGGTTGTCTCCAAATCGATAATACAATGGGGGATTAATCTGGGGATGCGTGAGACCAGACGCGTGAAAGAGGTGGCCATGCTCATAAAATTCTTCACCATGATCGCCTGTAACAACGACAAGCGCATCCTTGCCGCTAGGTGTCTTGTTCAGTGCTTCCATAAATTTCCCAAATTGGGAGTCGACAAAATACAAAGCATTTCGATAACGATTAATAATTTCTTCAGGTTTGTTCCTGCCAAAAGCCGCTTTGAAGTAGTTGATTTTTTCTTCGTAGGGAGTAAATACTGTCATCTCTAGCGGCCAGCTATAATCCAAATGAGTTGCATCCAAGAAAACGATAAATAGCCTTCCCGATCCCCCTCTGTTCATTTGATCGATCAAATGATTGATTGCGCTCTGATCCCGCAAATAAGGTTCATTGCATTCCTCTTCATCCGGGTAAAAGATGGAATCTGCAAGATATTCTCCTTCCCCAAAGATCAAACGGTTCATTTGATAATAGGCCAGCCGTGCAGAAGAGGATACGTGAATTTTATACCCCATTTTTTTAAGCAGCTGCAGAGGTAAACTTCCCCCTCGGCTCGCCTCTGTGTCTTGTTTTCCCCAATAAAAGGGAAATTTAGAATGGAAGAGGGAAAACCAAGACAAATGAGTGGCATTTGCATTCGAAAAAGCCTTTTCAAAGGAAATATTAGCGTTTTTAAACTGCTTAAGATGAGGTGAATTCTCAGGAGTAATATAGTCTTCGCGCAAGGACTCGATCACAAATAAATAGATATCGGGCTGTATTTTAAGTGAAAACAACCTCGAGTCCAATTTACGCATCAGTTCTTCTTCTCCCTCAAGCTCTTTCAGACTATTTTTTAGAACCAAATGATCGGCATACGGAGAGAAAAAAGTGCTTTTCCAAGGCAGAGTTTTTTCAAAACGATCGAAGTAAAGCGAGCAGGCTCGGGTTTTCATTCCATGATCCCAGCTAAGCAAAAATAAGCACCCGGCGCACAAAAGTCCACCTAGCAAAGGCAGTGAGACTGCTAAAGGACGCTGAGACGTCCATTTTTCTGCCATTCGATAAAAAAAGATTCCAGAGAGCAGCACGCAAACACTCGCTAGCCCTACAACTATCCAGATAAAAATCGATACATTGCTGGCCAAAAGAAGCTCAATAAAATTATCGAAGCTTTCCTGGGAAATGAAATGAAGCGCGTACCAAAATGTCATGTCCATTAAGCGAACTAAAGGGAAATCAATTAGATGCGCTAAAAAAAAGAAGAAGACCACAACCACATAACCATTCATAAGCCGTGGGACATAGTTATGGATCAAGCCGCATACCAAGCTTAAAGCAAGTGTTTCCAAAGCGCATTGGGAAAGCGCATAAGTGGCGAAAAAGTAGGTGGTTTGGGAAATCGTCGGTTCGATTAAAAAAGCGTGAAAGACATGCACAAATGCGATGACAAGAAAGTAGCATCCGAAAAAAAGGTAATTTAATGGGATTCCCGAAACCTTCGGATGTTCACTATTTTGTTTCATAACGTAGGGGTATACAAATCTGCTGATAAAAAATTTTGTATATGATTAATGGGAATATCTTTGCAACTACATTATAAAATAACCGAGCCCACCTAGAACTTTGAGTTTTTGCTCGGATATTCCGGTGGGCTCGGTAGTTTGAAGCTCGTTTTACAACATCGACCTGACTAATCCTTCGAAATCTTTCTTATGGATATAACTGTTCACATGATCGGGTGTCGAACCTATTTCTGCAGCAAAACCCGGTACATGCTGATACATATTCCCATTAGAAAGCTCTTCTTTCATACGCTTAGAGAATCCATCTATAAATGCATCCCATTTAAAGGAGCTTTTTTTAATGATTTTCAAATCGCTCTTGAGTTTAGGTGTCGACAGGATATACCCTACAAAGCGCAATGGATGCACATGATGAATCTTCTTCCCTTTCTTCTCTAACTCCCCTTTTTCAAAGACAAGTTGAACAATGTTTTTGTCCGCCATTGTTGTCACAATCGATGCGATAAATCTCTTTTCTTTGTCATTTAGAGGCAATCCATAAAATGGCTCTGAGGATCCATCTCCTGCATGGTTTGCCTTGATTATTTTCGCATCATTAGGAAAAGCAGGGGCGCTTTTTTTCTCATTGATGATACGAACACTTTCGGGCAAATCTTTGGGGTCTTCTTCTTTACTATTTGGTGGGAAGCTGGCCTCATTTATATCCAAGGGCCAGATGGACTCATCCGTAATTTCACTATCTCGATAGAAAGATGCAAGCGTTTCGACTCTGGAAATCAGTTCTTCTACGCGCTCTTTTGTAAGAAGCTCAGAACGCATCGGTATAGGATGCATCACTCGGATCTGCCTAAGATCATTCGCAAAAAATGCATCTAAGCTAGCAAAAATATCCTGAGATGCAATCTCTTGAACAAGACTTACGGAAGCATCTAGAAAATGGTGATAATTGAGACAGCGATCGCTCAGCAAAAATTGATCGGCATAGTAGGATGCTAAGAAAGCATGATCCGGCTTGCTTGCATTGAATGCCAAGTATTGCAATTGATTAATCAATTTGATTTTTGTTGCATAAAACTCATCTTCAAAAAAGCCGTCATTGCGTATCGACTCTACCTGCCAAAGCAGGAAAGAGAGGAGATTTTCCATAGAGGCTTCGGAAACAAATGCAAAACCATTAACAGGATAAAAAAAGTGATGATGCGGGTGAACCCAAGCCTCATCAACACCTTTGGAACAACGCTCTAGACGCTGCTGAAAAAGTTCCTGTAAAATCAAATGCTTCCAGGTTTCCTTTAAATCTCTAAAAGTCACAATAGAACGTTTCGGATTCGGATAAAAAAGCTGTAAAATCCCCTTCGAAATTTTCTCTTCCTGGCCGATCTGAATAGAAGATATCGACTCAGGCTCATTTTCATTATGTAGAACAATGCTTCCGAAATGCTTATCAATCAGGCGCTGAATGTCCTCTGCAACAAAGTTCCCAACAGCAATAACAGCCAATTCCTGGGGATGGGCTTTATTAGGCAGGGGCAAGTGGGAGCAGGAGAAAGTGCATAGGTCATTAAGCTCATCTGCCGATTCGGCCTGGCCAAATAGCTTCCTTGTGCAAAATGTGAAAAAATTATCAATCTTATCTTGAGAATCTAACACCCCATCGAAAGAGAATTTCTCCTCTCCGCTGGTCGGATTGCGTACGACAACTTTTAATGAGCAGCATTGAGAAGGAGTATCATTTTCCTGCACGTAAGTCTTAACCCCATTAGAGAGGAAAGCCACATGGACTCCTTGCTCTTCTGCAATCATATCGTCCATTTGCACAGCCCCTGCTACTGCAAAATGGGTAAGGGCGCATAGGCCCACTGTAAATAGAAATGAAATCATCGTCCCTTCCTCCTTTTGATTAGGTAATACCCAAGTTGATTCAAAACTTGGCCAAGAGGCGGGATTGAAAGCTGCCGCAAATCGATTCCCGCGAAGAGGGTTGTATTAGTCAATACTAGCCCTCTTCGCGGGAATCGATTTGCGGCGCTTTGAACCCGCCTCTTGGCCAAGTTTTGAATCAACTTGGGTATAAAGACAAGCAGGTTGATATATTAAATAACTTTTATTCCGTTCAACCCATTTTTTTTCTCGCCTCTCAGATCAAATATTTATACTCCTTAATTTCAACATGTTGAGGAAAAATCCCAAGGCAAAATTCTTTATTTAATTTCTTTGTTCTATATTTAAAAAAAATTATTTATGTTATGGTACAGATAAAGAACTGCATTAAGAGGACGTAATGCGTCAGATGATCTTTCTCTTTGGGGAAGCAGAAAAAGGAGATTTTTGTACGCCTTTTTTTTGCAAATCGCTGCCCCAACTAGCCGAGACCTTTGGGAATCCTCCGGAGGAAAGTTTAGGGCTGATTTATGCAGTCCAAACCCTATTGTTCAACAGAGAGCTTATCTATTTTAGAGTCAAAGAAGAGGGGTTCAGCGTCGCCGATTATATGCGTGGAATCCGTCTTTTAGAAAATAAAGAGTCCTTCCAAAACTTAACAGCCATTTGCATGCCTAACGTCGGCGACGCAGAAATCATCGATGCGACAAGTCCCCTCTGCTCCCTTCATCGCAGCTTACTCATCACGACAGAAAGGGACCTGTACGACTACCTCACCCACGCAAGTGGGAGCAGCAAGTAGTTTTAAGAGGGTGTTGTAAAGTATCTTTCAAGCCCATCCGAGGAGGGTTCCATCGCCCTGTCACCATGTCTCCAATTTGCAGGACAGACTTCCCCTTCCTTTTCAAAATGGATCAAGGCATCCAGCATTCGAAGAACTTCCTCTACTGAGCGCCCCAGTGGAAGATCATTCACAAGCTGATGGCGAACGAGGCCTTGCTTGTCGATCAAAAATAAGCCGCGATAGGCGATCCCTTCATCTTCTTTAAGGACGTTATAGCTGCGGGCAATGAGCTTGTTCAAATCTGAGACAAGTGGGTACTCTACCCCTTCGATCCCCCCTTTATTCTTAGGCGTGCTCAGCCAAGCCAAATGGGAAAAACAACTGTCTACGGAACAGCCAACTACTTGGGCGTTTCTCTTTTCAAACTCGGGCAGCATTGCCTGAAAAGCATGAAGCTCTGTAGGGCAAACAAAAGTGAAGTCTAAAGGATAAAAGAAAAAAACGACGTATTTATTGAGATAGTCGCGCAGAGAAAAATCGCCGACGATCTGACCTTTGACAACAGCTTTTTCCTTAAATTGAGGAGCTGATCTTCCAACTAATGTATTCATAAACCATCCTAATCAAATTGTTCTTGAGCATGTGCAATCCACTGCTCCGCACCAATGCTTGTGGGTCCGCCATGACCCGGGTAGACTTTAGTTTCTGCGGGAAGGGCCGCTAATTTTTTAAGCGAAGGCCACATCGAAGCTGGGCGGGCTGTGGGAAGGCTGAGACTGCCTATCGTCCCACGAAATAACGTATCTCCTGAGATTAAAACCTTCTCCTTAGCCAAATAAAAACACACTCCGCCCAGGGTATGTCCCGGTGTGTGGATCACTTGGATCTTCAAATGGCCCACATGCAGTTCTTGACCCTCGACCAAAAATCCATCAGGCTTAACACCTGCGATCGGGAAAAAAAGAGGTATTTTATCCGATCCTGGATGCTCTAGATTCCCCGCATCCTCCTCGTGGACATAGACAGGAACGTTTAGTTTTTCCTTCAGCAAAGCAACGTCAGCAATATGGTCCCAATGGGAATGAGTCAATAGGATCTTCTCGATGGAAACAGAGAGTTTGCTAGCCTTTTGAAGGATAAGATCTGTGCTTTCAGAGGGGGTATCAATGATGACGGCTTTTTTAGTCTGGGAGCAAGCGAGAAGGTAAGCGTTGGTTTCTAAGGGGCCTGAAGGGAAAATTTCCAGAATCATTAAAATACCAGAAAAAGATTGCACCGGAGAGGATTCGAACCTCTGACCTCGCGGTTCGTAGCCGCGTACTCTATCCAGCTGAGCTACCAGTGCATAGGAAACTGTCGGTTATCATCTCCAATTGCTGAATTTTCGGCAAGCATTCATTGAAGAAGATAGGGCTCTGTTTGTTAGAAAATTTTATATAAGACTGTCGTTGAAATCGGGCTTCGTCGCATTTCGGGATGATTTTGGCCTATTTTGGATCGAAAATAGACTCAAAATAATCCCGAAAATCGACGAAAATCTTTATCGGGATAGGTTCTAACAGTCAATGAAAATTAAATATTTTTCTATTTCTTTGTTTGCTCTGTTTCTCCTGTGCTTACGGTATCCGTAGTAGATATAGGAGTAGACGATTCTACTGAAAGTCCTTCGAGGCTAATTGAACTGATATTACTTTGCGAGATGAGAATAGTAGTTTCGGGAACAAGCTTGCCCGAATTTGATGGAGTGATATTGCTGCGCGAGGCAGAAAGCGTTGGTACATAGGACAACCCCCCCGAGCTTGTTGCGGTAATATTGCTCCGTGACTTGGAAATTGTTGGCTGATGGGCAAACTCGATGGAATCGATAGAAAAGGGGATTTTGTGTGGAAGGTTTGGCGACTCAAATGAAACCTCGCTTGAGTGAGTAGAAGAAACAGGTTGATTTCTATGCGATTTGCGTTGGGCATAAAAGGGTGACTCCAGAGAATGTTCAGAGGAATTTGTAGGAGTAAAGGAGTAATTTCTATGCGGTTTGCGCGAATAATATAAAGGAGACTCTAAGGAATGCGTAGGAGACTGATTAGATGGATTGACTTGACTCGTAGATGTTGTATTTTCAAAAACAGTGAGATCTGGAGGAAGATGATAGGGATCATAAGAGAAATCCATGCGAGAGTAACTAGGACAACTCCGTCGATTTATTTGTTTCCTTCCTTCTAGCAAGTATTTCTTTTCTGGGATAGGAGCACTAGTTCGTTTTAGCTTTTTCCATGTTCTTTGAGCATGACCCTCCAATAATGTAATGTCTATATTATTAGCATTAGGATGAAAGTACCTGTATTCCTGAAAGCATGTTTTCCTATCGGGATTCCAGATTCTAAAGTCAGCGCCAGCTTCAATTAATTCTGCTGTCCGCACGAAATCGACTTGTCCATAGATATTGCAAGCTCGAAATAGCGCTGTTGGTTTATAGCTGTCGGCAATAAAATCCAAATTAGGTCCCAATTTTAAGAGCAATTCGAAAATGTTGGGATCGGCTTCTTTATCTGAAAAAAAACAGAGCAATTTATCTGAGAGGATTGTTTTTGTGTCGACATACTTTTTTATCTCCACTGTCTTTTCATTTAAACTAAATTCCTTGCTTTCTAACTTTGCAATTAGACTGTTATCAAACAATTTCACACTAGATTGACAAGATTCAGAATGAGAAATCTCAAAACACAATTCTTTGTTTTCAAGAACAAGAGCTATCCTGAAAAGTTTCACTATTCTAGCTAGGCTTTTATTTACAATTGAAAAAGATCTTATGGTAATGGGGTGTGAATAGGAAACAATTTTGTTCCATATATAGTCGCCAAAAAGAGATGCGTTAAGGGTTGTACCTAATTTCAGAAGGATATTTAAAATAGTGGGATTAGGTTTTATAGCTGCAAAATGATGAAATAATTTGCATGTGTACATGTGGTCATCACACATATACACAATTGCTCGCGTGTCGATAAATTGTTTAAGCTTATTTATCTTTTTGCTTAATGAGATTTCCTTCGATTTTAACTTTGTGACTAGTTTTTCAGGAAACAATTTTACATAAGGTTGATCAACTGCACAATCCAAGTCAGGATTTTCAAAATGCAATTCGCTGTTATTAACAACAATTGCAATCCTGTACAGATTCACGATTTTGTTCAGACCTTTACTTGTACACGCGAGTGATCTTAAAGTAGTTGGACTAGAATAAGAAACAATCACGTTCCATTCTTCAGTGCTAAAAAGTCCGATTTGGTTTGCTTTACGATGAGTAATATGGGCCATAATTCCTCCTACCTCATGAAGGTTTTGAGAACATGATGACAAACTCAGATACACAAGGGGGGACTATAAAGGAATTTTTTATTTTCTGAAAGAATAGGATCGAAAGAATCCAAAAATCGACTGGAGCTTTGTTTTTAAACACTTTCTCGGAGAGGAAATTTTAATTGCACCAACTTCCACCGTGAAGTCAATCTTTTTCCTGGAACTTTTCGCAGAGTGGGATATCATGATTGCCATGAAACAACACTTTTTATTCCGCGTCCAAAAAGGCTCTACCGTTGATGAAGCTTTTGGAGAGCTTTGCTCCTTTTTAACAGATATTTATGAAATGGAAGATCCAGAGACAGGAAATGTCCAAATAGGCGGCTACTCTGATGACCTCTCCCTTCCCACTGCATTCAAACATGTCGTTTTAGAAACCTCTTCCAACGCTCAAGAAATTGATTGGAATACGCAATGGGCTGCTTTTGCTCCTCACTTTCATGAAGGGTTAGCGCATATCGATCTCGGGGGTCCCATCTTGCTGCTAAAACCTGGAGCTGGGTTCGGCGATCTGTCCCACCCAACAACTCGCCTTGCCATGGCCCTGATGTCTTCTTTTGTCCAAGATAAGCTCGTATTCGACATCGGCTGCGGAAGTGGAATTCTTTCGATCGCAGCAGCTCTGCTTGGAGCCAAACACGTGTATGGCATCGACATTGAGGATAAAGCCATTCTACATTCTCAAGAGAATGCCGCTCTCAACCATATCGAAAGCAAAGCAACCTTCACTAAAATCCTAGATCCATCCTCGATTCCTAAAGAGCCTTTTATAATCCTCATGAACATGATTGAATCAGAGCAAATAACCGCTTGGCATTCCCTTAAATCCCTTCACAGAAAAGAGGCCATTGTCATCACATCCGGTCTGCTTTCTTCACAGGCTGAGGACTACTTCAAACGCGCTAAAAGTTGGGGATGGAATTTGGTAGAAGAAAGGGAAGAAGAAGGTTGGCTTGGTTGTGTTTTTTCTCAAACACTTTCTCAACAACCGTAAAATAAAAACGCCCTTCAGGAAAACCTGAAAGGCGTTTGCATATAAGAGCTGAACGAGCTTTTCTTACATCATGTCCATTCCCATTCCGCCCATTCCACCCATGCCCATGCCGCCCATTCCATCCATCGGCATCGCTGCTTTAGACTTTGGCTGCGGCTTATCGGTGATCATGGCTGCAATAGTAATGAGCAGTCCAGATACAGATGCTGCGTTGAGAAGCGCGCTTTTTGTGACGAGCACTGGGTCGATGACGCCATCTTTCAGCAGGTCGCCAAAAGTATCGGTGAGGCCGTTGTAACCCCAAGCGCCTTCTTGTTCAAAGATCTTCTCCGCAATGAGATTGCCCTGCTTGCCGCAGTTTCTAGCAATCGCAATCGCTGGAGCAAATGCCGCATCGCGAATGATCTGGACGCCAATCTGCTCATCCCCTTCGAGCTTGAGCTTGTCGAGGGATTTGACAGCGCGCAGCAAAGCAACTCCTCCGCCAGGAACGATTCCTTCCAGGGCAGCAGCTCTTGTTGCGTGCAGAGCATCTTCAACACGCGCTTTTTTCTCTTTAAGCGCTGCTTCAGTTGCAGCTCCCACATTGATGACAGCGACACCGCCAGCAAGTTTAGCAAGGCGCTCTTCAAGCTTTTCTTTATCGTAATCCGATTTGCAATTTGCAATTTCAGCGCGGATCTGTGCAACGCGCTCTTGAATCTTTTTAGGATCGCCTGCGCCGTCCACAATCGTAGTTTCTTCTTTAGAAATTTTAATCTTCTTAGCGCGCCCGAGCACTTCCAGACCGGCATCTTCTATGGATAGGCCAACATCTTCGGTGACGACAGTAGCGCCTGTCAAGATTGCAATATCCTCGAGCATCGCTTTGCGGCGATCGCCAAAGGCGGGGGATTTCACAGCACAGACTGGGAGTCCAGCCTTCAACTTGTTTACAACGAGTGTAGCCAGTGCCTCTGAATCGACATCTTCTGCGATAATAAGCAAGGGACGCTGCGATTTTTCCATGACCTTTTCCAGGATAGGAATAAGATCGCGGGCACTAGAAAGCTTCTTATCCGTGATAAGGATCAGAGCATTTTCATACTCAACAGCCATCTTCTCTGCGTTAGTGACAAAATAAGGAGAGAGATACCCCTTATCAAATTGCATCCCTTCAACAACATCCAGCGTCGTATCAATCCCTTTTGCTTCAGCGATCGTGATCGTGCCGTCTTTGCCCACTTTTGCCATGGCATCTGCGATGATGCTGCCCACTTCAGGGTCGTTGTTTGCAGAAATCGTTGCAATCTGCTTGATTTCTTCGGGATTGCTGATTTTTGTCGCCATCTTGTCCAGCGCCTCATGCATCTGCAGCACCGCTTTATCAATGCCGCGCTTGACGCTCATCGGATTTGCGCCTGCGATTACGTTCTTAACACCTTCGGTGTAAATCGCTTCAGCCAGGACAATTGCTGTCGTTGTCCCATCTCCTGCAACGTCGGAAGTTTTAGAAGATGCTTCTTTAACCAGTTGCGCGCCCATGTTTTCAAACTTGTCTTTGAGAGCGATTTCTTTAGCCACAGTCACGCCGTCTTTTGTTGATAGCGGTGCTCCAAATCCTCTATTGATCACCACATTGCGTCCCTTAGGACCCAAAGTGACGATGACAGCTTTAGCAAGAGTTTTCACACCCTTTAAGATCGACTTAAGAGCTTCTTCGTTGAATTGCAACATTTTTGCCATATTTCATCTCCAAATTATAGTTTATTATACAAGAATACCGAGGATATCATCTTCAGACACGATGAGAAAATCTGCTTCCGCTTCTTCCATCTTCACTTCTGTTCCTGCGTAGGAAGAAAATAAAACAACGTCTCCTACTTTAAGATCGAGAGGCTTCAAATTCCCTTTGTCATCCATTTTGCCAGGACCCACAGCCACAATTTCTCCCTGACGGGGTTTTTCTTGAGCAGCATCAGGCAGAATGATGCCTCCCTTGCTGACTTTACTTTCTGAACGCTTGACCAGGACACGATTGCCGAGTGGTTTGATATGCTGTTGCACCGTTGCCATAATAAAATCTCCTTTTGAGTCGATTAATTTTAATGAGGGAAGAGTAGATTAAAAAACGATTTTTGTCAAGAGAGTTGCTCTATTTTTAGCAAACAAGACGCCTAAGTGCTAACAACAAGAGGATAAAAATTGATATAGGGCTTCTTTGTTATATGTCGGAAACACGGCACTGCGTGTCCCGACATGTGTAACGGAGGCTCTAAATCAAGTTTCATCCTAAACTAATAGAGAAGGTATTTCCTTCTCTTTTTTAAAAATTCTTCCCTTTCTTCTTTTTGGAAGAGGATCAACTTCCAGGCAACATACTGCTCTGTCAAAAGCATGGAAAGCATTTCATCATTGCCATTGGCTTTGCAGAAAAGTTCCTTCTTTGATGCCTCCAGAGCGCTAAGCTTAGCCCCTACCTGCTTAGGGTAAAGATTTTTTAAAATCCCCAAAATCATGTACTGAGAACTGACGGGCCGGTAAGTTTTTGAATCGGTCACAGCGATCATCACCCCTTGGCAATCCTTCCCCTTATGAGCACCATAAAATGGGCGGTAATGAAAGGGGATAAAGGTGACGCCTGGGAGTTTTTGTTCATTGAGCTTGTCTGCAAACTGGCGCGCTTTGATCCATGGCGCTCCCACGACTTTGAAAGGAAGCGTGTACCCGATTCCAATATCTACGAGCGATAGCTCCCCAAGGATTCCCGTCGTTGCAAAAAACTGCGGGGTGTCTGATTCAGGAATATAGGGGCTAGTCGGAATCCAAGTCAAACCGGTATCGGCAAAACGCATAGAGCGCTGCCACCCTTTCATGGCAATCACCTTCAGTTTGCAGCCAATTTGATACTGATCGTTAAAAAAGCGGGCCAGCTCCCCAATCGTCATCCCGTGACAATAAGGCACATTGGCGTAACCAATATAGGAGCGCCATTTGGTTTGAAGCATCGGCCCATCGACGGTCACTCCATTGATGGGATTCGGCCTGTCCAAGACGATGACGGGAATTCCTTTTTTGGCAGCCTCCTCCATCACATAGAAAAGGGTTGTTGTATAAGTGTATGCCCTACAGCCAATGTCCTGAATGTCATAGACCAGCACATCAATCCCTACAAACATCTGCTCTGTCGGCCGGCGCGTTTTGCCATGCAAACTAAAAATGGGTATGCCCAACGGGCCTTTCTTATCTGATACTTCCTCAAATGCATAAGCCTGGCCGGTTAGTCCATGCTCAGGAGAAAAAAGCGCGACAAGTTTAATCGAGGGTGCTTGCTCCAGAAAAAGATCAATGGTCGATCTTCTCCGGCTGTCAACGCCTGTTTGGTTGGTAATGAGACCGACTCTTTGTCCTTTCAATTCAGAAATCAACCCTTCTTGAAAGAAAACGTCCACTCCAAGCTCGACCGTGGCAGAAAAAGCAGCGCAATGCGCGCAAATGAATAATAACAATATTCTAATCATTTTCTAACTAAATAATAATTAAACCTAACTGCATAAAAGAAATTAGTTGTCGTTCTCTATTTTTTCTGCTATAAATAAAGACAGGGTCTCTACATGATCAGGAGCTTCTCATGACCGATAATCTCTCGCAAGCGAAACAAATTCTCTCCAGCAATCAGGGAAAATCGCTTCCTTTGCAGCAGAGAGAAAAGTTAGCTGTCGAGCTGGCATCCCACATGCTAAATGAAGCAAACCGCACGATGACCTGGTCTGAAAAGCAGATTCAAGCCGAACTTTCTCGCATGATGCGCGATCCCATCGGAAAAGTCTTTACAACAAGCATGACAGACCAATGCTTTCGCAGCCATAAAAATTCAAGAGTCGCTGACCAACTTCTCTTTCTTCTACAACAATTCGGGATTCCACGCTATCTGGGATGGAGCAAGAGAGTCGCGCTCGGTCTTTTTCAAATTTTTGGCAAACCCTTTTCCTGGATTCTAGTTCCGCTTGCAAAATTCACCTTAAGAAAAGCGACATCTAAAGTCATTCTCCCTGGAGAAAAAGCACCGCTGAAAAAGTATATGAAAACTAGACGCCAGGAGGGAGTCAGGATCAATGTAAACCATCTTGGGGAAGCCATTCTTGGCGAAGAAGAAGCAAAGCGCCGCCTTAGCGTCTATCTCAAGGATATGGAAGATGATGATATGGAATATATCTCCGTAAAAATCTCTACCATTTTTAGCCAGATCCATCTTTTGGGATGGGAGACAACCCTTGAGACACTTTCAGAGCGACTGCGCGCTCTTTATCGCGCCGCCATGAAACATCCGTTCATAAGAGCAGATGGTACTAAAGTTCAAAAGTTCGTAAACCTCGACATGGAGGAATACCGCGATCTCATTCTCACCAAGGATGTGTTCAAAAAGGTCTTAAGCGAACCGGAGTTTAAAAATTTTTCCTCAGCAATTGTGCTGCAAGCCTATCTCCCCGATTCTCACGACATCCAAAAAGAGCTGACAGAGTGGGCTATGCAGAGAATCAGCCAGGGAGGAGCTCCCATCAAAATCCGCATCGTGAAAGGAGCTAACCTCGCCATGGAGCAATTTGAAGCAAGCGCTCGCGACTGGGAGCAAGCCCCTTACACCAAAAAATCAGACGTGGACGCCAACTACAAAAAAATGGTGACC
>JAHFTO010000070.1:3206-4326 GCA_023269355.1 Chlamydiota bacterium | reverse complement strand
ATCATGACCCCCTGGCAATCCTTCCCCTTATGGACCCCATAAAACGGGCGATAGTGAAAAGGTAAAAAGTGGACGCCGGGCAGCTTTTGATCATTGAGCTTTTCAGCCAATTCGCGCGCTTTGATCCAAGGCGCCCCAATCAATTTAAACGGCAAAGTGTAGCCGATGCCGATATTGACAAGTGATAACTCGCCAAGAAGACCTGTTGAGGCATAAAATTGCGGGGTGTCCGATTCAGGGATATAAGGGCTAGTGGGAATCCAGGTCAATCCCGTATCTACAAAAGCCATCGACCGCTTCCACCCTTTCATCTTGATGATTTTGAGCTGGCATCCGATCTGGTATTTTTCATTAAAAAAACAAGCCAGCTCTCCAATTGTCATCCCATGACAGTAAGGCACATTGATATATCCAATATAGGAGCGCCAACTTTTTTGCAGCATCGGCCCATCGACAATCAAGCCATTGATCGGATTTGGCCGGTCGAGAACAATGACAGGAATCCCTTTTTTGGCCGCCTCCTCCATCATATAAAAAAGTGTCGTTGTATACGTATAGGATCTACAGCCAATATCCTGAATGTCATACACAATCACATCGATCCCTTTGAGCATCTGCGCTGTCGGACGGCGCGTTTTGCCATGCAAACTGTAGACAGGAATTCCCGAAGGTCCCTTTTTATCTTCAACCTCCTCAAACGCATAGGCATGTCCATGCAGTCCGTGCTCCGGAGCAAAAAGCGCAGCGAGTTTGACATCGGGAGCGCTCTTCAAAAAAAGATCGATCGTCGATTGCATCGCACAATTGACACCGGTATGGTTGGTGACAAGTCCGATCCTCTTTCCTTTAAGTTCGTAAACCTGTCCATCGTTGAAAAAAACATCGACGCCAAGTTCAATATTGGCAGAAAAGGCCAAGCAATGAGCGCAAATGGCGAGAATGGCTAGATATGTAGCAGGCGACAATGTGCGCCAAATGGATAAAAAGCGGATCAAGGGCCAGCCTCAGTTAATCAATCCTCGCGCTTTACACTACTAGAATGGAGGAAAAATAACCATGCCGAAAGCTCTTAAGAACAGCATCTGTCTCACCAAAAAGAATAAGAACTAAAAAAAATTGT
>JAHFTO010000070.1:0-3196 GCA_023269355.1 Chlamydiota bacterium | reverse complement strand
CTTTATCCAATTCGGGAGCTTCTTTTCCGCGGATTGTTTCCGATCTTAGGGATCGATCAAAAATAACTCTTACAACTTCATAGATAAAATTGTGATTTTTCATAGAGCAAATCTAATGAAATACGCCTAAGTCAGCAGTTTTTTACCTACTGCCATCTACACTCATTCCTTTTCTCCGAAAGCTTTGTCGGGGGTTTATCACCCCCCGCTCCCCCGTGCCACATCGTCGACGCACTTCCCGCCAGCGCTACGCGTCATGCGGGAAGTGCGTCGACGATGTGTACATGGAAGCCAAATAACGCGTTTTAGTGATCGGATTAAAGAAGAGGTATTGGCAACTCCCTATAGGAAGAAGACACTTCATCCTAGTGTCCGTTAAACAATGCTTACTGTGACTGTGGGAGAAATAGTATAGTTCCACTCACCATGAAATTTATCTGGCGTTAGCGCGATTGATCTAAAATCCTCATCATCAACCGCTACTCCTTTGAGGTACTCTCTATAGTCAATCTGAGCCTGTATTTCTAACCCTTTGGAGGTTGTCGTGTTGCCAATTAATTGAACTATCACCTCTCTGCTAATCAAAGGGACTCCCCTCCAATTTTGCGTGATGTAACTAAACATCTTATGCTCAATTTTATTCCACTTGCTGGTCGCTGGAGGGAAATGACAAACATGGATTTCTATTTTTAATTCATTTGCCAATTTCTGCAATTCCCACTTCCAAAGCCTCACTCGATTGCCGTTGCTTCCCCCACAATCAGCCATAATCATCAGTTTGTTAGGTTTCGAATAATCTTTTTTACCCATTTTATACCACCAGTTACGAATTGTATTTACGGCAAACTCGGCTGTATCACTTGTTATTCCTACTCCTACCCACCCTTTATTTTTGCCGATATCATACACTCCATATGGAGCTACCTTTCCTTCTCCAGCATCAGGAAAATCATGAGCGTTTACTTTTACAGGATCTCCCTTTTTTCGATACTCACGGCCATTATTTTTAAAATTCCCAACGAGCTCCTTTTTTTTGGTATCAACGGAGATAACGGGCTGACCCTCTCTATGAAAAGCCTTCACTTTGTCATTGATGTGTTCAAATTGAGCATTTCTATCGGGCACAGACTTTCCTTCTTTCTCTTTTCTATTCAACTGCAAACTATATCCAGATTGTTTCAATAAGAGAGCAACCGTATTTGGACTTACATCAAATCCTTGGTTTTTTAATTCTGCGGATAACTTCCTCAGCCCCTTATTAGTCCATCGCAATGGTCTTTCCGGATCGCCTTTTGCAGCGGGCTCAAGCAGCACTTCTAATGCGGGGAATATTCCTGGCATTTTGTCTACAATCAATTTAGCCCCACCCCCCTTTTTTCTGATACGATTTTTTGATTTCTTTTGACGCCTCTTCTGCTGAAGGTCTTTAATTCCCAAATAGATGGTAGGCCGGCTTATTTGCGTAGCTGCATGTACTATTGCAACGCCTTTTTTCCCAATAGCTAGTGCCTCTGTAGCACACCACAATCGGCGGCTTTTCTCATTTAAGCTATGTTTTATGCGTTGATATTTTTTGCGAATTTCATTTTTTGTAATCACGATTTTCCTCCATAGAGGATGTATTGTACACTGCTCCATGAAAATTTGTAAATGTTATTTTTGCTCGCTAAAGCATCAGAAAACAACCTCAATGGAGTATTAGCATTTGCCTTCCATGAACACATCGTCGACGCACTTCCCGCCATGACGCGTAGCGCTGGCGGGAAGTGCGTCGACGATGTGGCACGAGGGAGCGGGGGGTGATAAACCCCCGACAAAGCTTTCGGAGAAAAGGAATGAGTGTAGATGGCAGTGGGTAAAAAACTGCTGACTTAGGCGTATTTCATTAGATTTGCTCTATGAAAAATCACAATTTTATCTATGAAGTTGTAAGAGTTATTTTTGATCGATCCCTTAGGTCTTTTCAAAGGAGCCAACTATGCCACCCGGAGAATCTCATTCCCCTCACTTGCAAGAGGCAATGCACATCCTCTCATCCAATCACGGCAAAACGCTCTCTTTGGAACAAAGAGAAAAACTGGCTATCCAACTTGCAGCGAACATGTTGAAAGAAGCCAATCGAACGATGACTTTTGCAGAAAAGAGAGTCCAGTCGGAACTCTCGCGCATGATGTGCGATCCGACGGGAAAAGTCTTCACGACATGCATGACAGACCAATGCTTTCGCAGTCACAAGAGCGCACGTGTCGCCAACCAGCTCGTCTATCTTCTCAACACATTGGGGATCCCGCGCTATTTAGGTTGGTCAAAGCGGATGCCTTTGGGGATTTTCCAACTCTTTGGCAAAGCCTTTTCATGGCTCTTTGTCCCGATAGCCACTTTTATGCTCAGAAACGCCACTAAACGCGTCATCCTGCCCGGTGAAAAATCGGCATTGCACAAACACATAGCCCATCGCAGATTAGAGGGTGTGCGACTTAACTTGAACCATCTTGGAGAGGCAATACTTGGAGAAGAGGAGGCGATGCGACGCTTAGAGGTCTACTTATTAGATTTAGCAGAGGATGACATCGAATACATATCGGTCAAAATCTCGACAATCTTTAGCCAAATCCATCTTCTAGGCTGGGATCAAACGATCGAAACGCTAGCGGAGCGATTGCGCAAACTTTACCGCGTCGCAGCAACCCATACGTTTACGAGGGCCGATGGAACAAAAGTTCCTAAATTCGTCAATCTCGACATGGAAAAATATCGAGATCTTCAGCTGACAAAAGAGCTATTCAAAAAGGTGTTGGAAGACCCTGAATTCCATTCTTTCTCCGCAGGCATCGTCCTGCAAGCTTATCTGCCCGATTCTCACGATATTCAAAAAGAGCTCACCGAGTGGGCGATGGAACGCCTGAAAAAGGGGGGCGCACCGATCAAGATCCGCATTGTGAAGGGCGCCAACTTGGCGATGGAACAATACGAAGCCAGTGTCCGCGATTGGCCTCTGGCACCTTACACAAAAAAATCGGATGTCGATGCCAACTATAAAAAAATGGTGACGTATGGAAGCCTGGGCACACATGCAAAAGCTGTGCATCTGGGCATTGCCAGCCATAACCTTTTTGACATCGCATATGCCATGCTGATCCGCACTGAAAATAAAATCGAAAAAGAGATCACCTTTGAGATGCTCGAAGGGATGAGC
>JAHFTO010000011.1 GCA_023269355.1 Chlamydiota bacterium | reverse complement strand
AAACATGGGTGGTTGATTAACATTAATATCGCGATGAGGGGTCTTCAATGGCGAATAACATTCCAGGTAATCCCTGGTGCAGCATTTGGACTGAGCCGAGACAGACAATTCGGTCCATTGTCAATGCCAACCCTAAATTCGGGTATTTCTTCCTGACGATTGTTTACGGTCTTCCGCTAGCATTCAATCTCGTTCAGAATTTTGGACTTGCAGCGACTGTTCCTCTTTGGGCTCTCATCATCGGATCTCTGATTTTATCTCCTTTCCTCGGAATGATCGGCATCTCCATTGGTGCCTTCCTGCTGCAATTGGTTGGACGTCTTCTTGGAGGCAAGGGATCTTTTCTAAACGTACGGGCAGCTGTAGCCTGGTCCAACCTTCCGAATATTGTCGGCATCGTCATGACGTTTATCCTGCTGGGGATATTCGGCGCACAGATTTTTAATAAGAATTTCGCAGAGATGCAATTTGTGGGTTATCAGGCTGGGGTTCTATTCTTGGCTTTCTTGCTTGAGTCGATTGCGACGATTTGGGGATTTATTCTTCTCCTTTGCACTTTGGGAGAAGTTCAAGGATTTTCGATCTGGAAGGCGATTCTTAACGTAGTGATTCTTATCGTATTATTGATGGCGCTCTTTTGGCTGGTGTCATGGGCGTTTTCGGGAACAGGAAACATATCTTAATAAAAACGGGGAGAGGGGTATGAGTACATATAAAGGCGGAGCGATCAGGACGGTTGCTTTAGCAATAGCCGCAACGATCATGATGTCGCTGAGTCCAACGGCTGCAAAAGAAGAAGTGGCTGCTGCTGCAAAGGCTCAGCCTAAAGTGCAAAAAAACGATGCCCTTTGGCAAGAGTTTCACTCTGTCGTAGGGAATTGTACGATGCAGTTTCCCAAATACCCAGAGCACCTCTCCGAGAAAATGCGCCTTCCTGAAGAAGGGTTCGACCTCAAATACGATGCTTATATCTCCGCCATGGACCAGAAGACTGTATTTCTCCTTTTAATCGCTCAATACCCTGACTTTGTCGATGCGAGTTATGCACGGATGAGCCTAGAGGGATTTTTGAATGGGATTTTAACGCATAATCCTAACAATCAGTTGATCTTTGCTGATCTTTCTTTAGTAGGAGGGCATGAAGCTCTCGACTTCTTCATCCGCACTGGAGGCGTCTATTTTAAAGGCCGTGCCATCATGGTCAAAAATAGCCTCTATTTAATGGCGATGGAGTGCGAAGTGCAAAACTATGATGAGACGCACTACAATAAGTTCGTAGAGTCATTCCAGCTCAAGACTGCACAAGCGGAATCTAAATCGCAGAAGTAATTACCCTGTTTCCTCTGAGGATCTGCCATCGGCAGATCCTCTAAAATCAGAAATTAAAAGCGAGTTTCCCCTGGGCGTAGGGGGCTCCGTCAAACTTGTAGTATTTGGCATGGTTGTTGTCGTGGTCTTTAATCAGTATCCAGCCGCCAAAGTTCCATCCGCCGCCGAAGGATGCTAATAATCCGCCGCCAGTTTGAAATTTCATATCCAGCTCTACCCCATAAGAGTAGACTTCAAAGATCCCATTATGGAACTTGCCTTTGCCACCGTGAATGCGCATGGGGAATCGGTAAGGCCTTCCAAAAGTTGCCACTTCCACTGCCGACGACCAGTATTTATTGAAGAGGTATTCAATAGAGACGTTAACCGGAAAGATCGCGTTAAATTTCCAATGCTTGCCTGTCCGCCAGTCGATTCCTAGGATGGGAAGCAGATAGCCGTTTTTGACGCCTGCATATCCTGCCCAGCCAATGTGCATGCCGATCGTATCTGAAAAGTGATATCTTCCCCACATCAATCCGTAATAGACGCCAGACTGCCCAAAATTAAAGGTTTGAGCGTCCACAGAGACGCCTGTGGCCAAAATCCATCTCCAATCCTGGACAGATGTTGAGACCCAGCCTAAAGAGGCATTGACGAAGTGATAGTCGCTTTCACTAAACCTTGGGTTTTTGAGCCAGTTGAAGTCGAGAAAGGAGTAGCCCACTTTCCAACTTAAGGAGTTGTCTGGAGTCACATAATGGGAATAGTACAAGAAGGCATGGGCATCTCGATATTCTGCGTGAGATCCTTTTATAGGATGAGTGTAGAACTTGGCTTTGCCGACATCCCTGAACTCGCCATCGAAGTGCACGGGATGCTTTTTGTTCACAAAGGCGTAATCTGTAATCAATTCATAGGAATACACACTAGAGATGAGACATAGTGGTGCAAGGTAAATCAGCTTCACGTTGAGCTCCTAAGAAGTTGTTTGCCCCCTAACATACGGAGCAGTTCTTGCTCGCGCTCTTTTTTTAAGAGGGGTTTGATTTGTGTTAGAGTGCGCCCATCTGTTTCTATTTTTTGGACGCCAAAATGCTGGTCTGCTTTGGAGGCGACCTGGGGAAAGTGGGTGATGCAGACGACTTGGCGATATTTGCCAAGCTGGCTTAGTTTTTCACCGATAATGGTGGCTGTCTTGCCGCCTACATTGGCGTCGATTTCATCAAAGATGAGGGTCGGTGTGTCATTTTTTTCTGCCAAGGCAATTTTGATCGCAAAAAGCAGCCGGGAGAGTTCTCCTCCGCTTGCGTGGTCTTTGACAAGGCCGGGATGTTCGCCGGTATTTGCTTTGAGCCAAAATTGAACGGTATCATCGCCATGGGAAGTACGTTGGCCAGGGGAGATTTCAATGGTAAGCTCTGCTCCGTTCATATTGAGATCTTGGAGTAGATTGGTGAGTTCTTTCTGAAATGTTTTGGCTACTTGTTCTCGTTTAAAAGTAAGCTCTTTTGCCAGCTTGTCCGTTTCTGCTGATGCAGATTGTAATGCTCCCTCCGCAGCCTTCAAAGCATCCGAGAGATTGTCTAAATCGGAGAGTTCTTTTTTAATCCTTTCGGCATAGGCTTCGATCTCCTCAAAGGTCTGTCCGTATTTGCGTTTGAGCCGGGAGATGACACTGAGGCGATTTTCTAAATGCTGCAGTGTGCCCGGATTGCTGTCGATGTTTTGGCAGTAGGATTGGAAAGAGCGGATGGCTTCGCTAAGAGCTATGTGGGATTCATGCAAAAGGGAGGAGGCCTCTTTTAATCCGGAACTTAAGTTAAGCAGTGTATCGCATGTTTTAATGCATCTAGAGACTTGCGGCAAGACGGCAGAGGGACTTTCTGAGAGGGTTTTGAGGAGGGTATCGATTTTTTCAGAGATCTCGTGGGAGTGAGCGAGGCTTTGATATTTTTCAAAGACAGCCTCTTCTTCTCCTTTTTTAAGAGAAGCTGTTTCGATCTCTTCGAGCTGAAAGCGCCATGTTTCTTCATCCCTTTCTTTGCGCAGGGAGAGCTGCTGGAGCTTTTCTAAATTTTGCTGGCATTCCTTAGTATGGAGGTAAGCTACTTTAAATACTTTAAGTTGGGGTTCGAGGCCGCCGTAGACATCTAGAAGTATGCGCTGAGACTCTGATGTGCGGAGCGCTTGATGGGCATGTTGGCCGATGCGGTCTATGAGTGCCGAACCGATTTTTTGCAAGAGGGGAAGAGGTGTCATGCGGCAGTTGACAAAGGAGCGATTTTTTCCCTCTTTGGAAATTTCCCTGCGGATGACAAGCTCTTCTTCATTAGCGAGTCCTGCTTCATCCAGAAGTTCTTTGACCTTGGAATGGGCTTCGAGTTCAAAGCAGACTTCAATATAGGCTTTATCGCATCCTTTGCGGATCAAAGCAGTGTCTGCGCGCTCGCCGAGTGCAAGGCCGATGGCTTCAATAAGAGCGGTTTTTCCCGCACCGGTTTCACCTGTCACAGCATTAAAGGAGGGGCCGAAATGGATCTCGCATGTATCGACTAGGACGAGGTTATTCAAAACCAAGTGCTTAATCATTCAACACTTCCTCTTTTGTTTTAAAGTGAAGCTTGGCTGCTTGTTCTAGAATTTGAGGGCCGAATTTTCTCACGAGTTGCTTACCGATTCTGACCACTTGCGGAGACGCACCTTTGGGGATTTCGAGCTCGAACTGTTTGCTTAAGGATTCCAATCCTTCTAAGAAAGCTGCTCGTGCAAGGATTGAGGCAGCGGCGACAACGGGGTCGGCCTCTGCTTTATGGCGCTGGGTGAGGGAGACGTTGAGCTTTTTTTGCTTTAAAGCATTTTTAACGACATGCTCTCCTGCGAATTGGTCGATAATGACTTCGGTACAGCCAGTCTTGCTCACTAGATCTGCAATCGCTGTCGCATGTCCCCATCCAAGCAGGTTGTTCAAGTTTTGAAAATTGGCATAGAGTTCGTTATACTTTTTAGGCGAGATGAAGACGATGGTATGGGGACAGACTTGTTTGATCTTGGCGCTTAAGGTCCGTATCGCTTTATCTGCAATTTGCTTGCTGTCGCGCACTCCTAGCTTGAGCAGTTCTTTGATCTTCGCTTCGTCGGCTTGGACGCCAGCGATACATAAGGGGCCAAAAAAATCTCCTTTGCCCGACTCATCGATCCCGATGCGGGCTGTCATGCTCACTTGAGTCTCGGGATAGGAGTAGGCGACCGATTTTAAAATTTCAGGTTCTAGGTAAAAGGTGATGAAATCGTTCATCTCTTTTCCCTGGACTGTCAATTTGCCCGAAGTGTACAAGGTGCAGGACACCCCTTTTTTCTGGGCGGAAAAGACAGTATATATGGGCCTGGTGATCTCAAAGCCCTGTTCTTTGAGTTCAGAGAGGAGTTTGTCCGCCAGGTCAAGGCTGATAGTCGCTACAAAGCAAGAAGATTTTTCAGATGCCATAATTACTAACGTTGAAAAATCCCATTTTTGCATTGATTTTGAAAAAAAACAAGGTTAGAGTGTGATTAACTATTGTATATTGGAGGATTATGAGCGAGGAATTGAAGCGCGTTGGAGATGTTTTTAAACAAAAGAGAACCGAGATGAACCTCTCCTTAAAAGAGATAGAGAATTCAACTTCGATTCGCTCTGCTTATCTGGAAGCGATTGAAGAAGGGCAAATTGGCGAATATATTTCTGGAGTCTATGCTTTGGGATTCATGAAACAATATGCTCAGTTTTTAGGCTTGGATATCGACGGAATGATCCGCGATAACCCTGCGACGTTTCGCATGCAGCCAGAAAAACATGAGTTTAATTATGGGATTGGAACTTTAGAAGCCAGAGGAAGCATGGGCGGAGGAGTGAAGTGGCTGCCGAATTTGATTTGGGCGGGAGCTGCAGCTCTTCTTCTTGTCGCAGCTTGGTATCTGGCGAAGTTTTTAGGTATTATTTAATGGTGGATCCCGAGTTTACAAACCGCCTGATCAAAGAAAAGTCTCCTTATCTGCTGCAAAATGCGCATACGCCAGTAGACTGGTATCCGTGGGGACAGGAAGCATTTGATTTGGCAAAAAAATTAGACAAGCCCATTTTTCTCTCCATCGGCTATGCGACATGCCATTGGTGCCATGTGATGGAAAAAGAGTCCTTTCAGAATCTGCAGCTCGCCCAGATGATGAATGATACCTTTGTCAATATCAAGGTGGATCGGGAGGAGCTACCCCAGGTCGACAGCATTTATATGGAGCTGGCTCAAGCGCTCATGTCATCTTCTGGAGGCTGGCCTCTCAATTTGATTTTAACCCCAGATCTAAAGCCTTTTTTTGCGACCACGTACCTTCCTCCTGTGAGCAAGCGCGGGCAGATCGGGATGCAGCAGTTTGTTCAAAAAATCAAACAGTTGTGGACAAGTGAAGACCGGCAGCATTTGATCGATCAAGCAGATCGGATTGTGAAAGTATTTGAGACCGCGTCTAAAATTTCAGGAGAAGAAATCTCTACTGAAGAAAATTTGAGCGCCGCTGTCGAAATGATTTATACATTGACAGATCCCATTCATGGGGGCTTGAAAGGAGAGCCCAAATTTCCCATGGGATATCAGTCGATTTTCCTAATGGAATTTGCCGCCGCAAAAGGAGACAGCAGGGCTCTTTTTTGCGCTGAGCTCACTTTGGATAAGATGATTTGCGGAGGGATTTATGATCAACTCGGCGGAGGATTTTCCCGGTATGCGATTGATGATCGCTGGCACATTCCTCATTTTGAGAAAATGCTTTACGACAACGCGATTTTAAGCAGTGCTTATTTGTTGGCTTGGAAATATTTAAAAAAAGAAAGCTACCGCACAACCTGTGAAGAAACATTAGATTATATCCTCAATGAGATGGTCCATCCTCAAGGGGGGTTTTATTCCGCCCAAGATGCAGATACGGAAGGGCGCGAAGGAGTGTACTACACTTGGACTCCTATGGAAGTACAGGAAGTGCTCTCCAACGAAGAAGCGGAGATTTTTAACCATTATTATGGGGTGTCGGCGCAGTCTAATTTTGAGGGAAGAAGCGTGCTTCATTGTGTGCACTCCTTAGAAGAGTTTGCAGAACTTCGTAACCTTCCTGTCTCTGAAATTAAAGAAATCTTGTCTCGAGCCAAGGAGAAACTCCTCAAAAGGCGTAAGCTTCGCGCAGCGCCATTTAAAGATGATAAAATCATCGTCTCTTGGAATGGGCTAATGATTGACGCGATGATTCGCGCGGCAGGGCCGCTTAAAAAATCTGCATTTAAAGAGGCTGCGCTAAACGCAGCAAACTTTATCAAGAACAATCTTTGGAAAGAAGGTCATCTTCTTCGCAGATGGAGGGATAATGAGGCGCGTTTTAATGGCGGGCTCGATGATTATGTTTTCCTCATTAAAGGATTTCTTAGCTTATTTGAAGAAGACTGCGGAAGCCAGTGGCTGCAATTTGCGATGGATCTCTCGGATCTTCTTGAAAGGGAATTCAAAGCTCCAGGCGGCGCCTTCTACTTTCACTTAAACGATCCAAATCTATTATTGAGAAGGTGCGAATATTACGACGGAGCGGAACCTTCGGGCAATGCTGTCCACTGCGAAAATTTGCTGCGGCTTTACCAGCTAACCCAAAACGAAAAATACCTTCTCCAGGCTGAAGACATTCTCAAAGCATCTAAACATCTTATCGACACTTTTGCTCCAGGCGCGTGCTACCATCTCCTCTCTTTGCACCGTTACTACGATCTCAAAGCTCCCACAGTGGTGATTGCTCTTGATGAAAATGAGAGTTTGAAGAAGGAGATCCAAGAAATCCTAGATGGGCGTTTTATTCCGCACGCAACTTTGATCTGGAAAAAGAGCTCAGACTTGCAGCTTCCCCGCTTAATCACTTCCCTAGTTGATAAAAATCCCATTGATGGACAGACTGCAATTTATATCTGCAGACAAAATCGTTGTGAGGCGCCCCTCTTTGAAAAAGAGAAAATCCTTACAGCATTGGGGGAATTATGAAGCAGCGGCAAATCGGGGACTATATTCTGACAGAGCACCTCGGAAATGGATCCATGGGCGAGACTTATCTTGCTCAGCATCGCTTTCTCAAACGTCCATTCATTCTCAAAATACTCCCACCGGAGCTCGCTTCTGATACAGACTTTATCAGACGCTTTGAAAAAGAGGTGCTCGCGCTTGCGAAATTGGAACATCCTCATATCGCCAAGATCCATAACGCTTCCCTTGCAGACGGCGTTTACTACCTTATCGCAGACCCAATTCTGAGCGTTTCGAGGCAGCCGATAAATCTCGGCCAGTACTTTATCAAAAATCATCACCGCCTTCTTGAAAAAGATGTGCTGCGCATTGCTCGCCAGATCGCTTCGGCGTTGGATTTTGCACACGAGTTTACCGCGCATGGGTCGATCAAGCTAAGCAATATCCTCCTCAAGGAATCGGAAGATGGCCCCGATGCCTTTCTGACAGACTTTGGCCTGACTCGCATCATCGGTCCGATCACAGCTTTAAGCCGCACTTACTTGAGTACAGCTACAATGCTGAGTTCTGAAGAGGGGATTTCTACAGCTTCGGGGTTGCACCGCTCCTTTTATCAGAATTTTCTCTTTTTAGCTCCCGAACAAAGAGTGGCAAACCATCCCAAAACAAATCCCATCAAGTCAGACGTTTACGCTTTTGGCGTCCTACTCTACTACTTGCTCACAGGAGAGTTTCCCGAAGGTTATTTCGAACTCCCTTCGAAAAAAGTTCCCGACTTAAAGTGGAACTGGGATCTTTTTATCTGCAGGGCTCTACAGACAGACCCTTTAAAGCGCCCCGAGCAGCTTGAGATGAAAATAGAAGAGTTATTGACTTTGACCCAGACCGCTTCTCCTAAAAGCCAGCTGCAAAAACTAAAAACCATTGCAGAGGGCAACAAACTTGTTGCGCCGCAGCTTGCAGTATCGGGTGTAACAAAACCCAGGCCTTTGCTTAAACCCCAAGAAATTGCGCGCCCTTCTTTTGATGCAGAGCCAGGAGCCATCTTCCAAATCGAGTCAGTCGTTGCCCCTTATAGACCTCAGCCTCAAGAAGAGAAAGCACCAGAACCTCTGCTTCCAGAAATGACTGTGATCCCCGCTGGCACCTATTTGCGCGGGAGCAATCATGGAGGAAGGGATGAGATGCCAAGGCATGCGATTCATATGAATGCTTTTGCTATCGATGTGCATCCTGTGACCAATGAGCAGTTCGTCTTGTTTCTAGAAGCGATGGGAGGGGAGAAAGACGTTAACAACAATGACATCATCCGCTTAAAAGACTCCCGCATCAATCGCAGCGGAGGACGGATCAATATCGAATCAGGTTATGCCAAGCACCCCGTCGTAGGAGTGAGCTGGTATGGCGCTGTCGCTTATGCTAAATGGGTGGGCAAGCGCCTTCCTACAGAAGCAGAATGGGAAATCGCTAGCTACGGGGGAGGGGAGAATTTGATGTATCCCATCGGCAACCAGATCGAGCGAAACGATGCAAATTTCTTCAGTTCCGACACCACGCCCGTCCAAAGTTATCCTCCTAACGGCTATGGTCTGTATGATATGGCCGGCAATGTGTATGAATGGTGCCAAGACTGGTATGACTACCATTTTTATGATACTTCCGTTCAAGAGCCCAATAATCCCAAAGGACCGGTCCAGGGAGTTTACCGAATTTTGCGCGGCGGCTGCTGGAAAAGCTCGAAAGAAGACCTACGCTGTGCCCACCGCCACCGCAACAATCCCGGCGTCATGAATGGAACTTATGGATTCCGCTGTGCAGCTGATGTGGTTGTTGAGGAATAATGAGTAAGGAAACAACGGTCGTCCAATTAAAGAAGGGAACACTGAAGAGAGTTCTTGGTGTTTTCGACTTATTTGCCATTGGCTATGGCGACCTAGGGTCATCCATTTTTTATGCTTTGGGAGTGACCGCTCTCTTTGCTTTGGGTGCAACGCCGATTGCACTCGGCCTGGCCGGATTTGTCTTTATTTGTACGGCATTAACCTATGCCGAACTCACTTCTTCAATCCATGAATCGGGGGGATCTGCCAGTTTTTCTCGGCTTGCCTTCAACGATTTTATCTCGTTTATCGCAGGCTGGGGCCTACTTCTTGACTACATACTTACCATGGCAATCTCTGCATTCGCCGTGGGGCCTTATTTGGCTTATTTCTTTGGGGATTTGCAGCACACCCCTGTCCAGATCGTCTTTAGTATGGCTTTGATCGCCATCTTATTTCTTATGAATGTGACTGGAGTGCGCCATTCGACGCGCATCAGCTTGATTCTCACTATATTTACCATTTTGATCCAGGTGCTCATCATCACCATCGGGATGTCGACAATTCTCAATTTGCCCGAAGTGATCGATCACCTCAGAATCAATGTCCCCAATGTTAATTGGTCGCCTTCTTGGGTCGATTTCACAAAGGGAGTGGCGATGGCCATGGTCGCCTATACAGGCATTGAGTCGATTTCGCAACTGGCTGCAGAATCTAATCGGCCAGCTAAGACAATCCCAAGAGCTGTCATGCTCACGATGATCGTGCTTCTTGTGCTCTATGTAGGCATATCTATTACCGCTCTATCTGCAGTGGCCCCTCGTGAACTTGGCACCACATACCTTCTCAATCCCATTGCAGCGATTGTGGAAGGGCTGCCCTTTGGCAAACTGATCTTAGGACCTGCAGTCGCCATACTTGCTGCTGTTGTTTTAGCTGTTGCCGCAAATTCCGGCCTGATTGGAGCCTCTCGACTTTCTTTCAATATGGGGAAATATTACCAGTTGCCTCGGTTATTTTATGCGATCCACCCTCGCTTTCGCACTCCGATTATCTCACTTGCTGTCTATGGAATTGCAGCCATGTTAATCATTTTAGCAAGCCGAGGCAGTATGGACTTCCTCGCCGACCTCTACAACTTTGGCGCCATGATCGCATTTTTCTTCGCTCATGTCTCTCTAATCGTCCTCAGAATTAAAAGGCCTAGGATGAAGCGCCCCTTCACATCTCCACTCAATATTCCTTTTGGAAAATACTCCATTCCAGCAACAGCCATTATAGGAGCCATAGCATCCTTAAGCGTGTGGCTGCTCATCGTGATTACAAAAAAAGAAGGCAGATACCTAGGATGCGCCTGGATGGTATTTGGAATAATGCTTTATTTCGTCTATCGCAAAAAAAGTAAGCTAGAAGCATTAGGCCGCGTGGAAATCGAGCAGATTAAGATTCCTGGTTTTCAACCGCTAAAAGTCAAAAAGATCTTAGTCCCTACCCGCGGCGGTATGCACACAGAGACTGTACAAATGGCCTGCGAGATGGCCAAACTCCATAAGGCTCAAATCACAGCTCTGCAAGTGATGGAAATTCCTCTCTCCTTACCTCTCGACATTAAGGCACCCCACCGCATGGCCATTGCCGAGGCCATTCTCAAGAGATCCCAAGCGATCGCAAGAGAAATTGGCGTAGATATTGATTTGCAGATTATCCGATCTCGCTCACTCCCAGAAACCATTCTCGAGGTTGCAGCAAAAGGCGGCTACGATCTCATTGTGCTAGGTTCCCTCAAATCCTCTCGCGATCCCAAGACAAAAGGGATCGGTCCCATCGCAGAATACATCCTGCGCAAGGCTCCTTGCAGAGTCTGGGTCTGTGCAGACAATGGCAAAACCATCCGTCCCGGCAAGCGCTTGCTTAGCGATGGTTAAAACAATTTCGCAAGTCCTTCACAGTCAGAGCAGTCTTTCATAAAAATGCGATTTTTTTAGGAATTGATTCCTTTATTAGAGTTTCATATAATAATATCGTTTTAATTTAGGAATTAGATGAAATCATTTAAAATATTTCTTAAATTTTTGCTTTGCGCCATACTTCCCATCTGTGCGATGGCAAATCAGCAAATAAAGGAGAAACCTAGCGTGGATTATGAGCAGCTCAAAATCAAATCCTACAAGTATTGGGATCTCTATTTGCACGAAAACCAATGCTATCTAGGAAGAGTCTTCGTCCAACTTAAAGATGAAACTGGAGTCGATGATTTTTTAGCCATTGAAGGGGAGGTTCGAGAGGAATTTTTCTCTATCGGCGAGGATGTCAAAGTCGCCTTGCAAACTCTTTTCCAACCGGACAAAATGAACTATGCTGCATTAAGCAATACTTCACCGGTCATCCATGTGCATATCGTTCCCCGTTATAAAGAGCCTCGTGAATTTGCGGGCCTCAATTTTAAAGACACGCGTTGGGGACAAAATTATGCTCCCTACGACAAGTCTTTTGTCATAGATCAAGACGTGCTTTTCCAAATTCGAGATGCCTTGAAAGAACAGCTCTAGCCCTCAAGTTTGTGAGACCCTATCCAAAACCTCTTCCCATTTTTTTAGGACCCACTCTTTTTTTTTCAGATTGTCTGCCTGCATTTTCCTGCTAATTTCTTGAGTATCAGTATTTAGAAGCAAAAATTTGAGATGCTGAGGAGAGTCGAAGTATTGAATGTAGGGCATATTCTCTTTGTCGTAATAATCTGCTGAATCAATCCAAAACTTCACAACATTTGGATCTGACAAATTATTCAAATCGCCAGGGGTTTGGGAAGGAGGGATTTTTTTTAACAACCAAAAAAAGGAAATTTCATTCAGAACATTAGCCGGAGCTAGACTTTGGAGAGCAATTAGACATTCCTTCGAAGGGAAAAATAGGGGGACATTTGCGCTATATTGCTCGAATAAAGACATAATGCTTACTTGGTAAGGGATATGAATGATCCCCTTATAATCATAGAGGGTTTGCCATAAATAGTTCTCGGGAGGAGAATGAATTAAACTGTCTAAGCGAAGATAGCTTTTAAAAGTTTCTATGAAAGGATTCTTTTTTGGATTGTGAAATACATAGGCATTGTTTTTGCCCGAATATTTGGCATTGGTATAAAGGCCTAAACTTGGAATCAATTCACTGTCAAGACCTGTAGCTTTTTTTAAATAAATTGCATCTCCTTTGTTATTAGAAACAAGAAAGATTTTATGGCGTTTGACGCCATCTACTAGAAATTGATTAAGTAAATCCCATGAAGCTGGTTTGTCGGTAAAAGGGATTTCGTACCTGACAGCATTCACGACAATAATTGGCTTATCAAACCTTTCAAATAGAAGCGCAAACGATGAGAACGCAGAAACAATAAATCCATCGAATTGACTTAAATAACTTTCATATTTTTCACTAAATTGATCGCACATCTCTTTGTTTAGATCTAGCCAAGTGCTCGCATTAATAATTTCCGGTTGACGCTTGTCGTGCCCAAATATTTTCTGAAAGTAGACAGAAATTGGCCAATAAACGACTTCATGGCCTAGGATTTCAAGGATGCTTTTGATGTCATTGGTTGCAGAACTGTGACAATCTAGCACAAAAAACCGCATGCCTTTTGATCTAGGAGGCAAATCATCCATCACAACGGTTGAGCGAAATAAATTTATAAATAATGAGCAAAGAGAATTGCATTTCAAGGGGCACTATCCATTATCGATGTTAGAGACTGTCGTAGCAAAAAGCTTGCTGGAAAATTGTTTTTAGCGATATCTTTTTTTGAAAATAGTTTTGGGGCGATCTCTATGACTTCTCAATTTTACGTAAGAACTCAAGAGACAAGAGTGATGTCTCAATACCACACTTTTTATGATGATGGGTTAAATCCAGAAGAGCAAAAAGTGAGTTGTCTATGGGAATGCTTTAAAACCCCGCTTCAAAAATTGGGAGAGTTCTTAAGGAACCAGTTTTATTTGCCTTTGTACCAGCGCGAATTAGATGACCATTATGTGCTGGATCAGAACTTAGCAAGTCATGTGTGCTCTATCATAAAACGCCCAGAGAAGAATTGCTCTAAAGAGCTAGAGGAAATTCATAATCATTTTACCTTAGAAGACAAGGAATTTAAAATTTCTGGTCCAATCGCTCGCACTTTTAAGGTTCGGGTATTTGAACCAAAAAATCCAAGCCAAGACAAGATGCTTCGCGTTATCCTCTTTAGCTTTTATGGAAATAGAGAAATCTCTGAAGAAGTCGATCGAAGATGGGAGCCTTTAACCATAAGCGATCTTAGCCACGGACCCTTGAATGTTCTAAAGGCATTAAAGACGTATGGCATTCATGTGGATTCCCTGATGACCACCTCTTTGGGAAATGTAACCTATGAAGGTCTGAAATCTTTAGACATGTCTCAAGACTTCATACCTTTGACGTGGATCTCTAACCGCGGTCTGACCTCGATTGATAAAGTTGTATCACAACAGTTTTCATTTCCTAAAAGTACACTGCTTCATAAAGCAGCGCAATGCACAGACTTAAATGCAAATCCAGAAAAAGAGATGCTGGACTACTTGAATCGCAGGAAGGAATCAGAAAAAGACCCTACAGACGTTTTCATAATTGAGGCTAGAGAAGATAGTTACTTTTCTAAAAAAGGGGCTTTTAGTCCTGATTTTCACAAAAAAATTGCAGCCACGGGATCCTCTGTCTTCCGTGCCAGCTTTTATCCGTTTCCTTTCCATACTCGCTCTCACCATGCTCTATCTCTAGATCACCTTAAATTTAATTTTCTAACAGAACGCCTTTCCAACACACTCCCATTTTCTACTATCGAGGAAGAATCCGTAGCCAATTTTCTTGCTAGGGAAGTCTTTCTGAAAACAATGGACAAATGCCACACCTGTTTTTATGTGTGCGGCAACGATGCGACCATAGATTTGGGAACAGCGCGCGAAATCGTGCCGCTTCTCACAGCTTTTCTGGAAGAAAGTCAGAAAATGATAGAGGATCGCGATATCGCTATCTGAGAGCACGTCTCTAAGTTTCAGGATCGATTACTTGTAAATGAGCGATCAGGTCGGTGAAAAACTGATTCGACCAAATATCTAATTTGCTTTTATCAGAAATAAAGGCTGTTACATCCGATTTAGCTGATTCCCAATCGATCTCAGTGATTCTTTTTTGTAGGTGTTTGAGTAAGTCTGTCTTTCCTAATTTTTCTCCACCTTGAAGGTGGTTTGTTTGCCGCATTCTCTCACGCAAATGGGCTAAATTAACAGGGATTCCTTGTTGAATATACCAAATTAAATCATACCAATCTCTGCCTTTCAGTCTTTTCTGCCATTTTCGGCAAAGCACAGCGTGCATTTTCCCTGCAAAAAGATCAGACATATGATAGGTCGTCACATAAAATGGAGTAGGATTTTTAACTAATTTGCTTTCAAGAGGCAAATGTAATAAAGGAGGATCGGTATCTATTTCTAGTTTAATTTGAATTTTTTGCTCAGGATGAATTCCACGTATTTGTGATTTATCATAAATGGACAAAAGGAGAGATTGTGTATTGGCCTTTAGGAAGGCAGACCAAATCCCCGTTTCTGCATTTTTTTCTCGGACGGCAACATCAAGCTCAAATCCCATCCCTTTTAATTCTTGGTGCATCCCCTCAAGGAAAGGTGCAAAATTAAAGTTTGGAGTGGATCGAAGGAGGGAGAAATCGAGATCCTCACTATATCGGTCAAGTCCATAAAGAATTCTAAGTGCTGTACCTCCATAAAAAGCAGCATGTTCGAAAAATTGATGCCGAGCCAAACCTAGTAATGCAGTTTGTTGTAAAATTTCTCGTAATTTATCAATTTGTAAGACCTTATTATTTTTACTGTCTAGCATTTGCTTGATGATTGTGATATAATTCATATGACTCCTATTAAGTCTACTAAATAGTCTACTATTTTAGAATGGTAACAGGTAGCGATTTCGACAAGCAGAGGCTTGTTCAATTGTCGGAGACTATTTGGGTCTAGGCGTTTTGATTCTATCAACTCTACTTTCAACTGATCTTTATTGAGTCCTTTACATGTGATATAGATCCAGTCCGCAAGTGCTTTTTCAGGGCTTGCCATGAGAAAGCCCCCCACAAATCCAGCCGACTGTTTTTGAACTATCCCCACAGGGTAAGAATCAGGTGATAAGCGATGATATATAAAATCACCCACAGGCGTGCGAAATTCTTTGTTTCTTCCTAAAGTCATACTTGTCACCGTATGGACGCGTTCAGGTATCATTCCATAAAAAGACAAGGCCCATTCCAAGCTGACATAAGAGGGGCCATATAGCATATTGGCAACTTGTTCAAAGGGGATGATGGTATTTGACCCTAGCTGAATTTTAGCTGTGATTAAATAAAAGCCGTTTTTCAGCCGAATAAGCTCTTTATTCTTCACTGCTCGCAAAATACACTCCCTTGGCCTGCGGTAGTCTGCAAGCAGATTTAGAAGCGTTTGAGCATCGACATAAGGGGTTTCTATATGGTCTAAGAGTTTTCTCATCGTTTCCCTTCGACTTTTTTCTTTATTTTACCAGAATTCCTATTTTTTGTGGGAATTTTGGTTGAAATTTTTAATGCTTAAACCAGAATTCCTGTTTTTAATAGGAATTCTGGTTTAGGATTTACAAAATTAAAATATTTAATACACTCAAAATAAGGAACTTAGGAGTTCTGTAAATGACAAGCCACTTTATGGCCAGGAGATACCTCTGTCCACCCTGGCATGATATTGTGGCATTTTGCTTGCGCATGAGGACAGCGCGAGGCGAAGGGACAGCCCTTGGGGGGCGCTGTTGCGCTTGGAACCTCTCCAATGAGACTTAAACGCTGTCTTTTTCTTTCCGCTTCTGGATCGGGAATGGGGATTGCGGAGAGCAGGGCCTGGGTGTAGGGGTGTTTGGGATTGTTGTAGAGTTCTTCGCTCTTAGCGATCTCGACGATATTGCCCAAATACATCACAGCCACTCTGTCAGAGATGTATTTGACTAGCTTTAAGTCGTGGGAGATGAAAAGGTAGGTGAGTGAGAGTTCATCTTGCAGATTTTTGAGCAAGTTGATGATCTGCGCCTGGATGGAGACGTCGAGGGCGGAGACAGGTTCATCGCAAACGATAAACTGAGGCCTTAAGGCTAGAGCACGGGCGATTCCGATGCGTTGGCGCTGTCCTCCGGAAAATTCATGGGGAAACCTGCTAAGAGCTGATTTGCTCAGGCCCACCATATCGGTGAGTTTTACCACTTCTTTTTCGATCGAGGATTTTTCAATACAGCGATGGATCCGCAGAGGTTCCGTGATGATATCTTCCGCTGTCATGCGTGGATTGAGGGATGAGTAGGGATCTTGAAAAATGATTTGGGCATTGCGCCGAAAAGAAAAAAGCTCTTTGCGGTTTAAAGCGAGTACATCTTTACTCTCGTAAGAAATCTGGCCGCTTGTGGCTTCTTCTAAACGAAGAAGACATCGACCTGTGGTTGATTTGCCGCAGCCGGACTCGCCCACGAGGCCGAGGGTTTCTCCTTTTTCAATAGAGAAGCTAATATCGCGAATAGCCAGAAGCTTTTTTTTATTGATGTGGAATTCTTTGCGAAGATTTTTGACCTCGATCAGCGGTTTGTTCATCATTTCATCCTCGGGTCGTACTTGAAGCAGGCGGTATAATGGTCAGAAGAGATCTCGATCAAAGGAGGCTGATCTTTGGAGCAGATATTCATCGCGTCGTGACACCTCGCGCAGAAGGCGCATCCTTGTGAGGGGTAGCTGAGATTGGGTGGAGTGCCTTCAATGGGAATGAGGGGATGATCTTTGGGCTGGTTCATTCGGGGAATGCTTGTGAGCAGCCTTTGCGTGTACGGGTGTTTGGGAGAGGTGAAAATTTCATCGGTGCTGCCGCTTTCGACAATTTGACCGGCGTACATGACAATGACGCGGTCGCACATTTTTGCGACGACGCTCATATCGTGGGTGATGAGAAGAATGCTTGTTTTGGTTTCTCCCTGGATGAACTGGAGCAGATCTAGAATTTGCGCTTGAACGGTGACATCAAGAGCTGTTGTCGGCTCATCGGCAAGAAGAATTTTCGGTTTGCAGGCAAGAGCGAGCGCAATCATCGCCCTCTGGCGCATTCCGCCGCTGAGTGTGTGAGGATAGCATTCGAACTTTTCTTCTGCTTGGGGGATGCCGACTTGTGTTAGGGTGTCGATGGCAATTTGTCGAGCTTCCTTTTTGGAGATCTTGGGGAAATGGCGTAAAATACCTTCCGTGATCTGAGGTCCGATGCGAGTGGTGGGATTGAGCGATGTCATCGGATCTTGGAAGATCATTCCGATCTCTTTGCCTCGGACCGATTGCATCTGACTTTCTGAAAAGGTGAGCAGATTTTCACCTTGGTAATCAACACTGCCGCTGATTTCCGAAGTGTACCTCGGGACCAGTTGCATGAGGGCTTTTGCTGTGGCGCTTTTGCCACAACCCGATTCGCCGACAATACCTAGAGTTTCTCCCTCGTACATCGAAAAATCGATCCCACGGACAGCGTGAAGCCGCCTTCCTTGTGAAAGGAATTTGACGTTGAGCTTGCGCACATCGAGAATGCTTTTCATTTTTTTAGCCTTGGGTCAAAGGCATCGCGCAGTCCATCGCCAAGCAAGTTGAAACTGAGCATGGTCAGAGTGATAAATGCAGCGGGGAAAAAGAGGCGCCATGGGTAATAGCGCATGGCTGGAAGTCCGTCATTTGCCATCGTTCCCCAGCTGGCAATGGGCGCTTGCACGCCAAGGCCTAAAAAGCTAAGGAAGGCTTCTGTGAAAATCGCAGAGGGGATGGTGAGCGTTAAGGTGACAATGATGGGTCCCATTGCATTGGGAATCAAGTGGCGCAGCAAGATTCTGCGGCGGGAAGCGCCGAGCGCATAAGCGGCTCTTACAAAATCCTGTTGTTTGATTTGTAGGATTTGACCGCGCACAATGCGTGCCATATTGATCCAGCCAGTGATCGCTAAGGCAAGAATAATAGGCGTAATCCCTGAGCCTATAATGACCATGAGGAGGATCACAAAGAGAAGGGGAGGAGTGGTGTATAAAATATCGGTCAGGCGCATCATCCATTCTTCGATTTTTCCACCCAGCAAGCCAGCGACTGCGCCAAACAAAACCCCAAAGATTAGGTCGATGAAAGAAGCTGTAATTCCGACAAAAAGGGAGATCCTAGCTCCCCACCAGCATCTTGTGAATAAATCTCTTCCCAGTTCATCCGTGCCAAACCAAAATGTGCCGCAGGGAGGGGTGTTTTTCAAGGAGAGCTGAGTTTCATAATAGGTGTAAGAAGAGATCCAAGGGCCGATGATGGCCATGAAAAGCAAAATGCTCAGCGTGATCAAACCAAACATGGCTGCTTTATTTTGTTTTAATCTCAGCCAGGCATCTTCCCAATAAGAGGCCGCAGGAGCATAAGCTGTGCTTTCTGCAGCAGCTTCTTTTTCTGTAGCACTTAAAGGTGAAAATAACAAACTAGGATCTTCCATCAGACTCTTTTCTCAATTGGATTCTAGGATCGATGACACAGTATAGAAGATCGACGATAAAAACTGCGAGCAAGAGAATAGCGCTATAAAAAATAGTCGTTCCCATGATGACTGTATAATCGCGATTAGAGATGCTCATCACAAACCATTGCCCAAGTCCTGGGATGCCGAAAATTTTTTCCACGACAAAGCTTCCTGTGATCACATTGGCAGCAAGAGGACCAATATAAGAAACCACAGGCAATAGGGCATTACGAGCCGCATGGCGCACGATAATTTGAAATGAGTTCAAGCCTTTGGATTTGGCTGTTTGAATGTAGTCTTGTTGCAGCACCTCGACCATGTTGGCGCGCGTAAGCCTTGCGATAAACGCTAAGGGGAGTGCTGCGAGAGAGAAGGCTGGCATGATCGATTGCGCAAAGCTGCCCCATCTGGCAACCGGCAGCAAGTCGAGCTTCATCCCGATGAGATACTGCAAAAAACTGGCCATGATGAAGCTGGGCACAGAGATCCCAATGACGGCGAGGATCATCGTGAGATGGTCTTGCCAGCGCATGGCCTTGAGCGCTGCGATGGATCCCAAAATGATACCACCAGAAAGGGCGATGCAAACCGCTTCCAATCCTAGACACACAGAAACGGGAAAACCATCTGAAATAATCTGGCTGACAGTCCTTCCTTCATATTTGAAGGAGGGGCCGAGATCAAAGCTTATAATCCCTTTAAGATATTTTCCAAACTGCACGTAGAGAGGTTGATCCAGGCCATAGTGTTTATGAAGAGCTTTAAGAATCTCTTCGGGTATGGCCTTGTCTTGTACAAAGGGGTCTCCAGGAATGGCATGCATTAAAAAAAACGTTAGAGTCGTTACGAGGAATAGGGAGGTAAGGAGGATCGCTCCTTTTTTAACGAGATACAGTATCATTGATATCGATATAAGCCCATTTTAAGTCGAGATGGTTCAATTCGGTAAGGTGGATCCCCTTGACGTATGGTTTTTTTAAATACACCCCTTTATAAAAATAGATGGGGGCAATCGGCATATCGTCCATGAGGATTTTTTCCGCCTCTTTAAGGAGAGCCGTTCTCTTAGATTCATCCGTAGTTCGGTCGGCTTCTTCAAGCGCTTTTGTATATTTGGGATTGCTCCACTGGGGAAGATTATTGGCGCTAGAAAGAAATCGGTAATAGTCTAGAAATGTCGCCGGATCATTGACATTGGCAACGCCCCCCATCCTCGCCACGTGAAATTTATGGTGGCTAAGTTCATCGAGAAACACCTTCCACTCTTTATTTTCCAATTGGACTTTGACACCAAAAGCCTTGTGCCACTGCTCCTGGATCGCTTGGGCAATTTTATGGTGATCGACCATCGTATTATAGCTCAATCGAATAGGAGGCAGCTCCTTAGCTGTGATACCCAGCTGTTTTAGGCCCAGCTGAAATAATCTCTTAGCCTCCTCAAGATCGTTATCTTTGAAATAGCCTTTAGCATCTTTCCAAATCGTCGGAGGAATCAAGCTCATGGCCGGCATTTGTCTAACATGTGTGACATTGTCAACGATCGCTTGACGGTTGATCGCTAATGAAAAAGCTTTACGAATGTTGACATTGTTAAAAGGAAATTCTTTGGTGTTAAAGACGTAAAAATAGGTTGCGGAGATGGGGAAATTCTGCAATTTTCCAGTTTTTTCTAAAAAAGGGAGCGCCTCGCTAGGAAGGGGAGAGAGTGGATTGCCCGCCCAATCAAGCTCTCCATTGTCGTACATAGCAAGTTCCGTCGTAACATCATCAAGAATAGTCAATGTCACGCGCTCGAGAGTTGTTTTATCTCTGTCCCAATACTGGGGATTTTTTTCTAGTAGGAGTCTATTGTTATGTTTCCATTCTTTCACAAGAAAGGGGCCATTACAGACATAGTGCTCCTCAATCCAGTGAGGATTGACGCTTGTAATATGAAAGGGGGTAGGGAAGAAAGAAAGGGTCGATAGCGCTTCTAAAAAATAGGGGGTTGGATTTTCGAGGTCTACTTGGAGCGTTTTTTCATCCAAAGCCCTCACTCCAATCTCATCGCTGGAGCAAAGGTTAGCTTTGGCTGGTCTTGCATTTTTTATAATGTATAAATCGCTCGCATACATACAGGCAAAGGTGGGATCGAGGACAGCTTTCCAGCTTTTTTCAAAATCAATAGCGGTCACAGGTGTTCCATCCGACCACTTTGTGTCGCGCAAAGTGAAGGTATATCTAGTTTTATCCTCAGATAGGGTGAATTGTTCTGCGGAGCCAAGTACGATGTTGCCGCTAGGATCTCTACCCATCAACCCTTCAAAACAAAGGTTGATTACAGAGGCGGAAACGGTATCAATGGCTTTTCTAGGATCTAAAGTAGGGGGCTCAGAAGGAAGATTTAAACGAAGCTCTTGAGAGGAGGGGCGATAGGTTTTTCCGCTTTTTGTACAACCGGAAAATAAAAGCACACAGGCTACTGCGAATATCGACCATTTATACATGCGACTCCTGGGTCATACCTGAAATCGCAAGTATAAAGGTTTAGTGCTTTGATGAAAATATCATTATTCTTTGATACCAGGGGTTTGGTTATCTTCAACCACATAAACCGCATCAATGCGCACCTGGGCATTCGGAGGGAAATATTGGTAGGCTCCTAGTCCACTGCACGTATATTCGTCAAATGTCATTTCATTCCAAAGGGGTTTTGTCTCCGATGAAATTTTTACGATGACAGGAGTTTTATCTGACCATCCCTTTGCGGCATACCTTTTAGCAGTATCAAATCCATCCACATAAATGCGGTTTCCTCTTTGATCGAACTTTCCATGTTGGATTTGTTCGTCACCCACGCTTTCCAAAAGGGTGCCGTGATAGCCCCTGTAACGTTTGAAAAGGTCGATGATCCCGCTTTCAGGATTTTGATAGATTTTTTTGATGGTAGGGTTGGCTGTGTTTCTATTAAAAAAATGAAAAAATGTATTAATCATAATTGCCCCCTATTATTCTTTAGGATTTTGGGTTTGGTTGTCTTCAACCATATAAACCGCTTCAATGCGCACCTGGGCATTCGCAGGAAAGTATTCGTAGGCTCCTAGCCCCGTAAATCCATGCCCATCCAATGTTATTTCATTCCACAGAGGTTTTGTCTCTGAAGAAATTTTCACGATGACAGGAGTTTTCTGCCCTGTGCATCTTTTTTCAGCGTATCTTTTGGCAGTCTCAAAATCAGCCAGATAAATACGTCTTTCTCTTTGATCGAACTTTCCAGATTGGATTTGTTCGTCGCCCACTCTTTCTAAAAGAGTGCCGTGATATCCTTTGTAACGCTTGAAAATCAGGTCAACGACGCTGCTCTCTGGATTTTGGTAGACCTTTTTGATAGTAGGGGTGGTTGGGTTCTTTCTGAAATAGTTTATAATTGAATTAACCATGATTACACCTTTCGTTTAAGTTTAATTTTATAAAACAGACTTTAAAACATTTTAAATTGTTTTTGTTCTGTTTAATATTATTATAACATTTTGTTACTATAATTTCAATTTAATTATTAACCTCTTCAAGCCATTGATGCTTAGGTGGTTGAGTTAAAATAATTTCAATATAATTAAAGTTTTCATTTTAATTCATTTAAATAATAAAATCAATTAAACTATTTATATATAAAAAAATGATTTCAGAGGTTTTATGGCATTAAAAGTTGATTACCCCAGTTACCCAAGCTTTACCAAGGCAAATGCGGTCGTATGTGCGGCAACTGCTCTGTATTACTGGAGAAATCAGGATCTGTTAACCACATCTGCCTTAACGATTGTAGGCAATCTAGGTGTTGAGTTCTGCAGACGACTAACAGTAGAAGTGTGCGACATCTTCTATAAAAAAAAAGAAGTAGAAGTGATAAAAAAAGACATGCTTGAGAAAAGGGACAGCTACTACGGCGAGGATATGGATTTAGAAATGTTAGAATACCGCATGTGCCGTTCGCGTGAATTTGATCCATCAAAGGAAGAAGCCGTGGTCGAAAAAGCTCTGACGCGCATCAAGCAGGAATATCCCGCTGAATATATCGTTCTCCAAAATGTATGCTCAATAGCTAACAATCCATCGAACTTGATTGAAAAAATCCAGCGTTCGTCGAATAACCAAGCTCCGAATACTTCTGAAAAAGAAACCCAGTCGTATATTAAAAAAGAATTGCCAACGGGGTGTTGCTTCGGAATTTCCAATGCCATCTTTGCTGAGATGGTAAACACACCATCGGCATCTTTAGCCGAAAGCTACCATCGAATTCAAAGTGAAGACGTCTATTACCATCAAGTCCTACAGTTGGTAGCGGGAGGTCAATCTGAGTTCATCGATCAAAAAGCAAAAATACTTGTAGAGGCTAACTGCCGCTTTGAGGGGCTAACCCTTGAGGATCCAAGGAAAGTGGAGACCAATGAAAGTGAATCATTTCAAGATTATTATAGAAAATTTGAAAATGTTTGCACCAATAATTGCAAAAAAATGAGCCAGTATCTCCAGGGTCGCTTTAAAAACATAAACCTTTCCTGCTGTTCTACAAACTTCCAGGCTTCAGATAAGTTTTCTATGCATGCCGAATCGGCTACCTATCGAGACATCTTTGAGAAAGCGATGAAAGATTTTCCCGATAGTCAAGATTTTGTTGGAGTGATCCATATTCCTAGACACGTGATTAGCCTTCAGTATGGTCCTCGCGGTTATTTTCTTTGTGATCCCTATGCATGGTGGGAAGGGCTTTATGAATTTCCCGATTCCGCTAAATTTTTCTCTCAATTAAGAAAAATTGTTCTCTTCGACACAAAAAATATTTTCGGAATAATCTTCAAAAGGGTATTCCCAAATGTTTCCTCTGAACAAATCGTGAAAGATATACAAGAGGAAATAGAAAAACGGGAGATCTATTATAGTGTCCGTCCTTTAAATCACATTAATCCTCATTATAAACCGAGCGAGTTGTCAGAGGCAGGCTATATGGAACAGATGAACCGAAAACTGGATTCCTATGCCCATAATATTGCTGTTTCCATTGTGGGAACTAAAAAAGCTACATAGCAATCTGCCCTGTGGCGGCAGCTAAAGCTGCATCGATGTGGGGGAAGATTTTGTCTTCCCCAATTAATTCCACAAGACCAAATTTCTTAAGGTCCTGTCTTGTTTGGCCGTGCACTCCGGATAGCAGCAAGACTGTATTTTTCTTTTTGCACTGGCGATAAAACTCTTCAATCCCGCACATCCCCGATGCATCGATCATGGGAACCGAGCGCATGCGCAAAATGAAGACTTTGGGCGCTGCCTTCATATTGGTCAATATGTCTCTGAGCAAATTCGCAGCGCCAAAGAAGAAGGGGCCTTGAATTTCATAGACTTCTACTCCTTTCGGCACCACTTTTTTAGAGATGGCATCAGGGTCTCCTTTTTCAGGGAAATCGATTTGATTTTCCTGGAAAATTTGGGATAAGGACACTGCCTTGGACATCTGGCTCATCCGATGCGTAAAGAAAAAGCTGGCCAAGACCATCCCTACAGAAATTGCCACGGTCAGATCCACAAACACTGTCAAAAGAAATGCTGTTAAAAGAATGATCCGATCCTCAATAGGAGCTTTTAGAAGACGAGTAAAATGGCTGATCTCGCTCATGTTCCAAGACACCATCATTAGAACAGCAGACAAAGCAGCGAGGGGAATTCGACTGACAACAGGAGCCAAACAAAAGAGGATCAAAAACAACACAAGTGCGTGGACCATTCCTGCAACGGGAGTTTGGGCACCTGTCTTAATATTAGCAGCGGTCCTTGCAAGAGCTCCTGTCGCAGGGATCCCACCAAAAATCACCGAACCGAAATTAGCAATCCCTTGAGCGATGAGTTCGCAGTTGGAGCGATGCCTTCCTCCAATCATCCCGTCGCCGATCACAGCAGAAAGGAGAGATTCAATGCTTCCTAAGAAGGCAATGGTAATCCCATCCACAAGGATCTCTTTAAAGTGGCCGCCCAAAATGGAAAAACTGGGAAAAGAAGGCATGGGCAAACTTCTGGGAATTTCGCCAAAGCGGGTCTGAATGGTCTCTAAGGGCAAATGAAAGAGTGCGCACGCAAGCGTGGCAAGGACTATAGCGCTGATTCCCCAGGGAAGCGAAGGGATGAAACGCCGTATCAAAATAATGATGAGCAAAGTTCCTGCCGCCATGGACAATGTTAGAGGATCAAAAGTGGGAAGGGCATGGAAATAGGAGATCCATTTTTCTGCAAATCCAGCAGGCGGCGTTCCCATCTGCAATCCGAAAAAGTCTTTAATCTGCGTAGAGAAAATGATCAGCGCGATCCCTGTCGTAAAACCTGTAATTAAAGGATGGGGAACATATTTGATCCAAGAGCCGATGCGAAATACTCCCAAAAGAACAAGGAGGAGAGCTGCGATCACCATCGAAACGCAAAGTCCCTCATAGCCGGTTCTCTGGATGATCCCATACACGATCACGACAAAAGCGCCCGTCGGACCTCCAATCTGAATGCGGCTTCCTCCCAAAGCAGAGATCAAAAAGCCTGCGATGACTGCGGTATAGAGACCGCGTTCCGGTGGGACTCCCGAAGCGATGGCAAAGGCCATGGCGAGGGGAAGAGCAATGATCCCAACGGTGATTCCAGCAAGCAGGTCTTTTTTAAAAGTGGAGAGTTTATAGCCGCTACGTAGGTAGAGGTAAGATTTGGGAATGAATTCACTGAATTTAGAGAAGGACATACGGGCCTATAGGTACAACGTCAACAATGATTCATACTCTGAATATTTATGCTACTCAATAATAAATTTCAGATAGAACCTCTGCGATTTTTTGCGGAGTCACATTTTTTAAACCTAAGTTCCCACAGTCAATTGACCTATCAGATTTAATGATAGATAGGAAAGTAGCCATGTCATTTTTTAAAAGTGGGGTTAATTCTATTCGACTACTAGGAGAAAGAAGTTGATAAAGACGAATGACATCGTTTTTATGTTTCCGAATGTCTTTTTCGTCGATGTGGACTCCCATTTTCTTTTGCTCTGTAAGATCTAAAAACGCACGAGCTTTCAAAGGGATCAAGTGAAGAGCATCTAGAATAGACAAGTTATTTATATCCCGTTTGCCAGATTGAATGAAATTGTAATAAGAATCGTCTAATAAAATTGCTGAAAGACTGACGATAGATTCGTGAATAGGAATAGGTGTTAAATGTCCCTTTCCCGACAAGTTGACAGCATCTGGAATGCGGGAGAAAAGCTCAATCATCGAAGGATAATCTGTTTTACTTGGCACACTAAAACGATAGAAGATTTCCTTACCTGTACTTCGTTGTCGGTTTTGATAACCTCCATTATGGATAAATTTCCAAAATGCATCTGCAAAATTCTTGTCCAGAGCTTCAACATGTAAAACAATATCTAGATCTCTTGTAGCTCGGAAATCAAGTCCTGATTCATGCATGATTACGGAGCAAGCTGTGCCGCCAATAAGTACATATTGGTTTTTATAAGCCTCAAAATGTTGTTTAAAGCGATCAAGACCGATTACCATTTCATTTTCTCCACCATTTCTTCAAGTGCAGATTCAACTCTTTCATCGCCTTTTGCTTCTATACTTAAATACAGTGAGATTGGATCAACAAATCCATCCTTTGCAAAAAGATCAGGGTTATAATTCCATATCTCCAACTCTAAAGAAGCCTCATCAGGCGTTGGTAGTTCCTCGATGCCTGTTAACTTTAAAGTTTCCCATTGATTAATTCCCACTGCAAAAACAGGAAGAGGTGGAGGAGCTAACCGTGAAAAATGGGAAAGAGCGCTTAAGCCTGCTGATATTTTAAAAGAATGAGACTTTAACCAAGTGCGTTTTCTAACAGGGGTGCGCAAAAAAGGTTTGGCTTGTTCCCATAGAACTTGCTTATCTGGAACAATCCAATGGCGTTCCCTTCCTTCTCGATAAAATTCTCCCACTTCTGCATCTTGCAACTCATCAAAAGCACGACTCATTGACATAAGGGTGTAATCGCCTAACTGTTCTTTGAGTACAGAGGGAGTTAATTTCTCATTACTTTCACGCAATAGAGCATAAAGGACTACTGTTTGGGTGCCAGGTTTAACAGAGTCAATCGTCTTTTTTTGGATTTTTCGAAAATATTCCCTCAAATCAATACCTACATGAGGCAAATACATTTGATTTCCTGGGATAATAAAGGGGATATGTTGTTCGATCAAACGCTTGCGATTGTAAGAGGTGAGAACTGGCTGAACATAAATGATGGGGCCATGCCAGTGCTTTTGGACTTGTTCCCAATGTTTTCGGAGCACGCTGGGGGTTATTTCTGTATCTCCCTTAGAGATCATGAATAGGCAGGGCTTGGCAAGCAGGAGCGCTTCGTAAAAATGATAATGATCATTCAGAAAGAATGGCAAAGAATTTCGCGCCTTCCATAGATGAGGCTGAATGGCAGTCTTGAGGGTTTCGTATAGATATTGTTTTAAGCTCTCGATTAATCCGTCCATAGCACCTCACTAACACATATCTGCATTATAACATGGGTCATGTTATTGTGCAAAATGATGTTATGTTTGAGTTTTAGATATAGATAAGTTACTGATTATGAAAGCATTAAAATCATGTCTTCATTCTTGTCCTTTTTCAATTCCTCCTCTTGCTGAATAACCCTCCAATGCGTATTCTATTTTGTTTATGAAACGATTAAAAAATTCTGGCAATAAGATCCATTTCGTCAGCTTAGGCTGCTCCCGCAACCTCGTCGATACCGAGGTCATGCTGGGCATCCTGCTGAAATCGGGCTATGAGGTCACCGACCAGGTCAAAAAGGCGGACTTCCTCGTGGTCAATACCTGCGGCTTTTTAGCCTCTGCAAGACAAGAATCCTGCGATTCCATCGATTCCCTTTTTGAAGGAAAAAAGAAAGGGGCAAAGGTCATTGTCGCTGGATGCATGGTCCAAAAGCACAAAGAAGAACTTAAGACCAAGTTTCCCGACATCCACTATTTTCTTGGGTCGGGGGATATGGAAAAGATTTTAGAAGCTGTCCACGCGGAAGAAGCCGGTGAGGCTGTCACATCGGCGCGCAGCTATCTCGAATGGGGAGAAGTGCCAAGACAGCTCTCTACACCAAAAAATTACGCTTATCTGAAGATTGCAGAAGGTTGTGCCAAGCAGTGCGCTTTCTGCATTATCCCGAAAATTAAAGGACCTCTGCGCAGCAAAGCCCAGGAACAGGTCTTGAAAGAATTTGATGCTCTGCTGAAACAAGGCGTGCATGAAATCATTTTGATTGCACAGGACTTAGGGGATTATGGCAAAGAGCGCAAAGAGATCGCCGGCCTTGAAAACCTCATCCGCGAAATGCTGAAGAGAGAGGGGAATTTCTGGATTCGCTTTCTTTACCTGTACCCGGATGAAATCACAGAAGAGCTGCTGAACATCATGGCTTCAGATTCTAGAATCTGCGCCTATCTCGACATGCCACTCCAGCATATCAACAACCAGATGCTCAAAGCGATGCGTCGAAAGACATCCCGCGAGCAGATCATTCATACGATCCAAACCCTGCGCAAGAAATTGCCGGGGGCTGTCATCCGCACGTCTTTGATGGTTGGATTTCCTGGAGAGACAGAGGAGCAGTTTGAAGAGCTTGTCCAATTTGTCAAAGAGCATCCGCTTGATAACATCGGCATTTTTAAATACTCTCGCGAAGAAGAGTCTTCTTCCGCAAAAATGGAAGGACACCTTTCGGAAGATGTTAAACAGGCCCGCTTTGAAAAGCTCGCTAAGACTCAGATGGAAGTGGTGCGCACATACAATCGCTCTTACATTAAGAAAACGCTCCAGGTGGTGATCGAAGGCTATCACCCCGATTCTCCTTATCTGATGCGCGGAAGATTTTATGGGCAATGCCCTGAAATCGATGGCCAGGTGATCATCAACGATGGAAGGCTGGTCGATGCTTTTGGGAAAATCTACGAAGTGGAGATCACCGATGTTGCCGACTATGACCTGATTGGAAAAGTTGTCGGTCCTCTTCCCGTTAAAAAAGCCGCTCCTTCCAAAAGCAGTAAACTGAAAATGGCATGAACGATCAACGCAGAGTGGTTTTAAAACCGGGAAGGGAAAAAGCGCTGCGCAATCGCCACCCTTGGATCTTTTCCGGAGCCATCGAATCGTTTCCTACGTTTGAAAATGGGGACGTACTTCCTGTCTACTCCTCATCGGGAGAATTTCTAGCTAAGGCTTATTTCCACCGGGAAAATTCCATCAGCGGCAGAGTTCTTACTTTTCTCGACGAACCCATTGAAACATGCATCGATCAACGCATTTCGGATGCGATCCGATTAAGAGAAAAGCTATTTGACCGCGAGATGACAAGTTGTTACCGCCTTATCAACGCAGAAGGGGATGGAATACCAGGACTGATTGTCGACATTTATGACGATATCGCTGTCTGTCAGGTCAATACCTGCGGCATTGAGAAGTTAAAATCCCTGATTGTTCAAAAACTCGCGCAACAATTAAAGCTTCGCGGCATTTATGAGAAATCGGAATCTTCTGCTCGCAGGCAAGAGGGTCTTGAAGACTCTGTGGGCACCCTTTACGGGGACTGTCCGAAAGAAATTCTCGTCAAAGAAAACGGTCACTTATTTCTTGTAGGGATTGAAGAAGGACAAAAGACAGGGTTCTTTCTCGATCAACGAGAGATGCGCCAGCAGATTGCTCGTTTGAGTAAAAATAAGCGTGTCCTCAATTGTTTTTCTTATACGGGTGGATTTTCTATTTTTGCTCTTAAAGGGGGAGCAGAGTCAGTGACTAGCATTGACGCAAGTGAATCGGCCTGCAGATATGCCATGGAAAATACCCTTCTCAATCATCTTCCTCTCGATAAGCACGAAGTCATTCGAAACGATGTTTTTGATTATTTAAAGAACAATAAAAAGGCATTTGATCTGGTGATCCTCGACCCGCCGGCATTTGCTAAAAAAAGGCAGGACGTGAATGACGCTTGCCGAGGCTATAAAGAGATCAACAGAAGAGCGTTTGAAATGATGCCTTCTAACTCTTATCTTCTAACATGTTCCTGTTCTCATTTTATCGATGAAGACCTCTTTCAGCAGCTCATTTTCCAAGCGGCGATCGAGGCCAAAAAAGAGGTCGTCATCTGCTCGCGCCATATTCAGGCAAACGATCATCCTATCTCTCTATTCCACCCTGAAGGTGGATATCTCAAGAGTCTACTTCTGCATATTAAGTAAGAAGTGACAGTTAAAAGCTTGAAAATGTATAACAAGATTTTAGAAGGTCTCTGAGCCTTTACACTACCCATGGGAGATGATGCTATGAAGTTCAAACTGATCAGCATGGATGGTCCGGAGTATGAAGCGGAAAGACTCCTTAGGTGGGAAGTACTAGCAAAACCCAATGGAATGCCTCCTGGCACCGAAATTCTTCCCGAAGAAAACCAAAGTCTCCATTTAGCTGCTTTTGACAAAAAACGTCTGGTCGGTTGTATTTGTTTTCATCCAGAAAGTACGCATCGCGCCCGTGTTTTTGAGATGGCGGTGAGCGAAGAATATCAAGGCAAAGGCTTTGGCCGCAAATTGCTTCATGCTCTGGAAGAAATGCTCATCAAGCGCGGCATCTCCGATGTTTATCTCTACGCCAAAGAAGATTCTGAAGAATTTTACCTTTTGATGGGCTATCAGCCAGAAGGGGAATTCATTGTGCAGATGGGCCAAAAACAACGAATGATGCGGAAGAAGTTACAGAAAATAGGAACAATCGATCAACATGGCTAATAAAGAACAGTTCACAGTCTACTTACTATTTACCGTTCTTGTCGGTGCATTCGGCGGTTTTTTATTCGGTTTTCATACTGGGGTGATCTCTGGCGCTCTGATGTTTTTGACGACTTCCTTTCAGTTAAGCATCGCAGATCAAGGAATGGTGGTCAGCATTATCCTTCTTGGCGGTCTTGCAGGTGCTCTTCTTGCTGGGCCTATTGCCGACAGAGTCGGACGTAGACCCACGATTGGATTATCAGCATCGATGTTTGTTTTTGGGACTCTTTTCATCGTCCTATCCAATTCTTATGAGATGATTCTCTTAGGAAGGTTTATCAACGGCATTGGCATTGGTGTCATTTCTCTATCTGGTCCCTTGTTTCTTGCAGAAATTTCTCCTCCGCGCCATCGCGGATCCTTCGTCTCTTTATTCCAATTAGCAATTGCAATCGGCATCCTATTTAGTTTTGCGACGGACTATTATTTTGCCTCGAGCAGCAACTGGCGTTGGATGTTTGGAGTCGGAATTTTCCCAGCATTATTTTTAATGCTCGCCCTTTTCTTCTTACCGGAAACTCCTCCTTGGCTTTTGAAAAGCGGTCTGGAAGAGCGCGCTATCAAGACCTTGATGCGTTTAAGGAAAGATACCCTCTGGAAATCCCAGATCGAAGCGATGAAATCATCCGCTTCTACGCATAAACATGGAGGATGGAAGGTCCTTTTGACGCCCCGATTGCGGACTATCCTTATCATTGGACTTATCTTAAGCGCTTGCCAGCAGGTTACAGGGATCAATACAGTTATTTATTATGCTCCCACCATCTTCGAAGCAGCTGGATATCAATCTGCCAATTCAGCGATCGTCGCGACGCTGCTTATTGGAACCGTAAATACTTTGATGACACTAGTTTCTTTCTGGCTGCTTGCTAAATTCGGAAGACGGATTTTGCTTCTCGTCGGTATGTTTGGGATGGGGATTAGCCTTATTTTTCTCTCAGCAGCATTTCTCATTAAGACCCAATTGATTGCAGGGATCTCACTATTTAGTATCATGGCTTATGTCAGTTTCTTCGCCTTTAGTCTTGGGCCGATCACATGGGTGATTCTCTCTGAAATCTTTCCACTCAAGGTCAGAAGCTTGGCGATGTCGATTGCCATTGGCGTGAACTGGATTAGCAATTATTTGGTGTCGCTGACCTTCCTTCACCTTATCAATTTTATGGGAACTGCAGGGACTTTCTTTTTCTATGCGCTGATCTGCGGAGTGTCGTTTTGGTTTGTCTACCGATTCATTCCTGAGACAAAGGATAAGACCCTAGAAGAGATTGAGGCTGATCTTCTTAAATAGATAGCTTTGAAACTCTATTCATAAGGAGCGCGTCAGCAAGAACAATGGCTGTCATCGCTTCTACGATCGGCACTGCGCGGATAGTGACACAGGGGTCGTGGCGAGAGCCTTCGGGGAGTTTGAACTCCTTTTTCTCCTTGGATGTGCTCACTGTCTTTTGAGGCTTTTTAATGCTCGATGTAGGCTTGAATGCAGTGCGAAAAATAAGGGGTGACCCTGTGCTGATGCCGCCAAGAGTACCGCCTGCAAAGTTGGTCTCTGTGGTGACATTGCCCTTATCATCGAGGATAAAAGCATCATTGTGCTCAGAGCCTTTCATACCGGCTGCTGCAAACCCCGATCCAATCTCAAATCCCTTGGTAGCAGGAAGTGAGAGCATGGCTTTGGCGAGATTCGCTTCGAGTTTTTCATAAACGGGATCTCCAAGACCGATAGGAAGATTGAATGCGACAGCTTCGATAATGCCTCCTAACGAATCTCCTTCCTCTTTGACTTTTTCGAGCGCTTGGATCATTTTTGCACTCGCTGCTGAATCGGGGCAAAAAATAGGGCTTTCCTGAGCTTTTTTGCGAACCTGGGCAGGGGAGTCGAAAGAGGGACTTTGCATCTGGATGCCGCCGATCGCTTTGATGTAGGCGACGATCTCGACGCCAAAATGGGCCAGGAGTTTCTTTGCTACAGCTCCTGCCGCAACACGACAGGCTGTCTCTCTTGCTGAAGAGCGTCCACCGCCGCGATAGTCGAATATGCCGTATTTTTCCAGATAGGTGAAGTTAGCGTGGCCGGGGCGGAGCAGATCTTTGATCGGCTCGTATTTACTTGAATCTGCATCTTTGTTGAAGATAATGATAGAGAGGGGAGCGCCTGTTGTTTTACCTTCGAAGACCCCCGAATAAATAGATGCTTCATCGAGTTCTCCGCGAGGTGTCACGTAGGGAGTTTTTCCGCCTTGGCGAAAAGAGAGCTCGCGATTGATCTCTTCATCAGAAATGGGAAGGCCTGCAGGGCATCCGTCGATGACGACACCGATGGCTTTGCCGTGAGATTCTCCCCAGGTCGTGATGCGAAAGAGAGTACCTGACGAATTACTAGCCATCCTCTCTCTCCTTTTTTTGAATCAGCGCACAGAGTTCTTGTACGACTTGATCTTGCGTCTGAGTCTCCAAATCAATCGAAAAGGCGAGAATCTTTTCATATATTGCCAGCCTCTCTTGGTACATGCGTTCAAAGGACTCTTCAGGATACATAGGATCGAGAAAGGTGGGAAGTTCCCCGCCCAAGATCCTTTTTTTCAATGTCTCCTTACTTACTTTGAGATAAACTAGCTGGCCCAATTTTGCAAGCAAAGCTGCATTTTCAGGTTTTAAAATAGCCCCTCCGCCGAGTGCGATAACCGCGCGGTCCTGGTTTTTAAGTTGCTGCAGGGCATCGGATTCTAACTTGCGAAACTCTGCTTCTCCAATTTCTTTAGCAATCTCTCGAGTCCCCATTTTTTTTCCCGTTCGACTTAAATAAAGCTCTTCCAAGAGATGGTCGGTGTCGATAAAAGGGCGGTCTAACTGCTGTGCGACAAGCATGCCAAGCGTTGTCTTACCAGAACTTTTAAAACCAAATAAAATCAGGTTCATTTTTGAACCTCGATATCAGCTCCAATGGCTTTAAAGTCATGAGCAAAAGTCGGGTAAGTTTTAGAGATGCACTCTGTACCTTCGATAAGGGTGTCTCCTTCGGCTCCCAAAGCTGCGACAGAAAGGGACATCGCAATGCGGTGGTCATGCCAAGAGGTAGCTAGCGCACCTTTTAGAGGAGAGTGGAAAATGACAAGTCCATCGGGCTTTTCTGCGATTTCCGCTCCCATTTTTTTAAGTTCGGTGGCTATTGCGTGGATCCGGTCTGATTCTTTTTTCCGGGCAATTGCAGCACCCGTAATTTCAGTCCTTCCCTCTGCATAACACCCAATCACCGATAAAATGGGCACCGCATCAATAAAATCATTGACGTCCACTGTCATTCCTTTCAGCGTGCTTCCTTTACATACCCTCAATGTTTTTTTTGCGTCGTCAATCTCAATCTTTGCTCCCATTTTCTGAAGCACTTCAATCAACTTTTTATCTCCCTGGCAGTCGTTCATATCGATATTTGTAAGCAGCAGCTCAGAATCTGTCACTAATGCAGCGGCGATGGGAAATGCCGCCGAGCTAAAATCTCCCGGAATATCCATTTTAAATCCATCGATCTGGGCACTGCCTGGGACCACATAACGCTCGTAATCTTTATGCTTGATCTCAATGCCAAATTTTTTCAGCCAAAAAAGAGTCAAATCGATCCATGGCTTTTCACCTGGATGGGTGACTTCAATGGTTGTTTTGCCTTGTAAAAATGAACAGGCGATCAAAAGCCCGGAAACGGGTTGGGAATCTTCTCCCTTAAGGCTTGTGATCCCCGATTGCATCAACCCTTTAATGATGATTGGTGCGCAGCCATCTAGACGCGAGGAAACGGCGAACGCTCCGAGTTCACAAAGAGCATCGAGCAAAGGTTTTACAGGGCGGTTATGTCGAATGGAATGATCGCCGGTAATGATTGTATATGCTGGGCTTAAGGCCGCAAGCGCTCCTGCAAAACGGAGCACTATCCCTGAATTTCCTGCATCGATCACATTATCGGCAGCTTTGATTTGTCCAGAGAGTCCTTGCACGCTCAAACGATCTGCTGCAATATCGATTTTTGCGCCAAAAGCGCGCATAGCATCGATCATCGCGGTAGCGTCCGGAGAATGCAAAAAGTTGCGCACCTCGGAATCGCCCTTTGCCAGGGCTGCAAAGAGAATGGCGCGGAGTGTATGCGACTTAGAAGGGGGAATGTTCACCGTTCCCTTTAAAGAACTGGGTCGGATGAGAAATTTCATGATTTTTCCCCCTCTGAAAATAGAGAGAACATCCATTTCAAAGCTTCATCGAGAGTCTCTTCCGGGATACTCGAGCAATATTCTTTGTTGAAGGGATGACATGCGCCGATTTTTGAAAGTTGAACGAACCGAACTGCGCCTTTAGCGCTTTTTTTATCCAAAAGAAGCGCGTCGCGCATATCCTCTTCCGTCACCTCAGAGCTTATCTTCAAGGCAAAAGGAAAAGAACGAATTAAGGATTCAATATCGGATAAGGCAGAAACGGGCAGATGCTTCATCCTCACGCTAATAAAACTTTCCACGAGCATTCCAATCGCCACCGCTTCGCCATGGGAGATCTGATAGTTTTCCAGCAGCTCAAGCGCATGTGCGATCGTATGGCCAAAATTCAAAATCCTTCGCAAGCCTGATTTTTCTTCATAGTCCATCTCGACGACTTTGGCTTTGATAAGCACGCATTCTTGAATGATCATCTCCAAATAAGCGGGATCCATCGGTTTCCAGTTTCTCAAAATCTGAAAAAGCTCAGGGGAGGCGATGAGCGCGTATTTGATCACTTCTGCAATCCCATTTGTCCACTGCGCTTTTGGCAACGTAGACAGCGCCCCTGGATCGATCAAGATCTGATCTGCGGGATAAAAGCTGCCGATGAGATTTTTTCCAGAAGAGGTATTAACAGCTGTTTTTCCGCCGATAGCCGCATCGACCATAGCAAGCAGCGTCGTCGGAGCGAATACGAGCGGGACTCCTCTGCAATAAGTCGAAGCTAAAAACCCAACGAGATCTGTTGTCACTCCACCGCCGAGCGCTAGGATACAGGTGTCTTTGCCAAATTTTTTGGCAAGTAACGCGTCTTCCAAAAGATTTTTCCTCTCACGGCTTTTCTCTTGTTCTCCAGGAGGAAAAGTAAATAGGGTGATATCCAAACCGCTTTTTTTCAAGTGATCATGCCACTTCCTACCAAGAGCGGCAGCAACAGTCTCATCGCAAAATAGGGCAAAGCGGCTCCCCAAACGCTTGATCGCTTGAGCGGTAGCGGGATCAAAGAGCACTCCAGAAGAAAGCGTTGCTTCCTCGCGTTTTAATGAAGGTTGAAGGCCAATTGCAATTTTTTTCATCGTGGTAATGCCTCGCGCAGTGCTAAAAGTCCTTGTCTGAGTACGTGCTCTTCTTCAGCAAAAGCCCATCTTATGTAACCTCCGCAACCAAATGCACTTCCCGGAACTGCAGCAATATTGCTTTTTGCCATCAATTCAGTGCAAAGTTCAGAACAGGTCAGCGTCGTCTTAAGGGCAGATACAGGAGTGAAAGCATAGAGCGCTGCAGCGGGTTTTTCCAACTGACATTGGAATAGCTCGTTGAACGTATCCATAAAAACGTCTCTTCTTTTTTGCATGGTGCTGCGCACGCTTAATGCGATTTCATCATGGTTTTTCAATGCTGCGAGTGCTGCCCATTGACTGACAGTGGATGCCCCGGTCGTCGATTGCCCTTGAAGAGCGATCATAGATCGGATCAAGTCTTTTGGGCCAAACGCAAACCCCACACGCCAGCCAGTCATAGCAAAATTTTTGGAACAGCTCTGGATGACCAGCACCTGATCTAAAAGCGCTCCGCACGAGAAAAACTCTTTGTCATCGTAAACGATTTGGCTATAAACTTCATCCGAAATGACAAAGATTCCTGCCTCTTTTGCAATGAGTAGCAAAGCTTGAAGCTCTTCTTTAGTGTAGAGATTTCCTGACGGATTGCCAGCACTGTTTAAAATCAAAATTTTAGACCGCGCCGTAAGGTGCTTTTTCAATGTTTCCGGCGTGAGCTTCCACTGGTTCGTCTCCTCCGTAGGTAATACCACAGGATTTGCTTTAAACAACTTAGCAATTTGGGGGTAGGAGACCCAGTAAGGAGCTGGTATGAGGACATCGTCTCCTTCTTTTAAAAGAATTTGGCAAGCAGCAAACAGCGCGAATTTTCCCCCTGCAGTCACAAGGGTATTGTCTACGGTGTAAGCACAATTGTACTCTTCGTTCATCCATCTCGCTGCCAGTTCACGAAGCTCGAGGATCCCCGCTACGGGTGGATAGAGGACGAGCTGCGATTGCAAGGCGCGGCCCACTTCTTCTACCACAAGAGGATGGGAAGGGAGGATGGGATCGCCTCCTGCAAAATTGTAAACCGTTTCTCCGCGCGCCTTTTTTTCTAAGGCCATCGAATTGATAGCAACAGTTGCGGATGTGATCTGTTCTTTTAACATTTTATTTCCTCCTTAATATGTTCTATCCACAAAGAGAGCAGTTTGTTCAGCTCTTTTTTATTCAGCTCCGCAATTTCGCCCTGCATCTGCGGGTTGTCTCGTGCAAGCCTTGTCATCGACTGAAATCCGGGGCCTGCGATTTTTAAGCTCTCTGGATTCGTCTTTTCTACAAATTTTAAAAGAGAACGCGATAAAAGCGCAGGCAAATGAGAAATCAGCGCTGTTTGCTCATCATGCGTTTTAGCGTCCATAACAGCAACTTTCGCTCCCAAAACCTCCAGCAGGCTTAAAACAACGTTACAAGTACAGCTCTGATTCCTGCCATGAGGAGTCACAATCCAGCTGCAATCTTGAAATAGGTCCGCTTCGCTGCTCACAAATCCCCCTGTTTCTTTTCCAGCCATCGGGTGTGTGCTCAAGAACTCGAGGTTGTCTGTAGTCAATGCCTCAAAAACAGGCACAGTTGCGCCTTTGACGCTTCCCACATCGATGACAAGCAGCCTTTTCCATGCAGGGCAACGCTTTGCAATTTCTTCCGCAAGTGGCACAAGCGTTGAGAGGGGAGCCGCTAAAATAATCATTTCGCTCCAATCGATCAGCTCTTCCCAAGTTCCAAAAAGGCGATCAACAGCACGTTCAGAGACAGCTCTTTCTAAATCTTGACATGGGCGCGTCAAAGAGGCAATGGAGCTCCCCGGAGCTCTTTTTTTGAGCGCCTTTGCGATCGAGCCCCCGATGAGCCCAAGCCCAATGATACCAATGTTATTTTGCTGGTTCATAAATCCCCAAAAGTTTGAGTGTCTCTGTTTTTTTCTTAAGTTTGTTTAAGACCTCGCCAAACGCAACATCTGCAAAAAGCAAAATATCGACAAAGAAGAGGTATTCAAACGGTTTTTCCCGAATAGGACGGGAAACAATTTGCATTAAGTTCAGTCCATGCTCAGCTAAGATATTCAATACATCGGCTAAAGCCCCAGGAACATGTTTCAGCGTAAACAAGAGAGAACATTTTCCTTCTCTTCTTTGCACGTCTCTCTGTCCGCCTTTTTCCAAAAACAAAAAGCGGGTCGTATTGCTCTTGTCATCCTCGAGGTGTGATTTGAGGATCTCAAGCCCATATACTTCTGCCGTCTTGCGGCTTCCAATTGCAGCAACGCTCAAATCACTCTTTTCCGATACCTCCTTTGCAGCGCCTGCTGTGTCGTAATGCACAATCGGTTCCATCCAAGGATGCTCGTGAAAAAAACTTCTGCATTGAGCTAAGGCTTTTGGATGAGAGTAGACCTTTTGAATCTCTTCCAGCTTTTGCCCATTTTGTCCAACAAGGCAATGTTCGATGGGAAGACAGACCTCTCCAACCACTGCAATTTCATGGCACGCAAAAAGATCAAAATTCTCAAAAATCGGCCCGATCAAGCTGTTCTCAACAGGGAGAGCGGCGATCTCCACATCGCCGCTCATTAAGCTCGAGAAAACATCTTCAAAAGCCACTTTTCCGATGCTCTCCACTTCGCTGCCAAAATACTTCTCGATGGCCATTTCACTAAAGGATGCTTTAGTTCCCTGGTAGGCGACCTTTTTGATCATGGCCCATCTCCACTTTCATGTTTTGCTTCGAGTAGTCGACAAAAAGAGTGAATATCTCTTCGACTACAGTAGGGTTTAAGCCCTGTTTTTGCGCCCATGCGCGCAGCATTTTTAGCTGCCTCTCTTCGCGTCCGAAATCATCAACGGGAAGCTGCTCCTCTTTTTTAACTCTAGCGATCTGTTTTGTGACCTCAAGCCGTTTTGCAAAAAGACCAATGATCTCCTCATTGATCTGATCAACAACTTCTCTGAGTTCATCAAGTTTCATAAGGACCTCCCCATCGATTTGGCGATGCAATCGAGTTCCTTAGAAAGTGTTTCCAGCTCATGGGGGAGCAAAGCCTGTTTACCGTCGCACTTTGCGTCTTTGGGCATATGGTGCACTTCAATCAGAAGGCCATCAGCACCAATGGCGACAGCAGCTTTAGAAAGAGCAGGAATGATGTCCTTTCTCCCTGCAGCATGGCTAGGATCGACGATGACCGGCAGATGGGTCATTTGCCTTGCAACAGCAACGCTGCTTAAGTCGAGTGTGCTGCGCGTTGAATTTTCAAACGTTCGGATGCCACGCTCGCACAAAATCACCTGATGATTGCCATGCGCCATAATGTATTCAGCGCTCATCAACCACTCTTCCACAGTTGCCGAAGTTCCTCTTTTGAGGATGACAGGTTTTCCGCAAGCGCCGACTTCCTTCAATAGATTGAAGTTTTGCATATTGCGGGCGCCAATGCGAACGATGTCTACGTGCTGAGCGACGATTTCCACATCGCGCACATCCATCACTTCTGTTTCGATGAGCATCTGATGCTCTTCTTGGAGCATTTTGTGCAGCTTCAAACCCTCTACACCCATGCCTTGGAAGCTGTAAGGAGACGTGCGGGGTTTGAACGCCGATCCGCGAAAGACTTTGACCTTGGCTTTAACAAGCTGCTCTGCAATCGAGCGGAGCTGCTCTTCGCTTTCGATAGCGCAAGGGCCAGCCATTAGAATAACCTCGGGGCCTCCGATGGTCACTCCTTTGATCGTGATTTGCGTTTTTTCTTTTTTGAACGCTTTAGAGGCGAGCTTCCACGGTGTGTCGATGGAGATAAGCTCAGCAATACACTCTAGTGTATTCAAATCGTCAAGAATCTCAGTAGGCAAAGACTTTTCTAAGCCCACAAGAATCTCTGAGTCAACCATGGAAACGCAATGATGGAGTCCATGAGAACTCAACTTGCCCCTTAAAAGGGCCAGGACATCAAGTCCTGTATTTTTTTGTAATTTGATTAACATAATCACCTTTTATTTCTTAATTTGTACAAATAGGAGCTTTTTCTGCTCTTTTGCAGTTTGTATGGGAATAATGGATGGTAAGAGGGTACAAAAAGTTATTGGCGCTTAGGCGCCAAAATAGAAATAAAAGGAATAAAAATAAGAACGGCAGAGACCTACAGAGTTGTTCACTCTGCTGATCGCGTCAAGACCGGATGTGGTACTGACTATGGTTTTCATAAAAAACGCCAATTGCCTTCTTATTTATGCCTCTATTATAATAAAATTCTGTAGTGTTGTCAACCACTTCCTAAATTAATGATTTTCAAGGACTAAACCTATGGGCACCCTGCTTTTCGGAGTCATAACCGGCCCAGATTTGGACTCCGCAACAGATTTAATTGCCGCTTCAGAACCCTTAGTCGACGGCATTGAGCTGCGCCTGGATTACTTTACAAACATCGACATACAGGCCCTAAAATCCTTCCTCAAGAACTGCAAACTCCCTGTGATGCTGACATTGCGCAGAAACGACCAAGGAGGCAAGTTTTTTGGACCGGAAGAGGAGCGTTTGAAGTTATTGGAATCGCTCTGTGCTCTAGAGCCGGCCTACATCGATCTCGAGTACGACGTTCCTAAAGATTTCCGAAAACGACTTTTTGAAGCCTATCCCAAGATCTCCTTTCTCAGTTCGTACCATGATTTTGAAGGGATCCCGAGCAACTTAGATGAAGTCTATAACAACATCAAAACCCCTTATGCTCATATTTATAAGCTCGCTGTTACTGCAAAATCGAGCATCGACGCAATGAAACTGCTTCTTTTTGTCAAATCCCATTCCATCCAAGATCAGATCATTGGAATCGCAATGGGGGAGGAGGGGAGGATCACACGTCTTCTGGCTCCCATCGTTGGATCCTTTTTGACCTATGCTCTGCTTTCTACTGAGGCATCCACTGCGCCAGGTCTTTTGACTGCGCGAGAAATGCAAGAAACTTATCACTTCCGCACATGCAATCGCCAAACTGAGGTGTATAGCCTGATTGGCGATCCCATTGAAAAAAGCTTGGGAGCAGTGATCCACAACGCCGTCTTTCAAAGCAGGGGGATCAATGCACTCTACATCAAGACCCAGGTGAAGATCGAAGAACTGGCTGCATTTATGCCCCTTGCCGCTGAGCTATCCTTTAAAGGATTTAGCGTCACGATGCCTTTAAAAGAGGCAGTGATACCACTCTTATCGCAATTGTCCTTGCATGCGCGAGTGATCGGCTCGTGCAATACGATTAAACTGCAAAAAGATCAAAGTGTGGGCTATAACACTGATGGGGCTGGTGCACTCAACGCCATTGAGGAAAAAGGGCTTGTCTATGGCAAGCACATCGTTACCATTGGCGCTGGCGGCGCTGCAAAAGCTCTGATCTTTGAAGCTGTGCAAAGAGGTGCCTATGTCACCATCCTCAACCGCACACCCTCCAAAGCGATCGAAATTGCTGAAACTTTGAGATGCGCAGGAGGAGGCTTGGAGCTTTTGCCAGAGGTTTGCGCGAAGGGTTATGATATTATGATTAATTGCATCCCCAACAGCGATCTGATCAAAGAGGAATGGATTCTCCCTGGAAAAATTGTCATGGATATTGTTTATATTCCCAAAAATACCCCATTTTTGGTAAAAGCTGCGAAAAAAAGCTGCCAGCTAGTCTATGGCTACGAGATGTTCGTTTGCCAGGCCACGGAACAACAATTCATTTGGCATCCGGATGATTTTAATGAGGCTGAGGTCCACAAAATTATTCAGGATAAAGTCATAGCGGCTCTTTCTTAAAGGAACAACATGAAGTATCAAATCCCTGTTTTAGCTCTCTGCTCTCTTTTTTCTTTTTTCCCGCTTTCTAGCGAAGCGCTCATTACCGATTCCAACGATATCGGTCACGCTATTACGTATTATGCAGAAGACACGCTTTTTGCCTTTGATCTGGACAACACGCTCATTGCCCCTTCGCAGCATCTTGGATCCGATGAATGGTTCACGCATCACCTTGATGAGTTGATGAACAAGGAAGGCATGCATCGCAACGACGCCGTACAAAAAATCCTGCCCGTGTACGTCGAGGTCTTGCGTCGGACAGATATGAGCCTTGTAGATGCTTCAATCCCTGAGCTGCTTGAAAAAATGAAGAAGAAAAACATCCCGATGATCGGTTTGACCAAGCGGGATCCTTCTCTTTCAGACATCACCTTAAAACAAATCTCTTCCTTGAACATCGACTTCAGCTCTACTTCGCACGTCAAAGAAGATCATGTTTTCGAAGAGGCGGGAGGAACTCTGTATAAAAATGGAGTGATTTTTGTCGGACAGGGGATGAACAAAGGCCCAGCTCTTTTGGCCTTCTTGAAAAAATTGAATAAAATGCCCAAACGCATCGTCGTCATCGACGATAAACTTAGCCACATTGAAAACATCGCGTCCGTCGTAGAGCCACTGGGGATTGACTTCATTGGCATCCGCTACGGGAAAGCCGATGAGAAGGTGAAGGCCTTTGATCCTAAGATTGCCAAAAAGCAACTCGAGCACTTCCATCGCATCCTATCGGATGAACAAGCTATGCATCTATTGAAACTCAGCGATTAGTAGCACAAAATGCTTTGGCAAGGTATAAGTGTTCCCCATCAAACGGGGAACACGAGCTATGTTCATAACCAACGCCATTCGCCACTTTCATTTCCAAAAAACACAGCAAGTAAGCACTCTCTTACATAGTAGGAAGGTTCATTTCGATGGGATTCAGAATAAAGTAGCTAAGATTTCATTCTCGGATCCAAATGGAAAGGTGGGGGTGCTCTCTTTAGCGAGGTTGGAAGCCTTTGGAGCTTTATTAACTCAAATGGAAGATCTCAACATTGAGGCGCTTGTCATCAATATTGATAATCTTGCTGGCGCAGATTTAAAGATGATTCAGGAAGGATTGGATGATCCCGTCCTTCTGAAAAAAATTGTAGAAACTGGTCACCGTGTATTCTATCAGCTCGCTCTTCTTCCCATCCCTACATTCGCATTTATTAGAAAAGCTTGTTTGGGAGGTGCTTTAGAGCTTGGGCTTCCTTGCGATTACCGCGTCGTTGAAGATGATCCCAAGACAATTCTTGGCCTTCCCGAGGTGAAATTGGGGTTATTCCCTTGCTGGGGAGGAACACAACGCTTTCCTCGTTTAGTCGGAGGAACTCAAGCGTTAAACATGATCATGAATGGAGAACTGGTGACAGCATTGCAAGCAAGGCAAATACAACTCGCCGATGCTATTTTTTCTCGAGAAATGATTAAAGAAAAAGGGGAGGAATTTATCCATTCGTGCCTTACCCCCGAAGGGAAAAAACAGGTAGAAGAAAATCGCAGGCATATTCAAAGGCCAGCATGGCCTGGCTTTTCTGAAGAAAGGTACAAAACTGCAGGGATGCTTGCTTGCGAGCTTATCTATGCATCCAATACTCTGCCCTTGAAACGCGGATTGAAGCTAGAAAAAGACACCTTCCTTGGAATGTCTCCAGAGGAACATGCAGCAGCAAAAGGTTTGGTCACTGCCTTTTTAGAGAAAAAGCCTCCCTTTGCTTCCAATCGGGAGTCTCTTTCATAAAAAGCTGATGTCAAAAATGGACTCTCTTTTTAGAATGGAGTTATAAGCTGGTCTCAGGTTGTTCAGTCGTCATCTGAGATGAGTCTCTATGCAATAGGTTTTTCTATGAAAAAGAGTATATGTACTTTAGCTTGGATTAAAAAGAAGGTATTACCGATCTTGAAGAGACATGCTGTGAAGAAAGCTGCAATTTTTGGTTCCTTTGCTAGAGGGGATGCGAAAGCAAGAAGCGACGTAGACATTCTAATTGAGTATAAGGCAAAAGATAAATCTCTTTTTGATCTGGTAGACTTAAAATCTGAATTAGAAGAAACATTAGATCGAAAGGTTGATCTGATTACCTATAACTCAATCTATTCGAGAATTCGCAAACAGATTCTCGCTGAACAAGTAGTCATCCTGTGAAAAAAGATCCGGAAATATTTCTTAAGCACGTTCATGATTCCATTCTTTTAATTGAAGAATATTCGAAAGGTGTCACGCAAGCCGAATTCCTTAAAGATCAATCTTTGCAAGATGCGATCATTCGACGTCTCGAAATCATCGGAGAGGCAGTTAAAAATTTGCCAATTTCTTTTAAATCAAAGCACACAGAAATCCCTTGGAAGCAAATTGCTGGAATGCGCGATATCCTGATTCATAAATACTTCGATGTCGATCTGATGCTTACATGGCGAGTTGTAAAGAAGGAACTCCCATCCATTAAGAAATACCTAATAAAGTTTCTTGAAAATGAATAAATTCCGCCCTAAGACACCTCATTAGAGATCTCTTTAGTAAGAACATTTGCTTCTCCCTCAGATCTAGCAACTAAAACAGCGCAGCAGCTGTCGCTGAACACATTGACTGTGGTTCGGCACATATCTAGCACTCTGTCAACGGCAATAAAGAGTCCAATGCCTTCGATTGGAAGACCTAAGGCCTTGAGAATAGCAATAATGGCCACAAGCGAAGCAGAAGGAATGCCTGCCACTCCAATGGATGTAATCAGAGCGAGGAAAACAACCGTGAATTGCGTCATGAAAGTCAGCTCGATTCCATAGGCCTGAGCCACAAACATCGCACCGACGCATTCATATAGGGCAGAGCCTGACATATTGATCGAGGTTCCTAGGGGGATTACAAGACTGGAAATCTTATTCGAAACTCCAGCTCTTTTTTCAACGCAGTCTAAGGTGATGGGCAGCGTTGCTGAAGAGGAGCTTGTAGAAAACGCGGCAATAAGTGCCGGACCCATCGCTCTAAAATGGCGTTTGGGGCTCACGTTACCCACAAACTTTAATAGCAGGGGAAGAGCCACTAGCACAAACGCCAACAGACCCAAAACCACAGCTAGAGTGAATAGTCCGAGAGATTGAAGGGATGAAAAGCCAGCTTCTGCAAACACCTTGGCCACCAAAAAGAATACGCCGATAGGAAGGCACTTCATGATGACATGGGTAAACTGAATCATCGTGTCAAAGAGCCCCTGCCAAAAACCCTTCAAGGCGATAGCTCCTTGCGACTTTTGCTTTGAAAGGCAATACCCAAAGATCAAGCTGAAAAAGATCAGGCCCAACATCTGGCCTTTACCAAAAGTGTCAATGATATTGGAGGGGACGATTTGCAAAAGTAAATCGGTCATCTTCGTCGATTCTTGGGTTACCAGGTGCTTCTCTACAACGGATATATTCACGGATGTGGCAATCGTCTCAGGATTGATCATGGAACCCGGATTGATCACATTGACAAAGAACAGCCCGATGATAATCGCTACCAGACTTGTGAGAAAATAAAAGCCAAAGATCTTTGCACTTAATCTGCCAAATCTACCTTCATCGCCAATACGTGCAATTCCCGTAATGATCGAAGAGGCAACCAAGGGAACAACGACAAGCGTCAAGGCATTGATAAAGATTTTACCAAAGAGATCGTAGACAGGAAAAACAAACGAAAAAATATCGAGACCAAAAAGCGTGGTACCTTTTTGTGTACTTGAACCGATGATCATTCCCAAAATAATGGCAATAAAAACGGCCCAGGGTGTTTGTTTTTTCTTTCGCGCTGTCATCCAATAATCTCCGTGTAAATATCTGATACAGGATATCTTATTTTAGGAATGAAGGAAAGTAGAACAAGAGATGTTTTTTGATTAAAAAAAAATCTAAAGAGTTTTAGACATCTGTTCCTGAAAGCCAGTCAACCCTAACCCTCCCCCAGAGTGGATGAACAAAATGTTGCCTTCAAGAGCCTCTCTATCAAGAATCTTTCGCCCTTCATAAAAGAGCTTTGCTGTAAAGACGGGATCCGTCAGAAACCCCTCATTTCTTGCGATTTCTGCGACAGTGTTAAAAATTTCCGCATTGACCGTTCCAAACGCCGGTGCGCTGGAGGGAGTATAGAGCTTGTACAGCGTAGGAGAGGGGAGGGGAGACCCAACTAGCCCCTCAAAGTCTGCCTTTCTTTCTGCCAGGGTCTGCTCGAACTCCTTTTTGTCTCCTGCGACCTGGACGATATGCAGATGGGTCTTTTTACCCAAATAGGCAAAGGCTAAAAGCAGAGCAGAGGCGCTATGTCCTGTCCCGGAATCAATTAGGATGTGATTAAACTCAAAACCGCATTCCTCTTCGTTCCGCAGGATGTCGAGGGCTAGCGTTAGAGCGCCCGGGAGGGACTCGGCGCAGTTAGCCCCTTTGGGGACAACGCAGGCTTTCACGTTGGCAGCTTTGCGCTCTTTGGCGTAGTTTGCGGCAATGGAATCGATTTCCGACCACTTGTCGCGTGAAAACCAGCGGATATTTTTGACTTGAGCAACGAGCATGGAAAACAGGAGATTTCCCTGAACCTTACTCTCAGGGTTTCCTAGCAAAAATAAGATAGGTTCCACTCCTTTTTCTCTTAGCATTTGAGAAATAGACAGGACATGGTTCGAATAGGCACTGCCGGTGATGATCGCTTCATCTGGTTTTTGCTGCAGAAAATAGGGGAGGAAGGAGAGATATTTACGCGCTTTATTGCCGCTGACGCCAAACCCCAGCTCATCCTCTCTTTTAACGAAACATTTGCCGTTTGGAATGGCAAAAGAGCGCAAGGGATGAACACGAGAGTGCAGTGTGGATTTTGGCGCGACTTTGATCAATGCGCTTTTATCATGGAGTGTAGAGGTCGACGCAAATTTCTTGGGATCTGTCATGGGAGTTCAAATACCTTTCTAGCGCTTTTTTAAAGAGAAACCGAGGTCTTACATTAAAGGTACCGATACTCGGATCGAAAAGGTACTGCCGCGTCTCATCAATCTTTCTATAAACGAGCATGTGATTAGAAAGATAGATGCCGTGCATTCCTGGAGGCAGCCCATGCAACTCGGCGACGATTTGTTCATCCGTTTTACCTCTTGGAGCAATTTTTAAGAAGTCCTCGCGCACATTAAGGTGCAAAAGATCGTAAACAGCACACGGATGAAGAGCTTGCAATAAGACGGCTTGAGCAGGTGCGCCTTCTTCAAACTGCTTACCCAACGCTATGAGGTGCTCATCCGCATTCTCGAACTTTCCTTGCGTTTTAAAACAGAGATGAACGAACCAATAGCAAATCCCTCTGCAGATCCCTTTGGGATGAAAAAACTGTAGTATCCCAGGATTAGGATGGGTAGGTAGCGATGTTGCCACTGGAGGCAGCAGATACTCAGGTGCACCGTCCAATCGATAGCTATTTACCGATTTTACCAAAAAGGCTTTGTGAAACACTTTTTCTGCTTGAATTATCGCCGCATTATTTAAAGCATGGTGGGAGTAAACCCAAACCTTTTTGGAAAGATCGGTCATGCATAAGGCATACAAAAGATAGCTGCTCGTCGTAAGGAGTGCCTCAGACACGATATAAAATAGCCAATTCGGATCTATACAACGGTTCCAGCTGTGTGATTGTAGGGGAGTATGGGGCGTGGGAAGGGTATGCTCAATGGTCGCAACCTCGCTGCGACCGGACAAAAATTGGGTCAAAGAGGAGGTAGATTGTAAAAAATAAGGTGATAATGTTGCTGTAGGCATGGAAATATGCTAACAAAAGGATAGTTAAACAGGAAGGTCGGCATGCTGGAAGGAAGAGACATGAGTGGCTACGCGTGGATCAGAGACGATCGCTACGATGAGTATTACTATCTCCAAGATTTTGAACATCTGGTCGTCATGAAGGTGGTGGGTTATAGTGAGACCCTGCCCAAGGAACACTGGGAAGCGGTCATTTATGAGGACGGGAGCTGTCAAAAAATAATTGGACGCCAGGAGTTCCCCACCCTAAGGCAGGCTCAAGAAAATCTTGAGGAAATCATGGAAGTTGTTATTAAAAATAGAAACAAAAGCGAACAAGGTTAGTTACTTACATTAACTAATATTAGTTATTATAATAAAATAATTAATGAATTTTATTATAACCTAATTACCTATATACTGACTCCAGTTTTAACAAAAATTGGAGTTGACTGTGAAAAAATTACTATCTTTCAAGAAACATCTTCCCATAGGCCTGGCAACGTTAGCGGGGATCTTTCTAGCAACGACTGGATTTGAAAACCACCAGGGACACCCCCTCAAAACGATTGCATCTACAGAACTTCTTTCTAGCTTTTCACTCAAAGAAATCGAAGTAGCCGTGACCGCCAAAGCCATGACTCCCGAGGAGAGCAAGCGCAACTTTGGCCATGACCTTATCAGCAGAGATGTGATCCCTCTGCACCTGACTATCCAAAACAATACTTCGAATGAGTATTCTCTCTGCCCAAGTTCCGTCGATCTCCCTAGGATCGAGGCAAGCAAGGTCGCCTTTAAGATCACAAAATCCAGTATTCCCAGATCTATTGCCTACAAGATCGCCAGCTTTTTCTTTTGGCCCTTAATGATCCCTAGCACTATCGACGGCATACGCGTGATGAACCACCATCGCAACTTGAAAAAAGACCTCATCGCAAAATCGGTCAGGCAAGAAGTCGTCGCTTCGTATTCCGTCTTTAATCGTGTTCTATTTGTCCCTAAAGACAAATTTGAAGAATCCTTCAAAGTTACGCTGATCGATATTGAATCTCTTCAGCCAACTGAGTTCCAAACTACTGTAGAAAAAAAATCTGAGCTGTAGTATCCTAGCACGCAGATTATAGATGCTCATTCTATAAATTCAGTTTCCTTAGCGTTTTTCCAATATAAATTATTATGAATAGACTATTCGAAGCCAATCATTCCATTTTTCCCATTGACAAAGTCCCTAATGATGTTTGGCGGAAGATTTTTTCCGAGACAAAAAGTGTCCACATCCCTTTTGTATGCAACCTCTGGCATACGATCTTTCACTCTCAAGAGAACTATCATTTGATCTTGCAATCGTATCGCCAGCAAACGTTTATGGTCCGTTTTACAAAAAACCTTCCAGAGCTCATTGAGAATCCATTTGCTCAGGTACAAGAGTTTTTTTTCAAAGTTAAAGATTTGGTCCACATGACTGGCTTATGCCATACAGTCAAGATGCATCGTGATTTAGAGCTTAATTCTAAAATGGAGATGGTCGAAAATGTGGAAAATCAAGATTTGATGACCACTTTTAAAACAATACACAGTCAAATCCCTGAAATAAGGAGTTTGCTTTTCTGCACTAGTAGCATAAGACCCACCCTAAGTGCAAAAGCAAAGGCTATCTGCCAGTGGATAGAGTCTAACCCGGGTAAATTAAATCCCATCGTTAGGCTTGATCTTCACGGTCGTGGTCTGCACACTTTTTCTTTGCACCTGTGCCATCTCACAAATGTACAAACTCTCGTCTTTAGCAAGAATCTCATTAGAACACTGCCGCCAGAAATTGAAAATTTTTCTCGACTTGAAGAGCTTCTGGCTGAAGACAGCCTCCTCAGAGAGCTGCCGAAAGAAATCGGCAAGGTTACTCGATTGCACCAACTTGAGCTCACCAATAATTTATTGGAAGAATTGCCGCAGGAGATTGGCGCTCTTACTAATTTGACCTCTCTTGAGCTGGGTGGCAATGCTCTTAAATCCCTAAGGCCAGAAATTGGTCATTTAGGGCGACTAGAGTTACTCGACGTCGCAGAGAATCAACTGGAGGAACTTCCTTCTGAGGTTTGTCAACTCGGCAATTTGCAAATGCTTTATGCCTTTGATAACGCATTAAAGCAGCTTCCAGAACCCATGGAACAACTTAATCGTTTAGAAATTCTTAACGTCAATCGGAACAAGCTCGAAAAAATACCACTGAGCATTTGCCAGCTTTCCGCTTCTTTACAGCAGCTTGATTTTGCAGATAACCAAATCTGGGAAATGCCGACTCAAATTGGCTATCTCACCCGTTTACAAGAGCTTTGGCTTTCCAATAACAGACTGACCCAAGTGCCACCTTCGTTGGGGTCGCTCTTTAACCTGCAAAAGCTTAGCCTTCGCGATAACTCATTGAAAGACCTGCCCTCCGAAATGACCGATCTTCTCCTCTTAGAAGAACTTTATTTGGAAGGGAACAAATTGAAAGCGCTTCCAATTGGCATGGAAAAGCTCACCCATTTGAAAACACTCTTGCTAACCGACAATCTCATCGAAAAGATTCCGATTTCCATTTGCGCCCTTACGCAGCTGGAAAAGCTCTCTTTCTCACAGAATAAGCTGACGGAAGTGCCTAGAGAGATCAACAATCTAAAGCCTTTAAAACACCTTTGGCTATCCTTTAACAAGATAGAGCTGCTTCCTGCTGAGTTATGCCAGCTCGAACAATTAGAGACACTTTCCCTATCCAATAACCGCATCAAATCTCTACCCCTAAACATCAGCGACCTGACGCAGCTAACCAATCTTTCCTTGAGTCAAAACCTCTTGAAAAATCTACCCGAATCTATAGAACAGATAAAGACACTGAAACAATTCAGCTTTGCTCATAATCAGCTGTGGAGTTTGCCCTATGGATTAAAGCCCATCTTCGAACAATTGCAGAAAGAGTGGTACCTAGGCAACCCCTTCTGCAGCTTGTCTCAAGAGGAGTGGTTTGGGGAAAAGGTCTTTGAATGTGGTTAAGAACCTATCCCGATAAAGATTTTCGTCGATTTTCGGGATTATTTTGGCCAATTTCTGATTCTTTTTCTGGGGATTATATTAACTGCGTATATTATCCCCAGCAAAAGAATCAGAAATTGGCCCAAAAGAACCCGAAAATCGACTGAAACTTTTTATCGGGATAGGTTCAAGATCCATTCTCTGAGTTCAATCCAACCTATTTATTAACTTAACTTATTTAAAAAACAATGAAAAGCATTCTTCCTTATCAGCATCAATTTATTAATTTTAATGATAGAATTGATCATCATAAACCGATCTTGCGCAGGGTGCTATCCGAAGCACCCGATCCCGTTACTCGGCTTGTCTGCAAATTCTGGGAAAGCACCTACAGCAGCTGGGAGACGCACTGGTGGATCTTAGATAAATACAAACAGCAAGTGTTTATGGCTCGCTTTACGATCCATCTTCCAGTTCTAATCTTTGGGGCAGAATATATTCAACAAGTGCAGCAGATTTTCTTGAGCGTTAAAAAACTCGAAGATGTGCGAGCAGAAGTTTTAGAAATTGAGCTAGAAGCAAGAACAGAATGCGTCTCCAATCTTTTAGAGCTCAATCCCATTATGGAAACCATTGAAGCGGAATCCCTTGTGGCTCTTTTTACAGAACTTGGCCATCAAATTCCAGAAATTCAGGAGTGGTTAGACAAAGAGGAAAATAAGAATTTGAATCCGCAGGCTAAAGCAAAAGAAATTCGCCCTTGGATGCAAAATAATCCGTCAAAGCTGGATGAGGTTACTGAATTGGATCTGAATTCATGTCGCTTACTTGTTCTTCCTTTTGAAATCGGAAAACTTAAGAATCTAAAAATGCTCAGTCTCTTTAACAACCATCTCACTGAACTGCCATCATCCATTGGTAATCTCACCGAATTAGAGGATGTCAATCTCGGTGAAAATCTTATTCAAACACTCCCTTCTGACATTAAACACCTTAAAAAGCTGGAGAACTTTACTCTTCAGGCCAATTGTTTGCAGGCAATTCCGTCAGAAATAGGCGATCTCAAAAGTTTGAAGTGCCTGAATCTCAAGAACAATAACCTGACAAAGCTGCCATCTACAATAGGTCAACTTTCCAAACTAGAAGAATTGGTTGTTTCTGGAAATCAGTTAGAAATACTGCCTGACGAGATCACTCAGCTTACCAGTTTACAGGTGCTTATCCTTAATATGAACCTCCTAAAAGAACTACCCCTTGACATTGGCAAGCTTACGAATTTGGAGAGACTACATTGCAATAATAACAAACTGCAAAACCTACCGACTAGCATCGGTAGTCTCAATCGGTTAAGAACCTTAAAAGCTAAGCATAACGAATTAGAGGAACTGCCCTCTGAAATTGGCCAGCTTAACCAATTAACCTATCTTATTTTAGGTAGCAACCAATTGAAATCATTGCCGCGTGAAATTGGGAACCTGAACAATTTAGAAGGACTATCTCTTTTGCATAATATGTTAGAAGAGCTGCCTCAAACAATCGGCAATCTCAATCATTTAGTTATACTGGATCTTCAGCATAATTTCTTGGAAAACCTGCCTGTAGAGATAAACAATCTCCAAGATCTCACTCACCTTTTCCTTAATAATAATCAACTCATTCAATTGCCAGTAATAGGCAATCTTCTCAATTTGACTAAGCTATTTCTCAATAATAATCAACTTGAAGAAGCACCTGATTCTTTATGTGATTTAGAGAACTTAGAAGTGCTTCATTTGGGTAAAAATCACATACGACAGTTACCAGATCGTTTTGATGAGCTTGGCAATTTAATTAAGCTAGAGCTTAAAAATAACCCACTAGAGGTCTTTCCGGATATCCTTTTTGAGCTCGAAGCATTGCAAGAACTTAATCTTAAAAATACTGGGTTAAAAATTGTGCCTCCTCAAATTCAAAGGCTTACCGCTTTAAAAGAGCTGGATCTAAGTAAAAATGAACTTAAGGAACTGCCTGAAGAAATCGGCGACCTTGAGAATTTAGAGGGGCTCGTCATTGATCATAACCAGCTTGAGATGCTGCCATCATCTCTATGCAGATTGAACGGCTTGGAGTGGATTTACGCTGAAAATAACCAATTGGGAGAGCTGCCTCTTGAGATGGGCGCTCTTAAAAATTTGAAATGGCTATTCTTAAACAATAATGAGCTGCGATGGCTTCCTGAATCCATCTGCCAGATGGAAAAGATCAACAACCTCAACTTCAAGAATAACAAATTGAAAGAGCTTCCAGAAAAGATGGGCGACCTTAAAGAATTGCAAAGGCTTTCTGTCGAAAATAATCAACTGGAGTCTGTGCCTGAATCCCTCTGCCAGCTCGTAAATATCGAAAAGTTCAATTTCAAGAATAACAATCTGCAAAGCCTGCCTTTTGGATTCCAAACACTGTACAATGCGGAAAAAATAAAGTGCAGGGGCAATCCCTTCTGCTATTTTCCTTTTGATAGCTGGTTCAGAGTTAAGGATATAAACTGGAACATTTATAAGATCGGGCCATTTGATGAAAAGTTATGGAATGGTTACCTGTAGATAGGGGAGGGGAGACCTCTCCTACTAGTCTTTTTTTTACCCATAATCACTTAATATTAGATAGTTACACTGTCCGCTTTAGTTTTAAATAAAAGTTGAATTTTATTTAAAATTATAATAAAATATTAATATTAATTAATATGGTTAATATTATGAATAAGATAAACATTAATGCCTCAAAATTTACCCCTTCCATCATTCGAGAAGGTGTTTTCGGTGCCTCTTTTAATAAAGATGGAGAAACTCTTCATCTTCGCATGGAATTAATAACTGAAAAAAATTCAGATTATTGGGATCAATTTACACAAATGACGAAGTGGGTTGCTAATGCTAGGTTTAGAGGTGTGCTTACAAATCATGTAAGGGTTGCAGGCACAGAGAATGATTGGAAATACGAGGACACGAAAAAAGTTACAGGATTTACAGAAGAAGAATTTGCCAATTTTAAAGAGAAAGCAATTAGTTTCAAAAACAAAAAGAAAGACAATCTATACCTTCTTGAAAATACTACCACTGGAAGTTATTTCATGAGTACTGGTTCTCTAGAAGGGGAGTCTCGATACATTGTTTATATTACAAAAAACGAAAACTTTTCCATCCAAGATGTTTCTGTTGAATTTCAAGACTATTCTATTAAAAAATATATCGAAATCTATGGCGATATCCTCATCTCCGTCGGATCGGATTTTACCCCTACAGATTACTTCCATAATCGAGGCATCTTTAGAAACCCTTATTGGGTATTTATGGAAAAATATGCAGGTCTTTCCATGTTGCTGCACGGTTTTATCGCTGCTGTAGCAGAGCTGTATTTTTCCGAGAAAATGAAGATGTGCGTCAGACCCGTAGGCGGTATGCAATGCATCATTAAAAAGAACCTGCTTCCAGGTGAAGGTTATGTAGAAAAGGGTGACGATGAAATAGACATCACTGATTTAGAAGTTTCTCCAGATGACCCTGAAGTAGGAATGAATCATATCCAAGTAGCTGCGCTCACACGGATTTATTATCAGACTATGGAGGCATTATCATGAATAGAGCTTACCCCATCATTAGTTCTGCGATCAGCCTCAATGATATCTGTAGCCAAGTCAACATTTTGCCGAGTCTATGTGTAATACTCAAAGATCCACGGATCTCTTTAGTTTGTAAACTTTGGAATGATGTCAATAGCCACTATGACACATATATACTCATTTTAAAATCCTATAGACAGCAGAAGGTGATGCACCGTTTTATCTTCTGCCTCCCTGTTCCGATCATAGGAGAGAATAACATCAAAGCGGTCCAAGGCATTTTTCTAGGTGTGCATTCATTGGCGATGACTTCTGGCGTCCCCAAAGAAAACATCGATTGTTTAGCTCCTTTAGATTTAGTCCCCATCATGCAAATGATCGAAGAACAAGCCCTCATCACAATCTTCCAAAAAATCGCAGAGCAAATCCCTGAAGCGAAGGCTTGGGCATTAGAGAAGGGGAGTCCCTCTGCCCATGATGTCCGCTCTTGGATGGAAAATAATCAAGCCCTATTGAGAACCCTCAAACAGCTCGACCTGCAAAATTGCAATCTGATGATCCTTCCCAGAGAAATTCGCTATTTCTCCCATTTGCAAGTGCTGCGGCTAGATAATAACCAGCTAGGACTCTTGCCGATGGAGATAGGTCAATTAGAGAAACTGCAGGTCCTTTGTGTCAATAACAATGCTCTGTCAGAGCTAACGCCATTTATCGGTGATCTGACCCAGCTCAGACTCCTTGATGTTAGTAATAACAAATTACAGACGTTGCCAGAAGATATAGGGCAGCTGACCTATTTAAAAGATCTCTATGCTTGCCATAATGCGCTCACAGCACTTCCAAAAAGCATTTATAAGCTTGGCAACCTTGAAGTGCTCCAACTCTCTCACAACCATCTCAAAGCTGTGCCGTCGAGGATGAATGAGCTCTCCGGGCTGAAACAACTTTACCTTTCCGATAACGATTTTATGGGCATTCCGAAGACGATTTGCGAACTGAGCGAGCTTGAGGAACTCTGGCTCCATCATAACCAGATCCAAGCTGTTCCTTCAGAGATTGGCAAGCTGACCAACTTACGCACGCTTTCTCTTCATCACAACCAAATAGAGAAGTTGCCAGAGGAAATTGGCCAGTTGGAGAATTTAGAGAAACTGGGACTCCATAACAACAAGCTGACACAGCTTCCAGCTTCAATCAGCGGCCTCATCTGGCTTAAACAGCTCGCCCTGCAGAACAATGGGCTCATTTTCTTACCTAAAGAAATAGGGGAGCTACTCAACCTAGAAAAGCTCAATCTCGCCAGCAACAAGCTCTTTGAGCTTCCCTATTCGATGAAGCAACTGAGTCATTTGAGCCATCTCAACCTCAAAAACAACCAATTCTCAAGCTTCCCCAATTGTGTTTGGTCGCTATTAGAAAAAGGGCAATTAGAATGGCAGGGGAATCCGGGGTATTTAGGATTCCAAATGCTTCCCTTAGGATATGCGCAATCTTACTACACTCAGGTTGGGAATGATAATCCCTTCAATGAAGCGGATTGGGAAGGATTTTTTTAATACGGTTAACCTAGAAAATAAATAAAGTAACAAACAAGGAGATAAAAAATGAACAAAATTCAAACAAATTCAAGCACAGTCACTTCTCAAGAGATCCACGCTATGAGTCAGAGGCTTAATAATAGAGTGACTCAGGTCGTTACAGAGATCGCCGAAGATAACATAAACCGGATGAATAAGTACAAAGAAGATAAAAATCAGTTAAATGCGGGGTGTTTTTATCCCAATGAGTACTTCCAAGCTCTTAAAGAAATGGGCTTCCAAGATCGTTTGGAATTCTTTCTTAAAAAGGGGAGTTTTTTCCATGGATATGTTTCGCCTAAGCACTTTACGATGATTAAATGTACTGACAGCCCTTCTGGCTTTAAATGTCATTGCTTCTTTTTGAAGCAGGGTGTAACTCCCTCTGACGGAATAGATGCCATTCGTAAAGGAATAAGCCTGATTGGATGCGGGGAAATTTGCCAAATTGCCTGCTACGAAGCGATCCGAAGTGAACTGGGGGATGAAAAATTTAACGCCATGTTTGCTCTTAATTCTAAAACTCCGCTTGTTATTAGTTGGGCATATGCAAACCCGCTTACCTGCCTTCTCACACAGACTAAGGACCCCATCGACTGCTTCGAAGGGGAAGTCCTCCATTTTCAAAACTCTGAGCATTATCAAAAGAAGCACACTAATGGAGATGCTAAAGGCTTTAACGTGATTTGTTGCAAATCTACAATAGGAGAACCAGTATTCACAGGGCTAGGTGTTCTCAATCAGACTGTAAATAAGATGAATGAGAAAATGTTGAATGCACTTAATGAAAAGCCTGTTGGCTTTAGCATTATGACCGAAGAAATGGCTACTCGTCAGCGCAAGGGTATTTGTGCGAATAATTTGCAAATCACTGAAAAACTTGTCGATTATCAAATGGATGAAGATACCTTTCTTGGTACAGGCGGGGGAGTAATTACTGTCAAACATACGCTTAATGTGGATAGAATTAGCGAGCTAGCTCAGCTCCCTATAAAAGATGCGGTCGCAAAGTTCACTTCCTGGTGCTGGAGCGGGAAATAATTTTTGGCAAGCAGCTGAATGAGTAAAAACCCCGTCCTTTTGGACGGGGTTTTTTTGTTGGGCAGGATATAGTAGACCTAGACAATGTCCTCTTCTAGGATTTCATGTAAAGCAAGGCTTCGATCTTCTTTGTTAGTTTTTGTGACTTCACGGCACAATTCGTCATAAAAAAAACCGTTTTTAAGCACTATTAGTTTTGCAGTGAGTTCGATTTTAGACTTCTCGGCAGAGATGTTGCCCTTAAGCAACCACTCTGCAATATTATTTAGCCTTTTGATAAGCGCAGCATAGTGATTTTGAGCGAACATGAGTTGACTTCTAGCGACATCTATTTCATGGACTTGCGTTAGAGATTCTAGGTTGAAGCACATACAATCATAATAATTAAAACTCTCCTCATGCTTTTGTTGTAATAGCTCTAATTTACGCGCATGCTCTTGTACTTTTAGAAAAGCATCATGAATTTTTCCTGTGGCATACTGTGATCCACACAGCCCTAAAATTTCCGCTTTAGTAGTAGCTACTTTCGTTGTGATTAACTGCTGCTTCGTTTGATGAAATAGGGAACATTTTGAGGTGGAATACAAACAGCTTTCCGCGAGTTTCTTAAACGAATAGCCGTGTTTCAGCTTTGAGACCTGCCGCAAAGAGGCTTCTATCTCCGCAATCTCTTTTTTGGCAAAGAAGGGTTTCATTTCTTCTACTTTTTGCTGGAAACTATCAGGAGTAATGCATTCAGCTGGTAGATCTATAAAATCCTCGATCATGTCCCTATAAAACTGGTCACAAAGACCATCCACGGATGTCTGTAATTTGATCGCAACAGAATCGCAAGCTGCTTTGCCTATCAGATGCTTAAATGCAGCGCGAAGATAGGCGGAAAAAGCAGCGTTGTTGATTTTTTCATCTTCTTTAAAGCAACACCTTTTCACCGTATTGTAGAAAACCCTTTCAGCTTGAGCACATTGTTCCATGGGTTCTTGATTTTCACAATCCATTGACTTAAGCGCCCAACCGCCTACACGAGAAGCTTCCTTTTGTGTGAACGAGCGCTTCCATAGAGTCTGAATTAACGCTGCTGCAGTTTTTTTAAATTGATCATGGTGGACTAAGACATGTGTGTGCAACACCGGGTAAAATACATAGACTGGCAAGCAGTGGGCGATCTTACCCATTTTATGCGATGTTGTCGCAAAAGCATCAAAATCGGAGCTAGTGCTCAAATGAGAAAAGATATGCGCAATGACTTCATCCGGCAGTAGCAATGGAGGAAAGCTTGCTTCTTCTACAGTTTCCTTGAAAATGGCATTCGTTGAGGCGCTTACAGAATCATAAAACTGAACGGCGGACACTTCCAGATGAGAGAAGAAGTTTTCTAAAGAAGTTGATAAGGAGAGATTTGTCTGGGAAGAGCGATCAGAAAAGGTTTCAATGGTGTCAATCGGTCGCGGATGGAATGAGGGGGCAATAGAGAGTGTCATAAAGTCGCCAAAATTTCAAAAGCGACGAATATATGTTAATCCACGCATTATTAGCGAGGAGGACCTCCCAGTCCCCAGCCCTTGGCAAATATCCACTGAGCATACTGATTGGTTTCTTATAACTTTGAGCCTAAGATGTTTACGCTCTCCATCCCGCGACTTCCTTTTGCTTTAAAATAATAAATACAAACTCTTGAACCATCCTTAGACTAAATCAAATAAAATTATTATTGATATTGAGATAAAACTAAACTTTTGATATAATACTATTTATTATTTAACGATAAAGCCTTAGTCTAATCGTTATTAATTACAAGAATGCAACTAATAGAAAAACTAATAATTAAAAGGAGAAAAACATGGCAGTAAATACAAATAATCCAAGCTTAGCTCTAATCCCAGGCTACCTAGAAAACATCGGGTACCAACTTCCATTTGGTAACCCACTTCGAGACTCCGCAGGAGTATTGATTTACATACGAAATGGAGTCTATATCGGAGCAGGGGTAACTGCAGGATTAACGGGCGGAGCATTACTCACTAGCGGTCTCGTTAGCGGAGCATTAGGAACTCTTGCCGTCGGAGCAGCAGGGTACACAGCTCTCGTTACTAGGAATTTGTTAAACAGAACTTCGGAATTTCATGGATATCTAAACATGGTTATACAATATAACATAGCGCAAAACGCACAGCACACAGCCAATGGTGGGTTCTAACCTTCCATCTTAGTCTTTCCTCTGGGGCAGCATTTACAAAATGCTGCCTTTTCTTTTGTAAGGCCGGGCCTGGCTCGACCCCTTTGGCTCCACCTAAACGAAACATAAGATCAATTATCAGACGTTCAAGGTTAGCTCATCAAACTAAATCATTGACCTTGAGAGATAAGCCACTTTGCTTCAAATTAGGCCACTCATTTTTAAAGTGGTGTAATTATGAATGCTGTTACAAGTACGAATGCCGGGTTTTTGTGGAAGGTGGGAGAATCAGGCTCAATTTATCTGACAAATACTCATGCAGAACGCTCCCCTTTCACCAATCAGAAATTTGTTGAGGCATTCGAAAAAGCACAGGTCATTGCCTTTAAATTTAAGCGGGAATGCGAAGAAAAAAATATCTCCCTTTCTGAGGTCTCCAAACTGGGCTCAAAAAAACTTTCCAAACTTGCCAAGTACACTGAAGAATACATTACCGAAAACGAGCTGAAAGAATATAGCGCCAAGTTAGAGCAACTGATACAGACATCAGAAATGTTCCAGAACATTCCTGACATTGAGATGCCTTCTTTTGACAATCCGCGAGAGCAATTCTTTTTTCTGTTTTTCCTCAGTTTATTCTCTAGATGTTTGTTAAAAATAGATGCGCAGGATTTTCAACAAGACATCCTGCTCAAAGCGCAAGAAGCAGGAAAAGAAGTTGTCTATTTGACAAGTTCAGACAAAATAAAAAAGAGCTTTCATGAGCAAATTAAAGCCCTATTCAAATCTCCCCTATTTTATTTCGCGATTAAAAAGGTCTTCCTTTCTGAGGATTGGTTGGAAAAATTGCGTCATACGATGGTCTCTCGCGGACAAGCTTGGGATACCGGGTTTTTCTCTGCGATGGAAGAGATGCCTTTGGTTTCTTATACAGACGATAAGCAACTCGAAAAACTCTACAAAGAAGAGTTTGGTGAAAATAGATATGAAATGGACAATAGATTATCTAAAGCCCACCTCATTAACCATAATACAAAAACTGACATTCAAAGGATCAAACAGAGCCAAAAAATTGCCGGTCTATTTAAAAAACAGCCAGCGCTCATGTTCATCGACTCTGATATTGCTCCCAGGGAGTTCTTTGTAGATTTGGCTTTGCTACAGGTTCCTATCGAAGGACCGCTTAGAAATACCATGAAGCCAATTGGTTATCTGTGGGAAATTCGTAAAACGGAGAAAATTGTCGGCTATTTTTTAGGTTCGATCCATATTGTCCCCCAATGGATCTTGGAAAATTGCAATTCCGCCATACTTCATGCGTTTGATGTCTGTGACGTGCTAGGTGTGGAAGTGGATGTGACGCGGAAAGATGTTCAAGAGGCTATGAAAACGAAAAGGTCCTATATGGATTTATGTTTTCCAGGATATCAGAAGGATAAGAGGATGCTATCCATCGTAGGAAATATCGTCAAAGAAGGGCTTGAAGTGCATCAGATTAACCTGAATAATGTAACTCCTGATGAATTCTTACCTAAGGCCATTGAGCTGCTTGGCAAGGCCATTGCTGAGAAATTTGGAACAAAGTCTGGGATTGATTTTTTCTTTATTGAGAAAGCCAAACAGCGTCAGATCGAGATTGTAGATTTAGAAACGATAGAAACCCATGTTGAGCGCGGAGACCTCTCCTTCAAAGAAAATGACGGTACAATATTTGCATTCACTTATAAAGCATTTGAAGCCAAGTTTCAAAAAGTGATCTGCCAATACTATCCTGAAATTTATGAAATGGGCATCGTGAAACTACTAGAAAACAAGTACAGTAAAGATACAGAAAAAGAAAAACAGCTCATGGCGCTCAGCAATATGGAAATGGCGCTAACCACTGACAAGCTGATTAAAAAGGGGAAATTCCCCTTGTCCATTGCTGGAGGATTTCATTATACCGGCCCAGACAGTATCCTTAAAAATATGGAAAAAATAGGTTATACAACTAACCAGGTCATTTGCGAAGAACCGCGCATATAACACATCCTCTAAAGTAATAGGTCTAGGGAGTGATCGCTCTTATATTTCTATTCTTCCCAAAGTTCTTGATCGATTTTTTCAAAATGCTTGGTTGCATTCTTGAATGATTCCTCATCAGCTTCGGACCAGGTGCCAGCAAGATGATCTAAATCATGATAATAATGGATAGGAGCCTTGGATAACGCAAGGCCATCTTCTAATAATCTGATGATCAGTGAATTGACACTGATTTGCAATCGCTTGGACTCTTTCTTAAGAGAAGAGATTATCTCTTGAGAAAGTCCTCTCAGATTAAAGTTTTTATTTTTCATAATCGCAGCATGACGGCGTTAGCAAAGCAGTCAGGTTATTTAATTGGTCTACTTCTTTGTTTGCTTTTTATTTTCACCTTTATCCTTGGTAAGTTTAGCCTCAATTTCTTCAATAGTCGGCAAACTAGATTTTAGATCCTTTGGAAGAGCCTCTAAGAGCTTAGTTGTATAGCTAGCCACTCCAATGGGACGTCGACTATCTTGAAGAGTGTACTCAACCATAAGTTTCTTTTTGGCTTTACAAAGAATCATCCCGATCGATGGTGCGTCCCCAGGTTGCTTAAGCTGAGCATCCACTGCAGCTAGATAAAAGCTAATTTTTCCTGCATATTCAGGTTTAAACGGACCACTTTTGAGCTCCACAACCACAAAGCGCTTTAATTTAAAATGATAGAACAATAAATCGATGAGAAATGTTTCCTCCTCCACTTCAATTTGATACTGTCGCCCTACAAAAGCAAAGCCAGTGCCAAGCTCAATAAGGACTTTTTGAATGTGTTCAATTAAGCCCTCTTCGATTTCCGCTTCATCCGCTTTCTCACGTATCATCAAAAAGTCAAAACAATAGGGGTCCTTTAACTCAGCGTTAGCAAGATCTGAATCTGGTTGGGGAAGAGTAGTTGCAAAATTCGTTATCGCTTTCCCTTGCCTGCTATAGAGGTCTGATTCGATCCACATTTCTAATGTATTGCGGCTCCAGCCATTTTCAATGGTCTTGTGGGCATACCAGAGTCGTTTATTCAACCCATCCAGCTTATCGATCAAAACCATGTTGTGACCCCAGGGGATTTTTGCAGCAGCTTGCTGCAAAATTGAAAATTCAGGGTAGGCTTCCGCAAACTGTTTCATATAGAACAGGTTACGAGGAGAAAAGCCAGACATTTGAGGGAAAGAGACCTTCAAGTCTCTAGCCAGCCTCTCGATTACTTTAGAACCCCAACCTTCGTCTTTTTGTTTTTGGAGAACCTCTTGCCCAATTTCCCAATACAATTGAATTAACTCTGTGTTTACGGAAATCGAAGCCTTAAGCTGCGAGGAACGGATTTTATTTTTCAAAGCATCAAGAAGTTCTACATATCCGGCAACAAGAAGTCCGGGATCTTTCACTAACGTTTTCACCATTTGAGAAGCCTTTTTCATTTGTGGACTCGAATGTAACAAAAGTGAATAAAAAAATCAAAAGTGTGTACACCGCAGGCTTTGGACTAGCTCCGACATTGGAAATGATTCACCGCTTCTCTATAAAAGATATAACCACTTAAGGGCTGGATCTCTTCTTTATCTTGGTCATCACCCGACCAGAAAAACCTTTCAATAAGCTGTGCAAATGTTTGATCAGCAAACTTACTCTCCTGATTTTGATCATACGGTTGGTTACTGGCCAAAAAATTGCGAGCAGCATAGCATATGTAGACCGCTTGTTTCATCAGGGTTAGCTTTGCCTTTTCTTCAGGCAAGATAGATCGCCCAAAATAAGAGCTTAATACAGCCTCTTCTTGGGTCTGATTGAAACAATTGTGAACGATCACGGTCGCTAGATCAAAATAAGGGTCGTCTTGAATGGCGTCTCCGAAGTCAATGATCTTATAAACCCCGCTCGAATAAATCATGTTTCCGGGATGAAGGTCATTATGACAAGGTGCCTTTTGCTCGGATGCAGGGATAGCTTCTTCGACTTTAAGCATCATTTGTTCTAAATGCACAGCAATGAATCCGAAAGATTCTTTCTTTTTCAACTTGTCGATGTCTGTATGAATACGTGCAAAAATATCTGCTTCATGAGTGGGAAAGGCATCCCCATGATGCATCTTGGATAACGTTGTTCCTAATGCACGGTAGCGATCTGATGTCATGGGCTCGACATATTCCATAATGAGATATCTCTGCTCTGGATCGGCAGCAAAAACATGCGGCCCATAGCCGGCATCGGAAGCTGCGCGTTGGCATGCAATTTCATGGTGAGCTTCAGCAGAAGACTTAAAAAAACGAACGATGTATCTATTTTCTCCCCTAGTCGCTAAAAAAAGTGGATTGCCAGAATTTCCGCCAGGAAGCTCTTCGACAGCAACTGGCTCATTCACTTCAAGTGCAGATTGCACAAGACTTGCTACTTCATCGCAATTTGGTGCTTTTTGAGGTTCCTGCAATAAGACGCAGTAACAAAGGATGCTGGTAATGAGTATCATAATACCTCTTATGCAAAAACGCTGCGTAGCTGGCTGACGAGATGCTCAAATCTCTCTTGCAGATGCTTGCCAGTATTTCGGTAGATAGCTAGAACGCGATACTGCGCTGCCTGGGGTTGCCAAAGAACGGGATGCAAGTGGAGCTTCTTGCCCAGAAAGTCTGGGAGAAACCCAATTTCTTCTGAATTGGAGCAGATGCTGGCAATGAGCGACCAGCTGGGGATGCGCGATTTAATGGGTAGCGGATAGCCGTAAATGTGCTGCCAGGATTGCTGAAGGCTTAAGACCTCCATCTGGTCTTCGGGAAGCAGAACGGGTTTGAGGGCAGCCTCTGGTGTACTTGAATAGAGCTGAAAATAGCCGCTGCCAAGCTCTGCAGCAATGACTCCTTTCCAGGGGGCATTGTCGAGGACAAGAGCGATATCCGCCTCATCGCGTAAAATTGACGCATAGGCCTCATCAGGCCTCATGTGCTTGAATTCCATCGCATCTATGGTGAGAAGCGCAGGAACAGCGATCTGAGCGATGGCATGGGTCGTTACAACACGAAGAGGAATCTGGTCTTTTTTAATGATGAGATCGCGGAGTTGCTTGACCCAATGCTCTAAGCGAGGAAGAAGGATCTGGCCCTCGGGCGTCAAGCGGAACTGACGCTTTTCATGGGTGCATAAGGGCATGCCAAAAGCGGCCTCGACGCGCTGAATCACCGTGCTAGCAGCGCTTTGGCTTAAGTGGTGAAAGGTCGCTGACTTGCCTAGATTTTTAAGGTGGGCGGCGGTGATAAAAATCTCTAGATCGGCCACGCGCAGGTTTCTTAACGAATTTTCCATATCCGCTAATTTTTCCATAAAATTATTCCCTTTTCAAATCGAATAATTCGATTTTAATTATCAAATATAACAATAATAAAAATAAAAGACAATGAGTTATCCTGTTGGTTTTATGGCAAGGAGTTAATTAATGGATAAGACAAGTGGAATACTTCGATTTTTTCAATGGATATGTCGATTTAATTTTGGAAATTTCGAGAAAGAAGAGTTTAAAAAATTTCTTAGAATGGGGCTCATCTTTGCCCTCATCATCGGGATCTACTGGACCCTAAGACCCTTAAAAGATGCCGTTTTTATCCAGCTTGCAGACAAGCTGCAGCTCCCCTTCGCCAAGACAGCCTCCGTTATCGCTCTACTTCCCCTAGTTATTTTCTACACCAAGCTTTTGGAGAAGACCTCTCGAGAAAGAATGCTGATCATCTTGCCTGCCTTTTATGGCATCGCCCTGCTTGCCTTTAGCGGACTTGTGACACTCTTTCAGGGGTCTCATGAGGCAATCGCAGCCCGTCCCCTCCCCTTCTTGATCGCGACAAGAGGGATTGGGTATCTCTTCTACGTCTTCGTAGAAAGCTTCGGTTCTTTGGTGATTGCTCTTTTTTGGGCGTTTGCGACAGACACCACCAATACGGCTCACGCAAAAAGAGGATTTCCCCTCGTCGTTGCCATTGGCCAAATGGGCGGGATCATCCTTCCTTTCTCCGTTGGCGGCCTCCCCCATCGTTTAGGATTCTCTTCTGACTTTTTATCGATCCTGTGCTTAGGATTTGCAACTCTGCTG